>JBGPIH010000014.1:0-31094 GCA_041484785.1 Candidatus Limnocylindria bacterium
CGATGCGCGCCTGCCAGGACCTGCCGGCTCGCCAGGGCGGTGCAGCGCAAGGCGGAGCCGAGCACGAGAGCGAGCGCACTCGAAGTGCGTGAGCGAACGCGCGCAGGCGACAACGCCGCGATGCGCCGCCCTGGCGAGCCGGCCTAGAAGAGGCCGACTACGTTCCCGTTCGCGTCGATATCGATCTTCTCGCCGGCAGGTCGCGAGGGCAGCCCCGGCATCGTCCGCATCTCTCCGCACAGCGGCGTGATGAACCCAGCCCCGGCGGACAGGCGGATCTCGCGGATGGGCACCCGGAAGCCGGTCGGGCGACCCTTGAGTGTCGCGTCGTGGCTGAGCGAGTACTGGGTCTTCGCCATGCAGATCGGCAGGTGGCGGTAGCCCATCTCCTCGAACTGCTTGAGCGACTTGCTGGCGGCCGGCAGGAAGTCGACGCCGTCGGCGCCGTAGATCTTCGTGGCGATGGTCTCGATCTTGTCTGCGAGTGCCATGTCGTCCGGGTAGAGCAGCTTGAAGCCGCGCTCCCCGCTCGTAGCGGCGGCCCACACCGCCTCGGCGAGCGCCGCCGCACCCTTACCGCCGTCAACGAAGTGGGTGCCGACGACGGCATCGCGTGCTCCGGCGGCGAGGGCGACCTCGCGGATCGCCGCCACCTCAGCGGTCGTGTCGGTCGGGAAGGCGTTGATCGCGACCACGGCCGGGATCCCGAAGATCGCCACGTTCTCGATCTGCTTGGCGAGGTTGGCCGCACCGCGCCGCACGGCCTCGACGTTCTCCTCCTGGAGGGCCGGATCGAGCGGCTTGCCGGCCACGATCTTGCCGACCCCGCCGTGCATCTTGAGCGCCCGGACCGTGGCGACCACCACGGCCGCATCCGGGACGAGGCCCGATGCCCGGCACTTGATGTCGAAGAACTTCTCGGCGCCCATGTCGGCCCCGAAGCCGGCCTCGGTGCAGACGATGTCGTTGGTCACCAGGGCGAGCCGGTCGGCGATGATCGAGTTGTTGCCGTGGGCGATGTTGCCGAACGGCCCGCAGTGCACGAACGCCGGCCCTCCCTCCAGGGTCTGCAGCAGGTTCGGCTTGATCGCGTCTCGGAGGAGCACGGTCATCGAGCCCGCGACACTGAGATCCTCCGCGGTCACCGGCGAGCCATCGAACCGGGTCGCGAGCACCATCCGGCCAAGGCGCGCGCGCAGGTCGAACAGGTCTGTCGCGAGGGCAAGGGCCGCCATGACCTCCGAGGCGACCGTGATGACGAACTCGCTCGCGCGCGGGATCCCGTCCTCGCGCCCACCGAGCCCCATGACGACGTGGCGCAGAGCCCGGTCGCTGATGTCGAGCACGCGGGGCCAGAGGATCCCGTGCTGATCGATCCCCAGGGGGTTCTTGTGGTGGAGGCTGTTGTCGAGGAACGCTCCCGCGAGGTTGTGTGCGGCGCCGATGGCATGGACGTCGCCGGTGAGGTGGAGGTTGAAATCCTCCATCGGGATGACCTGGCTGTAGCCGCCCCCGGCCGCGCCGCCCTTGATCCCGAAGACCGGGCCGAGCGACGGCTGGCGGATGTTGACCGACGCCTTGTGGCCGATCCTGTTGAGGCCCTGGGCGAGCCCGACCGTGGTGGTCGACTTGCCTTCGCCGAGCGGCGTCGGGGTAATCGCCGTGACGACGACGTACTTGCCTCGCGGACGCTCGGCCTCGAGGCGACGGATCGCTTCGAGCGTGACCTTGGCCTTGGTCGGGCCGTACAGCTCGAGCTCGTCATCGGCGATGCCGAGGTCTCGCGCGATGTCCACGATTGGGCGCGGCGTGACGGAACGGGCGATCTCGAGATCGGACGGGATGCTCATTGGACTCCTCGGAGTGCGGCGGAGGGCTCGGGTCGAGTGGACGCCTGGTGTTCGGCGGCCCGGATCAGGTGGGTGAGCAGGAGCGCGTTGGTCAGCGGGCCGACGCCGCCTGGAACCGGCGTGATTGCGGAAGCGACCTCGCGCGCGGACGCGAAGTCGACGTCGCCGACGATCCGACCGTCGACGACGTTGATCCCCACATCCACGACCACGGCCCCCGGTTTGAGCATCGCCCCGGTCACCAGGCCCGGCACGCCCGCGGCGGCGACCACGATGTCCGCGCGCCGGACGTGACCGGCGAGGTCGCGCGTCCGCGAGTGGCAGACGGTGACCGTCGCGTCCTCCTTGACCAGCAGGAATGCGGCGGGCATGCCGACGACGGCCGACCGGCCGATGACGACCGCGTCGCGGCCCTCCATCTGGATCCCCGACCGGCGCAGGATCTCAACGGCCGCGTGGGCCGTGGCGGGCAGGAAGCCGTCGTACCCGAGGCGCAGCAGCCCGGCGTTGAGCGGATGGATCCCGTCGATGTCCTTGGCCGGATCGATCGCATCGATCACGGCTCGCAGTCGGATCGTCGCGGGAAGTGGCATCTGGACGATGACGCCATCGACCGATGGGTCGGCGTTGAGCTCGCGAATCGCCGCGACCACCCGCGATTCGGTTGCCTCGCCCTCGAGCTCCACGAATCCGGCGTCGATGCCGACCTTGGCGCAGCCGCGCAGGATCCGCTCCAGGTACACCGTGGAGGGCGCGGCCTTCCCGACGATCACGACACGCAGCCCGGGCGACCGTCCGTGCGCCGCCCTGAAAGTGGCGACGTCCTCGGCGACCGCCGTCCGGATCTCCTCCGCCATGGCCCCGCCTTCGAGCAACCGGGCGCCCGAGGGGGTCACGCGATCAAGACCGCACCGGGGCTGGGACCGGCTCGCGGGCCTCGCGACTGCCGACGCGTTCCCGGGTCAGTGAAGCCAGCCGCTCGACCTCGTGAAGGTACCCATCGACGCGCTCCGTGGTCCGGGTCGCGTACTCGGAGTCCCCAACGCTCGGAAGGTTGACCATCACGTTCGCCGCCGCGCCACGAGCGGCAGCCTCGCCGAGAAGCACGGCCACACTGAGGTCGCTCGAGGCGTTGACGTTGCTCCGCCCGGCGAGCGCCTCGGCCACGAGGACCAGCTCCACGCAGGCCTCGACGGCCTCGAGCGGCACGTCGGCAGCATGCCGCGCGGCGGTTCGAAGGGCGGCCCCCCGAACCTCGCGCTGCTCGTCGGTGTCGCGCGGCAGCTTCATGGCCAGGGCGAAGCCGGCGTAGGCCAGGGCGTCGTCGTCGGCGATCGCCAGGAACCGCTCGGCCAGGCCCCGACCGGCCTCAGCCGCCCAGCCCAGCAGCGCGGCATGCTCGGCGTACCTGGGCCGATCCATCGACAGCGAAGCGACCATGGCAACGAGCCCAGCCCCCAGGCTGGCGGCGATCGCTGAGGCACTCCCGCCGCCCGGCACGGGGGCGGCCGACGCCAGCTCCGCCACGAACTGATCGAGCGTCAGATCACGGAACCGCGGCTCACCCGATGGATCCACCGCCGGATTGTACGGTCGCGGGCGTGTCGCGAGTGAGCGCACGGCCTGTGCGTGAGCGAACGCGCGCAGCGGCCAACGCGGGCATCGACCGTTCCCGGACGCCGGAGCGGGGCAGGCGCGGTACCGGCGCGCCTGCCCCGCTACCCCGACGATGAGCAGCGGTGGGAGGACGCCGCTGCCGGTGAGTTCAATCCATCAACGCCTGCGGATGGCTACCGCTCACGGCCCTGGGCGGCCAGGGCGACGGCGAGCGGGGAAGCAAGCGCAGGTCGCGTGCGCGAGCGGTCGCGCGAAGCCGGCATCGCCGGCATCGACCGATCCAGGCCCGTGACCGTCCAGCGCCGCGAACGGTGCTGGAACGAGAGGGAGAGCCGGGCCCGCGGTGTTTCGACCTCGAAGAGCGTGCGAGGGCCGGTGATCACGGGATAGGCCGCCGCCTCTTCCCGGACGACCGCAAGCCGGGTGATCGGGAGTCGCTCGTCGCCCCAGGTGATCTCCCGTGGGCGCCCACTGAACCAATTCGTGCGGACCTGGACCTGGACGGGCTCGACACGGATGAATGCCATGCTCGATGGCTCCTTTCCGGGGGCGCTGGGGTCGTGTCGTCCGGGGCACTCGTCCGACAGAACGTCTGTTCGATTACGACGCAGATCCTAGACCGAACAGGCGTTCGATGTCAAGACTCGTCGGGCGGAATCTCGTCGCCCTCCGCGTCAGCTTGGATGTCACGGCCCGTGACGGACCGGCCCGCCTCCTCGAGGTCGGCCGGGTCGGCCCGACGGCCTCGTGCCCGCCGGTCGAGCGGGTTCCGCGGATCGCGCTCGAACGGGGCGGGCAATCCGGCGCCGAGCAGCCTCGCCCTCGTGACCGCCCGCTCCCCGTACCGGCGGCGAAGCGAGTCCGCCGCTTCGACGGCGCGCCGGCGGCGGGGCTCGGTCGCCTCGAACAGCGCCAGCTGCTCGCGCTCGCCGAGGTTCGAGGCAGTCACGCCGAGCAGCCGGACCCGGATGCCGCGGACCTCCGGCCGGGCCAGCTCGAGGGCGGCGCGGAAGATCGGCTCGGTCAGGTCGGTCGGCTCCGACAGCGTTCGCTGGCGGGTGATCGTGCGGAAGCTCGAGTCGCGGATCTTCACCGCGACCGTCGCGGCGCGGACGCCCGCCGAACGGAGCCGGCCGGCAACGCCATCGGACATCGCCAGGAGCGTTCGCTCGATCGTCTCCGGGTCGCTCGTGTCGACGTCGAAGGTGTGCTCGTGGCCGACCGACTTCGCGGGGTCACCCTCGTGGACGGAGTCCGGGTCGATCCCGCGAGCGCGCTCCACGAGCGACGCACCGTGCTTCCCGAACCGGCGCTCGATCAGGTCCGGTGGCAGGGCGGCGAGATCGCCGATGGTCCTGACCGCGTAGTCAGCAAGGACGGTGGCCGTCTTCTCCCCGACGCCCCACAGGCGAGAGATCGGCAGTGGAGCCAGGAACGCCGCCTCCTCGCCTGGCGCGACGACCACCAGCCCGTCAGGCTTGCGCAGGTCGGACGCGATCTTGGCCACCAGCTTCGTGGTCGCCACGCCGACCGACGCGGTCAGGCCCACCTCGGCCTGGACGGCGTCCTTGATCTGCCGGGCGATGGCCGCGCCGTCGCCGAACAGAGCGACCGAGCCGCTGACGTCGAGGAACGCCTCGTCGATCGAGATCGGCTCGACCTGCGGGGTGAACCGGCGAAGGATCGTCATCACCTCGCGGCTGGCGGCCTGGTAGCGGCGGCCGTCGACCGGCAGGAACACGCCGTTCGGGCAGCGCCGGTATGCCTCGCGCAGCGACATCGCCGAATGGACGCCGAACTTCCGCGCCTCGTAGCTCGCGGCCGACACGACCCCACGCGAATCCTCCCCGCCGCCGCCACCCACGATCACCGGTCGCCCGCGCAGCTCCGGGCGGTCGCGCTGCTCGACGGCCGCGAAGAACGCGTCCAGGTCCACGTGCAGGATCGTCCGGTCGGTCACGGTCCCATCATCATCGCCCCGCTGGCGAGGCCACCGCTCCAGCGCCGGGTGGCCGCCTCAGGGATTCGGCTGGGTGAGCAGGGTGATCCGGTTCGAGCCGAGGTTCGAGGCGAACAGCGCCCCTCCAGGTTGCAGGGCCAATCCCGATGGCTGGTCGAGCTGGTCCGCCCCGGTCGGCGTCAGTGACCCCGCCTGCGTTCCATCGGGTCGGAAGACCACGATCGAATTCGTGGCCGGGCTCGACGCCCAGATCGTCCCGGCGTCGTTGACCGCGACATCCGCGCCGCCATCGCTGCCGGCTTGCCAGTCGGGCACCGGAAGCGAATCGAGGAAGGGCCCGTCCCGATCGAACTCGACGATCCGCGCGTTGCCCGTGTCGGCGACCACCACGGTGGCCCCATTGACGGCCAGGCCGCTCGGATGTTCCAGCTGTCCATCGCCTCCGCCGATGCTCCCCCAGGCGGTGATGCTTCCGTCGGTCTGGATCTCGATGACTCGCCCGGTTCCAGAGTCAAGGGCAAAGACTCGTCCATCTCGATCGGTCGCGACGTCATGCAGCACCGAGAACGACCGGCCGTCCGCTTCGCGCCAATCCCGCTCGAACGCACCGGTCGAGTCGAAGGCCAGCAGCCGGTCCCCGGCTGCGACGTAGACCTGGCCGCGCGGGTCAATGGCGACGCCCGTCGGTCTGGCTTCCGGCTCGCCGGCGGATCCAGGTGCCGCGAATGAGCCGATCAGGTCGCCGCTCGACGAGTAGCGCGAAATCCGGTTGTTTCCGCTGTCGGCGATGAGCAGATCGCCCGAAGACGGATCCCGGGCCAGGCCGCGAGGTCCGTCGAACTGGCCCGTCCCGGACCCTGCGCCGCCGACGTACATGTCCCCGGGGGCAGCGTCGGGCAGGCTCGTCGCGGCGCCCGGGTCCGCCGGAACCCGGTAGATCGTGAGATGGCCGTAGCGGTTGTCCGGATCGGTGAAGACCACCTCGAAATGTGCGCGGTACAGGTCCTCGTTGACCCTGGGAGCCTCGCCCCGATCACGCAGGCCGTCGTCGAAGGCGACGTAGCCGATCCCGGCCGCCTGGAGGCGCGAGACCAGCTCGCGCGGGCTCCGCAGGGCAAAGAGATCCCGGTACCAATGCTCGCGGGCGACCGTGTCGTAGCCAGCCGACCAGGCGTAGTACGGCCAGCCGAGATAGACCTTGCGGCCGGCCACCAGGATGCCGTGGACGACGACCAGGTCCGTCAGGAACACGGCGCTCGGGGCGGTCTGCGTGCGGACCCACTCGTAGAGCGGATCGCCGTCCACACCCACCGCGTACATCCGCTCGTTCTTGATCGGGATCAGATCGATGAGACCGCCGGCCACGATCACGGTCGTCAGCCCGACCGCCACGAGCCGGGTGGGCAGCCGGATCTCCGATCGGGCGCGCCACAACCGGACGATGCCGTAGGCGACAAAGAGGTTGGCGACGATCAGCCAGGTCTGGATGAACTTGTGGTTTGCCAGGACCTCGACGCTCAGCTGGACCAGGAAGGCGACCGCGACCAGCGACACGAACGCGAGGAAGACCCGGCGCTGCTCCCACGTCCCGGCGAGCAGGCCGATGCCGGCGAGGATCAGCTTCGGTCCGAAGATGAAGGCGAGGTAGGTCCCGACCCGCAGGAGCGTCGGGTCGTCGACGATGTAGCCCCAGTAGAACGTCGGGTACGTCTGCTGACCGGACATCGTCCCCGGCCGAAGGAACAGGAGCTGCGGCACTGCCGGGATGGCCGCCGCGACCGCCAGGACGATCATCCTCGAGCGGTTCGGGAAGACGACGAACAGGATGCCGAGGACGGCGGCCGCCGCGATGAACATCGCGCCGTTGTAGAGCGGGAGCAACCCGGCGAGCAGACCGCACAGGGCGTAGCCGGGCAACCACGGGTCGTGGACGAGGCCCACCAGGGCGGCCGACGGCCGGCGCAGCGTTTCGGCCCACTGGCGCCGACGCTCGGCCAGCGCGGCCGTGGCCGAGGCGGCCCATCCCCGGTGCGAGCCGGCTTCGCCGTCGACGGGCCCCGGAACCGGGCCCGGAAGCCGATTCAGCAGGAAGAGGACCACGACCAGCACGATTCCGATCGCGCTCGCGAGGTGACGCTGGTTCAGGAAGACGTCCTGTGTCCAGATCCCCCACTCCTCCCCGCGGTATGGGAATCCCGAGGACAGGAAGTGATCGAGGTTGGGCAGCCCCGCAATCGCGTCGCCCAGCGACGGGAAGCTGCCCAGGTATGGCATGAAGGACAGCGCGCCATGGAAGAAGAAGAGGCCTACCCCGAGCCAGCCCACCCACCGCGAGCGGAAGAGCCGCTCGCCCAGGGCCGCCAGGACCAGCAACATCGCCACCACGGACGGGATGCTCACGATGTTGTTGGCGGACGCGGGGTCGAGACCGAGGTAGGTCAGGTTGCCGACCTGGAAGTAGTACAGGAAGTGGTAGCGGATGGGCTCGCCGGCGAAGTGCGGGTACTCCGTCGGGAAGTTGTGCCCGAGGGCAAAGCTCTGGGAGATCGCCGAGGTCGGGCCGAAGTCGCTCCACAGGTCGCCCGCGATCCGGAGCTGGCCGTCGGCCTGGTTGAACGTGGACGTCATCATCCAGCCGACCACGACCGTGGCGAGCAGGACGAGCAGCCACTCGGCGCGAGCCGAGCGAAGCAGGCCGCGGTTGGCGATGGCCGGCGACGCCGGTCGCCGGCGCAGCCAGAGCGCGGCGATCGCCATGGCCCAGATGCTGGCGATCGCGCTGTAGGCCATCGGATCAGCGGTGCCGGCGGCGATCAACCCGCACAGGTACGAGAGCCAGGTACCGACGAGGAGGCCGACGAGGAAGCCGGTCGCCAGGCGGTGCGGCCACGACGCGAACTCGAACCAGCGGCGCGCGATCGCGTCGCCGAACCAGATCATGACCGCGAGATAGACGAGCGCGATCATCCGGGCGGGTCGGGTGACGAGCTTGCCCGCAGCTGGGCCTCGTCGACGTCGCGCAGAAGCTCGGCGTGGAGGAGGTCGACCAGGAGCGCGGTCCGATAGCGACCGGTCGCCCAGTTCCAGCGGATCGTCGCGATATCCCGGACCGCGGCGGCCGAGTCACGCACGACACGGACCGAACTGGGCGCGTTGCGCTCGAGCCGGACGGGGATCCGCTTGAGGTCGAGGCGGTACTTGAGGAGCAGGTAGATCAGCTCGACGTCGATCGCGAAGCCATTGATCCGCGCCAGGCGGAAGATCTCCCGGCCGACATCGCCGCGGAAGACCTTGAAGCCGCACTGCGTGTCGTAGATCCCGCCCGTCACGAGCGTGCGGAACGCGAAGCTGGCGACCTCCGAGACGGCCGTTCGGAGCAGCCCGGTGCTCTCGTAGGACGATCCGGGCAGTGTCCGGTCGCCGATCACCGCGTGGTAGCGACGGTCGCGGATATACGAGATGGCGAGCGGGAGGGCGTCCGTCCCGTACGGCAGGTCGGCATCGGTGAAGCCGCAGATCGCACCCGTGGTCGCGGCCATCCCGGCGCGAACGGCCGCTCCCTTGCCTCGATGGGGCAGCCGAAGGACCCGGACCCGGTCGGTCTCGGCGACGGAGTCGGCGGTCCGGTCCGTGCTGCCGTCGTCGGCGACCACGATCTCGCCGTCGATCCCGGCCCGGGCGTAGAACTCGCGGACCCGGAGCACGTTGTCGTTCAGGTAGCGCTCGCTGTTGTAGGCGGGGATCACCAGCGAGATCGCTGGCCCGGTCATGTCGACTCGACCTCGCGGGCCGGCGCCTCCGCGGACCCGGCGATGGCATCCGGACGAACGTGGAGGGCCCAGATCGATACGAGCCCGATCAGGGCGGGCGGGAACGTCGTGATGATCCGCATGAGGAGGATGGTCGCCAGCCCCTGCTCGGGCGTGTAGCCGAGCCCGGTGATGATCGCCACACCCACGAATTCGTAGGTGCCCAGCGCCCCGGGCGCGGCGGGAATCGCGAGCGACAGCGCGATACCGCTCAGGAAGAGCACCGCCTGGATCGGGCTCAGGTTCACGCCCACCGCCTGGAGAACCGCCCACGCGACCAGGATCGCCGTGGTCGTCAGCACCGCGGTCAGGCCGAGGAACGACGCCGCGGAACCGAGATGGCGGAACGCACCTGCGCCGGCCGAGAGCCGTCGAACGAGGCCGGCGAGCACGGTCGCGATCCGGGTCGTCGCGAGCGCCGACCTCGAGATCGCGATCCAACCGACGACCGCCACGACCAGGCCGGCGACGACGAGCACGATCGCAAAGCCGGTCAGGGCCTGCAGCTCGGACGCGCTGGCAACGACCAGGCTCGACAGGATCGCGAGACCGAGCATGGTCAAGCCGTCGGTGATGCGCTCGATCATGATCGTGCCGAAGATCGCGAGTCGCGGGGCCTTGAACGTTCCCGCGGCCAGCACCGCCCGCGCCACGTCACCAAGGCGGGCAGGCAGCACGGCGTTGGCCGCGAACCCGAGCGTCAGATAGCCGAATGCCAGCCGGTACGGTGGGCGAGTCACCGCCTCGTCGACGTTGACCAGCAGCACGTGCCAGCGGAGCGCCCGGAGGCAGAGGTCCACGAGCACGATCAGCAATGCGGCCGCGAGGCCGGCCGGAGCTGCCTGCCCGATCGCCGCGGCGGCCTGCTCCAGGTTGACCCGTGACAGGGTCACCGCCAGGAAGACCGCGCTGATGAGCACGCCGACCAGCAGCCGAGGGAGTGCCGAGCGGCGAGCAGGCATCCGCTACCCCTACGGGATGTCCGAGCGGACGTAGAGCGCCAGGTCCACGCCCGGCCGGAGGTTGTAGGTCCCGACCTTCTCATAGGCGCCGGTGATCTTCGGCTCGAGCTCTGCTTCCTGGGTCACGTTGGCCACGATCATCGCTTCCTGGGTGTCGACGATCTGGCCGTAGAACCCAGCCCGCGGGTAGTCGCGGAAGTACCACGGCAGCGGCCAGTATTCGGATGACACGAACACGATGCCCGTCTGCGTGCCCGTTCCGGCGCGCCGGGCGGTCGCCTCGACCTCGGCGACGAGGCTGAGCATGTCGCGGGTGGAGTGGACGTACACGTACGGGTAGGCCTGGTCGTCATAGCGGTTGTAGTTGAGGTCGATCGCCTGGTACCCGCTGATCGCGATGGCGGCACCGAGCGCGAGGGGCACGCCGAGCCTCCACTGGATCCTCTTCGCCCGGACCAGCCGCACGGCCTCCTGGACGGCCAGGCCCCCCAGCAGGGCCAACGGCAACAGCATGTTCAGGAGGATCCACGGGGTCTTGTACTGGATGATCGAGTAGACCGAGGTGATCCCGGCCGCCCACAGCCCGATGACGACCCACAGTCGGTCGTTCGCGCGGATCGCGGCAATCAGCCCGCCGGCCACGCCGAGGGCCAGGATCGGCACGTCGACCGGGATCATCCCGGGCGCCCCGACCGGGATCAGCCACTGCAGGTACCGGTAGATCGGCTGGACCTGGGTGGACTCGCCGTGCTGCGCCCAGATGGTGAACGTGGCCAGCGAATCGATCAGGCCCTTGGGGAAGTTGGTGAAGAAGGACGAGTACAGGAGCACGTAGATCACGAGGAAGACGACCGCCGCCGCGGCCAACTGCTCGCGCGGAATCCGGACTCGTGACCACGATCCCGGGGGCCCGTCGTCCGGCCCATCCGTCATGGCGGGCCGGTATTCGACGCCCTCGATCCAGACCGACCGTCGCTGCTGGACCTGCCTCCGAGGTCTGGTCGTGGGTCGCCGCGGCGTCCGCCAGTCAACGTAGACGCGGGCGACGGCCAGCGCGATCACGAGCACCGCGACCGTGAGGATCCCGGTCTCCTTGGTCGCGAACAGGAGGGCCGCGGCCGCGGCGCCCGCGAGCAGGTATCGCTGCTGGCGGCGATCGATATAGAAGATGACGGCGACGGCGAGCGCGAGCGTCAGGGCGACGAGCAGCGTCTCGTGGATGAAATAGCGCGAGATGTAGACGGCTCCCGGCGAGACGGCCAGGAGGGCGGCTGCGGTCAGGACCGCAACCGTGCCCAGATACCGGCGCAGCGGGAGGACCAGCCCCACCATCAGGAGCCCGAAGACCACGGGCACCAGGCGCATCGCCTCGGTCGTCAGCCCGAATACCAGTTCCGAGAGCACGGCGAAGTAGTAGAGCGATGGGCCGTGGTAGTTCGCCGGGTCGTAGACGTACGTTCCCTGACGCACCAGGTTCGTGGTGAAGAACCCGTTCACCCCTTCGTCATGGTGGAACGGGTTGAGCGCAAGCTCGGGCAGGCGCAGGGCGGCGGCGACCAACACGATGACCACGGCGGCGGGCACGAACCAGCGATCGACCTGACCCATCAGACCGGGGGCCTGTCCGGCATCGGACGGCCCGTTGGCGACGGATACCGGCGCGGTCAGGTCGGCGGCGGGCGCCGTCTGGCCGGTTGCGGGCGCCGGCCCGGGGTTCTGCGCCATCCGCGCCACCCCCGGCGCGGACCTCAGGCGCTTACGGCTGCGGGACTTCAAGGAGCCGGTACTCGCCGCTCACGGCCACGACGGGGAAGCGCGCCAGGAACGCGTCGTTCGGTGCCACGTCGCGGCGCTCCTGGGGTCCTTCGACGATGTACGAGATCTGGTTGCGCGCGATCAGGTCTTCGGCGCCTGGGCCTCCGGCGTAGATCGTGCGCACCTCCTGGTCGCGTTCGGTGTACGGGAGGCCGTTCGCGAAGAGAAACCCGGCGTAGCCCATGAAGACAGGCCGGCCAGTCAGGAACACCGCGGTATTGTAGGTGGGCGATGTGAGGATCACCGCCGTCGGCGGGGTCTTCTGGCGGATCATCTCGGCGAACGCCATCCCATCGGGATCGAATTCCTGGTACGACGGTCCGACCGCCGCGCGGGCGACGTCGAGCGCACCGGCAGCCATGAGGACGAAGGCCAGGCCGACCGCCGCCGCCTTGGCCGCGGACCGTCGTTCCCAGAGCCGGGCCAGGACAAGCGCCACGACCGGCACCGAACCGAGCCACCAGTAGGTCAGGACCTTGATGTTGTCCCAGAGCCACGGGGCCAGGCGGAAGACGTTCGGGACGATGAACCAGGCCATGAACGGCAGCGTGTAGAGAAGCAGCTTGCGGGGGAAGCGACCGGCAGCCCCCCAGACCAGGGCACCCACCAGCACCGGGATGAAGATCCCCGTGTTGACGAACCAGAACCAGATCGGATTCGTCGTTCCGTGGTCCCAGAAGGGTTCGAATCCGAAGAACGACGACAGGCTGGCCTGGCTGCCCCGGGCCGTCCAGGCAAGGATCGGCAGTGCGACGACGATGGTCGCGACCACGTAGACCGCCCACGCCTGCCAGCGACCCTCACGCCATTGGCTGAAGACCAGCCCGAGCAGGAAGGCCGTCCCCAGCACGACGGCGAACGTGTGAGCGTGGACGATCGGGAGGATGCCGGTCAGGATTCCCGCGATCAGCATCCTCGATCCACCGCTGGGGCGCCATCGCCGACCTGCGGCGCGAGCGCCACCTGTCGGTGCCGGTTCGTCGAGCTGCTGCCAGAGGAGCATGAAGACGATGATGGCGAGACCCATGCCCAGGAGCAGGCCGCGCTGGGGGATGAGCAGGGTCGCTACCGAATTCCCGAATCGCAGGACACCGTCCGGCTGGATCGTGTAGCGGGCGTCCGATCCGGTGAACGCCCCGATGAGCCCCTGCCCACCGGTTCGAGCCTCGTCGAACAGGAGCAGCCAGCCGAGCCCTCCGCTGAACACGACGAGCAGCGGCGCCAGGCGGGCCGCGATGGCGTTGCCGGTCAGCGTCCGGGTCCAGCGGTGGACGAGCACGAGCAGGCTCGCGCCGAGCGCCACGTTCAGGATCAGCATGCCCTGCACCAGGGAGGCTCCGGCGGCGACATACATCGCGGCCAGGAAGTCGGCGATGTAGTGGTAGGAGAAGCCGCCGCCGGAGAAGACCGGGTTCTGTGGCGGGAAGTTGGCCCCGTACGCGAAGCTGGCGGTGATCTGCACGTGGTAGGGCAGGTCGCCGAGATTGTTGACGTTACCGATGGAGAGCCCATCGGCCGTCTCGAAGAAGGTGTGGTCCGCGACGAGCCAGATGCCGACTGCGATCGCGGCGCCGTAGACGGCCGTCGCCAGCGTCCCCCGCGTCGGGCGCCGAGCGGCCGCTGCCACCCGGGCCGTGATCTCGGCGACGTCACCCCGAATGGCCGCCCGCACGTCCGGGTTGCGGACCATGACCGCAGGCAGCATGGCCGCGGTCACGGCCAGGACGACGGTCGCGGGCCCCATCCCCAGGCCCAGGGCCAGCACGAACCCGGCGAACGCCAGCGTCGTCATGCCCACGACGCAACCCGTCGCGAGCCTGGCGTAGCCGGGCGACTCCCGGTCGAAGCCGTAGCTGGCGAAGGTGCCGCCGAGCGTGGCGACCACGGCCAGGACGAGGGCAGCCACGGCGGCCTATGCCTCCAGGTGTCGAACGAGTCGTTCGGCGAGCTGGATCGAGTAGTTCTGGCCGCGATCGTACGGGTAGACCTGGAACATGTTCGCGACGTAGAGACCGGCGACCGGGGTATCGAAGCCCGGGATCGTCCGCGCGAACGTCGGGGTCACGATCGGCTGAGCGAACGGTGCCGCGAAGCTCCAGGACTCGCGGATCCATGATCGTTCGAAGCTCGGGTTCAGGCGCCGCAATCCGGGCTCGAAGCTGGCCAGCACCTGGTCGGTTGACTGCGTGAAGATCGGGTCGTCGTGCGCGCGGTAGTTGCCGAGATAGACGAGGTGCCGGCCGCCGTACTCCGCCGGATCGACCATGTTCGTATGTTCGACCACCGCCAGGAACGGCATGTCGGCCTCGTTGACGCCGATCCAGTACACGTCGGTCAGCGGTCGATCCAGGCTCAGGATGAGGCAATGGGCTCCCAGCGCCCGGGGGGCGGGATGCCGCGCCGCGTAGTCGGCGGGCATTTCGGGCGTCAGACGAACGGTCAGCCCGGTCGGCAGCGTCGACACCACCCGGTCGAACGTGGCGGCCTCCTCCACGCCGTTGCGCTGGTAGAGGACCTCGAGCCTGCCGTCATGCCGTCGGATGCTCGACGCGGCTGCGCCGTGGACGATCGTCCCGCCGAGCTCGGTCACCCTCCGACTGAGGGCGAGGTAGAGCTGATGGAAGCCACCGTGAACGTAGCCCAGCGCCGCCGTACGGCAGTGGATCCTGGCCCACAGCCAGGCCATCGAGACTTCATCGGCCGCCGCGCCGAACTTGCCGTGGAGCAGCGGCTCCCAGACGGTCTCGTAGGCAGGTCCACCCATCACCCGGCGCATCCATCGCCCGGCGGTCTGGTTCTCGAGCGAGCCGGGCGATGGCAGCACCCGCAGGTAGCCGATGCCGGCAGCCAGCCGGAGCCGACTCGCGACCGGCAGCGGCGAGAAACCCAGGACCGCCGGCGCCGAATCCAGTGGATGCGTTCGATCGCCCACGAAGACCGTCGTCGTGGGCTTGTGCCAGCGCAGCGAAGCCCCGAGCCCGAGCTCCTCGATCAGGCCGACGGCCAATCGATCGGTCCGGAACAGGTGGTGATAGAACTTCTCGAGCCAGATGCCCGGGGCGACCTCGAAGCTGCCGGCCAGCCCGCCGGGGACCGGGTCGCGCTCCAGAACCGTGACCGCGTGACCGCGCTCCGCAAGTCGGAGGGCGACGGTCAGGCCGAGCGCGCCGGCTCCGATCAATCCGTAGCGCACGCCGCCTCCCGCCTCGTCAGCTCAGTCCCTGGTCCGGAAGGGACAGTACGACCGCAGGCCGGTCGTGGAAGGATGGCCCAGAAGGACCAGCCGGCCATGACGAACGGCTCTGGCCCGGGGTTCGAGCGTCAGCCCTTGGGCTCGACGACGATCGTGACCTCGGCAGTCATGCCGGTGAAGACCTTGATGGCGACCTTGTAGGTCCCGAGCGTCTTGAGCGGCTCCTCGAGATCGATCTTGTGGCGGTCGACCTCGATCCCTCGGCGCCCCAGGGCGTCGGCGATGTCCTTCGAGGTGATCGAGCCGTAGAGCTTTCCGCCTTCGCCGACCTTGACGCCCATCGTCAGCGTCGTGCTCGCGATGCGGGTCGCGGCGATCTCCGCATCGGCACGCTCCCGGATCCGTTTGTCCTCGCGGCTCGCGATGTCGTGCTGCCACGCTCGGTAGGCGCCGCCGGCCGCCGGGACGGCCAGTTGGTTGGGGATGAGGAAGTTGGTCGCGTATCCGTCGGCGACCAGCCGCATCTCACCGCTCTTGCCGAGCTTCGCCACGTCCTTCGTCAGGATGACCTTCACGCGCTGCGATCCTCCTTCGTGATCCAGGCCCGCATCCGGGGCCCGAGACCGAATTGCTTGATGACGTCCCCGGCACCACTGATCAGCCCGGGAACCCGCCGGATGGTCCGCCGGACCGGGCCGGGCGTCAAGCGCCGGATCTGGGCGATGTCGCGATCGAACGCCGCCCGGTCGATGTCGAGCTCGTCGAGCTTCTCCTCGAGCAGATCGTCGGGCGCCCCTTCGAGGAAGAGATCGACGGCCAGCACGACCACGACGAGGTCGTCGACGCCACCGATGACCGGGACCGAGTCGGGGATGAGATCGCGGCCGACAACGAGGTACCCGGCGGCGCCGGCGAGCAGGGCTTTCCGGCTTGCGGGCATCCGATCGTCGAGCGCGAGGGCCGTCACCAAACGGGCATAGGTGGGGATGCGGCTGGCGACCGGCAGGAACGCCAGGAGCTTGAGCGCGCGGCCGAATCCCGCCCGCCCGCTTGAGCGTCTGCTTCGTTTGGCCGTGCTGCGTCCCATGCGCCAGGTGCCTCACTCGTCCGGGGATGGAGGAGTCTACCAGCCTCCCGGGCCCGACCCCTGGTCCGGACCGCCCGACCGGCCGACCCCAGCCGCCGACCGTGCCGAGCCCCGGTCCGGACCGCCCGACCGGCCGACCCCAGCCGCCGACCGTGCCGGCTTGTTCGGCCTGCCGCACGGCCGGTTCGGCCTGCCGCATCGCCGGCCGCTCGTTCCTGGCCTGATAGTCGTCCCGGGACTCGTAGTCACGAGATACCGACTCAAGAGCCCAATCCTTGGGGTCCTTGAGCGTGGGCGTCGCGCGGCCGGGTCTGTTTCGACCCTATCTCTCGCCCAACAGTCCCCGAGCGAATGATTGCCATAGGTCTGCCTCCGATCCCGGCCCTGCCTTGACATCGAACGTCCGTTCGCTATCATGACTCCCAAGGAGGCGCGAGTGACCAAGCACGACGCCGAACGCAAGCTCAAGATCATCGACTTCATCGCGGCGACGCTCCGCGCCCGCGGCTTCCCGCCATCGGTGCGGGAGATCGCCCGGGCGGTCGGCCTGGCGTCCACCTCGGCGGTCCACCACCACCTCCAGATCCTGGAGCGCGAGGGATACCTCGAACGGGGCGCAGCCCAGTCACGCGCGATCCGTCTGACGCCCACGGCGGCCATCAGGTTGGGTCTCACCAGCGAGCTGGTGCCGCAGTCCACGGCCGGGGAAGCCCGGGTGCTGCCGATCATCGGCGAGATCGCCGCCGGCGGTCCGATCGAGGCGTACCAGGATGCGGGCGAGACGATGGCGGTGCCGGACCTGCTCGCGCCCAGCGGCGACGCCTACGTCCTGCGCGTGCGCGGGGACTCCATGATCGAGGCGCACATCACGGACGGGGATTTCGTTCTCATCCGACCCCAGACGACCGCGCGGAACGGAGACATCGTGGTCGCCCAGGTCGAGGAGAACGCCGTCACCCTGAAACGCTTCTTCAAGGAGAAGGACCAGATCCGGTTGCAGCCCGCGAATCCGGCATATCCCGCGCAGTTCTATGACGACGTGCGGATCCAGGGCAAGCTTATTGGTGTCATTCGACGTCTCGATTGAGGGCGGCGCGCGGGACGGCCCAGGCCGCCGTTGGGCGGGTCTGCCGTTCGCTCACGCACAACCAGTGCGTTCGCTCTCTTGCTCGCCGCCCGCCTTGGCCTGAACCGTCCGGCGCGCCGCCTCGCAGCAGTGGATATCCACTGAGTCATCCACAGGCGGCACACACGCTGGCCAAGTTGGTGGACGGGTCAACCGGGAGAGTGCCAGCTTGGTGGACCGGAGCGGTGGTTCCCCCACACACAATGACGACCCCATGGCCGTTGGAGTCCGCCCCGCATGATCGACCGTTTGCCACCGCAGAGTCTCGAGGCCGAGCAGTCGGTGCTCGGCGCGATGCTGATCGATCGCGATGCCGTCATCGAAGTCGCGGAGTTCCTGCGACCGGCCGACTTCTACCGGCAGGCCAACGGTCGCATCTACGCGGCCGTCCTGGACCTGTTCGAGCGCCGCGAGCCGATCGACATCGTCACGGTGGCCGAGTCGCTCGAACGACGTGACGAGCTCGAAGCCGTCGGCGGCCGGGCCTATCTGTCCAGCCTGTCCAACGAGACGCCCACCGCGGTTCACGTCGCCCAGTACGCGCGGATCGTGGAGCGCAAGGCGGTCCTGCGCAACCTGATCGGCGCCGCCGGCCGGATTGCCGGGATCGGCTACGAAGATCCGCCCGAGATCCAGGAGGCGATCGACCGCGCCGAGGCCGAGCTCTTTGCGGTCAGCCAGAAGCGCCTCGACGCCGGGTTCAGCCCGCTCAAGTCGCTCCTCCACGACGCTTACGATCGGTTGGACTACCTGCACGCCCATCGCGGCGAGATCAGCGGCGTCCGGACGGGGTTCACGGACCTGGACACGCTCACCACCGGTCTCCAGAAGAGCGACCTCATCGTCGTGGCCGCTCGTCCCTCGGTCGGCAAGACGAGCTTCGCGCTCAATGTCGCCGAGCACGCCGCGGTCCGCGAGCGCAAGAGTGTCGGCGTCTTCAGCCTGGAGATGAGCAAGGAGCAGCTCGTCCTGCGGCTCCTGTCGAGCGTCGCCAATATCGACTCGCAGCGCCTCCGCAGCGGGTTCCTCGAGGAGATGGATTTCGCCCGGATCGCACCCGCGATGAACGCCCTCTCCGAGGCGCCCATGTACATCGACGACACGCCGAACATTTCGGCGATGGAGCTGCGCACTAAGGCCCGCCGGCTCCAGGCGGAGAGTGGCCTGGACCTGGTGATCGTGGATTACCTCCAGCTGATGCAGGCGACCACGACCAACCGCGATGCCAACCGCGTCCAGGAAGTGTCGGAGATTTCCAGGGGGCTCAAGGCCCTGGCCCGCGAGCTGTCGGTGCCGGTCATCGCCCTTTCACAGCTGTCGCGCCAGCCGGAGATGCGCGAGTCGAAGGAGCCGCGGCTGTCGGACCTTCGCGAGTCCGGTGCCATCGAACAGGACGCCGATCTCGTCATGTTCCTGTGGCGCGACAAGGAGCGCGGCTCGGACGACCAGGAGCAGGATGGCGAGGTTGTCAAGCTGAAGCTGGCCAAGCATCGCAACGGCCCGACCGGCGAGATCGGGCTCTGGTTCAAGAAGAAGCAGACGCGCTTCGTGTCCTACGCCGGCGAGCGCTACGCGGAAGCGTAGACGCGTGCGCCAGGGCCGCCCAGGGCCGCCCATGCCCGGCGCACGCTGAGGGTGCGGCTGCCGTCTACCTTGATTCGTCGGGGAGCAACGGGCGCAGCGAGAACGAATAGACCTTGCCGTCGCCCGGCCCGACCAGGGACAGCCCCTGGAAACCGCCCTGGTATGGGTTGATCCCGAGCGCCTCGACGTCACCGACCGACATGACGCGCGATGGAAGCCGGAAGGCGTTGGGGTCAGACGCCGGGACGAAATCGCCGGGCGAAACCGTGATCCACGGCCACGCCTTCACATCGGGTCCTCCGGCCTGCCCTTCCTGGAGGATGCCGCGATACCGATCGGGCGAATACATGCCAGTTGCGTCCCCGCCCCCTCCGTCGAACGCCTCGAGCCGGGCGGCCAGGTCGGCGAACGCCACCCGGGCCTGCGCATCGGGCTGGTTCGCGACATCGATCCCGAGGGCGTAGATCGAAACCCGCTTGGCGATCCCGCCGGCATTGACCGTGAAGACAGCCGTTGGAGCATCCGCGATCTGGTTGTCCGGGTAGTCCGTCCGAGCCTGACCGAGCCCGCCCTGGACGAGGGCGTCCTCGAGGACCTTCTGCAGCTGCTCCTCGTTCAGCCGGACGATCCGGAACGGACGTAACGGCGAGACCGAACCCACCGATGGCGGTGGGTCCTGTGCCGGATTGCGGACGATCACCGTCCCATCGCCATAGAGCGTGAAGATCGGGGCCTCCGTGGCCAGGAAACCGGGCGCAACGAACCCGCCGCCCACTTCGAAGCGCAGGAGCACGTCGGTCGAGCCCGTCGCATGCTCGATGGCACCGATTCCACCGCCCGATGGCGAAGGGGACTCGCTGGCATTGCCGCCGGCGCTGGTGCACGCGGCGACGAGCAGCACGATGGCCGCAAGCGAGACGAGACGCATGCCCTGAACCATGGCGCCCGGACGCCCTTCGCGGCGGGCCGGTTCCACGCAGCGAAAAACCGTCTCCTGAGGGCTTGACGGCGCGCGTATCTTCTCCGCTATGAGTTCCGGGCCCCAGCCCGGGCCGACCGGGCGCGCACCCCAGTCACGCTCGCCCGACGCCGACCCGTCACCGGCATGGCCAGTGGGCTCCAATGTCATGGCGTCCCGAGCCGAGGAGTCGAGAGGGTGTACCAGGACCGCAGCCTGACCTGCCGCGATTGCGCCGAGGAGTTCCTCTTCTCGGCCGGCGAGCAGGCGTTCTTCGCCTCGAAGGGGTTGACCAACGACCCTCAACGATGCCCATCGTGTCGCGCCATTGCCAAGCGAGCGCGCGCCAGCGAAGGCCCGCGCGAGTTCCATGCCGCGATCTGCGGGGCCTGCGGAGGCCAGGCCGTCGTGCCGTTCGCGCCTCGCAACGACCGGCCCGTCTACTGCAGCTCGTGCTTCGACAAGGTCCGCGCCGGGACGTTGTCCAGCGCCGCCGCTGGCGCCTAGCGAGTTCAAGCGGGAGCCACGCCCACCTTCGAATCCCCCTGAGCAGCCACGAGGCCGGCCCGGCAACGGGTCGGCCTCGTGTCATGATGGGCCCCCGGAACAGACCGTTGCGCCTCGCCGCGCGACCCAGGAGGTGGACACGATGGGCGTCATCATCATCCGCGAGATGGTCGGGACCAGCCCGAAGTCCTGGAGCGACGCCGCCCGCCAGGCCGTCGCCACGGCATCGAAGACGGTCCGCAACATCGTGACGGTGGAGGTCGTGAAGTCGACCGCCGAGGTCCGCGACGGCGAGATCGTGGAGTACCGCGTCGAAGTCAAGATTGGCTTCGAATACGAGGGCTGACGCCTTCCGCCGCAGCTAATCGGTGGGTGAGCGCCGCTCGGCATCATGCCGGGTATGCCCGGACCCCGTGCCAGCATTGACATCGCGAGCGAGCGCTCGATAGTCTTCGCGCCGCCTCACCAATCGCCGCGCGCCGATGTAGGCGACGCGTGGGAGCCGGTCGCCGTGGGCCCTGGTCGGTCGGCCCCCGTTGGATCGTCATTGAACGGAGCTGCGGGCGAGCCCTTGAACCGCTACCCGATCCAGCCCTCAAAGGTGCAGCGTCCGCCACTGCGGGACGACACACTCGCACGCGATCGTCTCCTCGACTGGCTGCAGGTCAAGATCCACGACCGCGTGGTCCTCGTGCTCGCCGATGCCGGGTATGGGAAGACGACGTTGCTCGCCGACTTCGCGGGACGGACCCATCTTCGGACCCTCTGGTATCGCCTCGACGAGGATGACCGGGACTGGATCGCGTTCCTGAACTACCTGGTCGCGGCAGGTCGCGAGCACGACCCTGGATTCGCGCCGACCACCGCGTCGATGCTCGGCGACATGTCGGTCGGCGGACCGACGCGCGATGCGGCGATCGAGGTGTTCTTGCGCGAGTTGCCGTCGGTCGCGGAACACGGCGCGGTCCTGATCCTGGACGACTTCCATCTGGTGGACGAGTCGCCGGACGTCCGGTTGATCGTCCGCGAGCTCGTCGCGCGGGCACCCGAGCGCCTCTCGATCGTGTTCGCGAGCCGACGAGCTCCGACGGTCCCGTTGGCTCGACTGCGTGCCACGGGCGAGGTCGCCGAGCTGGGCACGGACGATCTCCGATTCGACTTCGACGAGACCCGACGGTTGTTCAGCGAGACATATGGGCGAGCGCTGGAGCCTGACGTCCTGGCCGATGTCGCGGCGCGGACGGAGGGCTGGGCCGCGTCGTTGCAGCTCGTCCAGGCGGCGCTGCGCGATCGGTCTCCGGCGGAGATCCGCCGGTTCGTCCGTGGGTTGAGTGGTGCCGACAAAGAGCTCTACGACTACCTCGCCGAGGAAGTCGTCGGAGACCTGCCGGAGGACTTGCAGCAATTCCTCATGCGAACGTCCATTCTCCAGATCGTCACGCCGGAGCTCGCCGGTGTCGTGGCCGGTGCCGACGCGACCCACGTCAGCCGAATGACCACAGCCGCCGAGCGCCTGACGCTCCTCACCCGCCCGACTCGGGCCGCCCGCGGCCCACAGCGGTACCACCCGCTCGTTCGGGAATTCCTCGAGGCGCGGTTGCGAACGGCCATCGGCGAGGCGTCGATGGCCGGGCTCCATCGCGAGGTGGCGGAAGCGGCGGCACGCACCGACTGGCGCGCCGCGGCGCATCACTACCGCGAGGCCGGCGACCTCGACTGTGTCGCCACCGTCGTAGCCGAGGCCATTCCCGAGATCATGGGGAGCGGCCAATACGCGGTGGCGGCCGGATACATGGACGAGATCCCGGCGGCGTTGCGGCCCGCCGGCCTGAACCTGGTCAGGTCGCGAATCGACATGCAGCAGGGCGCCCACGATTCGGCGATCGCGCTTTCGAGCGCCGTCCTCGACGAAGTGGCCCCCGGATCGCAGGAGAGCGACCACGCGCTGCTCAACCTTGCGACGATGTCCATGCACGCAGGACAGACCGCCGATGCCCTGCTCCATCTCGACCGATTGCTGGCGACCAGCACAAACGAGCACCTGCGGCTCATCGCCGACGGCATGAGCCTCATGATCGCGGCAAGCGGCACCGGAAACCTCGATGTCCTGGCGAGACAGCTAGTGGAGATTGCCGAACGCCAGCGCGGGACGCGTCAGCAGTACTTTGGCGTCGCGATGCTCAATCTTGCAATCGTCGCGATCCTTCAAGACAATCCGACGATTGCCGTGGAGCATGCGCGCCAAGCGATCGAGGCTCTGGAGCAGACATCGTCTCGTATCGAACTGTCGTCCGCGATCATGACCAAGGCGACCGCGCTGGCGATGCTTGGGAGAGCCGACGAAGCCGATCGAGAGGCACGACGGGCGTCCGATTTCGGCCAGATGGAGGCGGCTCTCGAGCGCGCGGACTTCGCAGATTCATACCAAGGTCCCGATGACGCTGGGGCGATCCTTGAGGCTGCGGACGGTCGCCTTGATCTCAATCGGAACGACCGTTGCTCGCTGGCCCTCCAACTCTCCCGGTACCTATCGCGACGGACACGACATCAGGAAGCAGATGCTCGCTTGATCGATGCACAGCCCGCGGCGAGCGGCGCAGTCCTCGGCCAGGCCATCGCTCTACTCACGACGTCGGCATATGCCGCCGTGGCTGCCGGGTCGACCGATGGAGAGGCGAAGGCACAGGAAGCATCGCATGCAGCTAGGTCTCAAGGGGCTGAACACTGGCGCCGAATCGCGGAGTTGCTCCGCGCTGCGTGCGCTACCGACGAAGACTTCGCTGCAACCATCAAATGGGTTGGGAATTCGTCTCCGTGGAATCTCACCTTTGTCGCCGATTTGATCGGTCGTAGGCTTGATTCATTCGACGAGCCGACACTTAGAATGATAGCCACAGCAGTCCAGTTGCATCCAGGGCGCTGGCGCTTCGTTCTTCGACGGCTCACAGCAGAATCGTCGCCCGGAACCGGCTTGAATGCCGCGCGCCTCCTCGAGTCGATCGGGGAGCGGTCGGACATAAGGCGGCTTCGAGCCTACTCGCGGCGCCAGCGGCGACTTCCGGGGGCCTCTTCGCTCGGTCGAGGTCTCGCCCGTCGGCTAGCGGACCAGGTTTTCGTGGAAGATCAGAACAGAGTGACGATCCATGTCGGTGACCGACAGGTCTCAGGCTCGACGATTCGTCGGAAAGTACTTGCGTTGCTCTGCTTCCTCCTCACTAAGCCAGATCTTGCGTCGACCCGGGACCAGGTCCTCGACGCCATATGGCCTGATCTCGACCCCCTCGATGCCGTCAACTCATTGAATCAGACCGTCTACTTTCTCCGGCGAATCCTCGAGGAGGACTACGTCGACGATCTGTCGCCTGGCTACCTTCATCACGACTCGGACTTGATCTGGCTCGATCGCGATCTCGTGACGAGTCGGAGCAACGAATGTCGACGGCTCATCAAGGGATTGCCGCCGCTGCCGAGCCCTGATCAGGTCTTCGAGCTCGCCGAGTTGTACACGGGACGGTTTGCGCTCGACTTTGAGTACGAGGAGTGGGCGACGCCCTACCGAGACTGGCTCCATGCGTCATTCCTGGAAGTCATCGAGCGCGCCGTCACGAGCGACATTGAGACCGGGCATTTCGAGCGCGGCATCCGACTGGCTCGTCGTGTCCTTGACATCGATCCAGGTGCCGAGCAGGTCGAGGTTTCACTCCTGCGCCTGTACCGCGCCAGCGGTGCGCATGCCGCCGCCGCCGAGCAATATGGCCACTACGCGGCTGCCATGCGGGACCAGCTTGGGATCGATCCGCCGCCGCTCGATTCCTTGTAGGGATAGGTAAGGTGACGTATTGACCGCGCCGGTCCAGCAACCATATAGTCCGGCCACTTCCAAGTACGCGAGTACTAGTAAGAAAAGTCAATACGCTCGGACGCGCTGAAGCCTCCACCTGAAATGGGCACTTGGGGTGGGGCGGAGCGAGTAGTGCAACCGACCGACCACAAGTCCGGTCGGTTTTCGTGTCCTTACGGGCACGAAGGCCGCAACAGGAGGAACGAGCGTGAGTCCAGAGATGCAGGCCAAGGGCTTCTAGGACCTTCCGATGAAGGCCCAATTCGTTCGCATCATGGTGGCGCTTTCAAGCGTTGCGATGATCGCACTAGCCGGGGGAGCCTCATTGCGGGGCTTCTAGTACGTTTGGAGCGATTACCCGCATCAAGGTCGAGGGACTAGAGTTCCGGGTAGTCGCCCCAGCGTACGAGGCACTCAATGAACCGGATCCTCAAGATCTACATCGCCGGAGTCGTGACGGCGAGCGCTTTGGCGCTTGCTTTCGCGACTCTTGTGTTTCCCGCCAGCCCAGGGATCGCAGTCAGCATCCCGCAGATTCCGGGCGTCGGAGCGGCCGACCATTCGGCGATGGAGATGGCACTTGGGGTCGCGTTTTGGACGCTGGTTGAGCTCCTAGCGTCTGCGCTCCCTGTCAAACTCCCTCACGGTACGTATCAAGCGGTTGGCTTGGCTCCCTTGGTTGCGGCGATGACCCTGGGGGGTCCGGCGGTCGGCGGATGGGTCGCCGCCATCGGAAGCACGGAAACCAGAGAACTCCGTGGCCGGGTCCCGTGGTATGGGACCCTAATGAACCACGCCGGCATCGTGCTGCCAATCGTCGCGGCTGGCGTCGTTCGTGAGACGGTCCTGGCGGTGGCGACTCCTCAGGGATCTCCAAGCTCTGCAGTTTCCTTCATAGCGACAATCCTCGGGGCGACGACCTTCTTTGTGGGAAACACCGCGATTGTGGGCCTTGTGGTCGCCCTTCGGACTGGTCAGTCGTTTAGTACGGTGATCGTTGGTGACTTCCGGGACACTGCCTTTAACAACCTGGCGATGGGTCCCCTTGGCTGGCTCATGGGGCTCGTTTACAACATCCAGTGGTGGGCAACGCTGCTGTTCGCACTGCCGTTGTACACAACTCGCACTGCGTCGCAGCGCTTCGTCGAGATGCGCGACATGTTCACCCAGACGATCGGCGCGTTGGCGGCGGCGGTCGACAAACGCGACCCGTTCACCGCGAGGCACAGCGAACGTGTCAAGGCGATTGCCGTCGATATCGGCGCTGTCATGCGGGTGAGCGACCAGGAGCTGGAGGCGCTCGAGTGGGGCGGCCTGCTGCACGACGTCGGCAAGATCGGCGTTCCCGATGACGTGCTGAAGAAGCCCGAGCGCCTGACCCGCGACGAGCGAATGATCATGAACTCTCATCCGGTGCTCGGCGCGGAGATCATCGCGCCGGTCAAGCGGCTGGCGGCCGAGCTCCCGATCATTCGCCATCACCACGAGTGGTACAACGGCTCGGGATATCCGGACCGGCTCATCGGCGACGAGATCCCGAAGCTGGCCCGGATCCTCCACGTCGCAGATGCGTTCGAGGCGATGATCGCCGCGCGCCCCTACCGAATGACGCCGCTGACCACCGAGCAGGCCCTGGCCGAGCTACGCAAGTTCGCTGGGGTCCAGTTCGACCCCGTGGTCGTGGACGCGTTCGTCAAGACCCATTGGGTCGACGGGGTGCCCGACGCCGGCCGACCGGCTGAACCGCGCCCGATCCCGCTGCTGGCACAGGTCGCCGACCGGATGGCTGCCGGTCGTGCGGAGGCGAGCGCCCCGGCGGCTGCGACCGCGGCGGCCAACCCAGAAGCGAGCTGATCTCCGCCGCGACCAGCCGACGCCGCCACGGTCGGCCACGCATGATGCAGCGGTGAAACGAAGCGCCTCCTCATGCTGATCGCGGGGATCGTCTTCGGGCTCAGCCTTGGGCTGCTGGCCGGCGGAACGATCCTGAACCTCGGATCCATTCGGCTGCGGAGCCCGTGGCTGCTTGCCTGCGCGGTCGCCATCCGGTACGGCACGGAAGCCGCCCTCAACGCCCATGTCGCACAGGCCGAGGCCTTGCGCCTGCCGTTGTTGTCTACCGCCTTCGCGGTGCTGCTCGTCGCGCTGTGGATCAATCGCTCGTACCCGGGCCTCAACCTGGCCTTCGTCGGCATCTTCTTCAACGCCGCGGTGATCGTGGCCAACGGCGGCTACATGCCGATCTGGGAGCCGAGCCTGCTGGCGGCCGGTTTCGGTGTGGGCGACGCTTCGGCCACGATCCATACGATCCTCCCGCCGGCACTGGACGCGTCCTTCCTGCTCCACCTCGGCCCGTTCGCGGACGTCATTCCGATCCCGTTGCCGCTCATCCAGAACGTCGCCTCGGTCGGTGATGCGTTCCTGACCGCCGGTCTCGCGTTCTTCCTCTTCGCCGGCGTCGTCCGGGTCCCTCATGAGCTCACGGAAGAGCAGCTGGAAGCCGTTAGGCGACGCCTGGCCGCGTTGACCGGTCCGGGAAGCCGGACGCGGGTCCCGTATGAGGCCGCGGGCGTGCTCGAGACCGGGCTGACCGCCGCGTTGGCCGACACCGCCGCGCTTGATCGCCCGCTCGTCCTCGGTGGGGCCGGCCAGCGGCTGTCGTCGCCGGCGCTCGGCTCATTCGGCGTTGAGACGCGCGGCCCGGAGGGCGCGCGCGCGAGTGCCGGCTCGGCGCCGACGGTCGTGCTGCCCGTTCCGCGAGTGACCCCGGAGGCCATCGAGCGGGTCCGCCAGCATCCATATGTCCGGCTCGCCCTCAACGGTTCGTTCTCGGCACTCTGGACAGGCCAGTTGATCTCGCTCTTCGGCGATCGGCTCCACCAGCTCGCGCTGGTCGCGGTCGTGCTGATCTCGACGGGCTCGCCGCTCGCGACCGGCCTGGTCTTCGTGGCGGCAACCCTGCCGAACCTCCTGCTGAGCCCGATTGCCGGCACGTTTGTCGACCGCTGGGACCACAAGGAGACGCTGATCGTCAGCGACATCCTGCGGGCCGCGATCGTCCTGCTCCTCCCGCTGGCAGCCATCATGAACGTGCTGCTGGTCTATCCGATGGTCTTCGCGGTCACGACGATCTCGATCTTCTTCCGTCCGGCACGGGTCGCGCTCCTCCCCCAGATCGTCCCCGAGCGCGACCTGCTGACCGCGAATTCCGCGATGTGGGTCGGGGAAACGATCGCCGACGTCATCGGCTATCCGCTTGCGGGGATCTTCGTGGTCACGCTGGGCGCGGCCGTCCCGCTGGCGTTCTGGGTGGACAGCGCGACCTACCTGGCGTCGGCGACCCTGTTGACGACGATCATCGTGCTGGCCATCCGGTCAGGCCAGGAAGAGACCCAGGGCGGACTCGCCAGGCTCGGCCTCGTCGGCGAGCTCAAGGCCGGCTGGACCTTCCTGCGGTCCGAGGCGACCCTGCTGGCCAACACGATCCAGGCAGCCATCGGCCAATTCGCCATTGGGATCACGATTGCGCTGGCCCCGACCTATGCGCTCAAGGTGTTCGGCGGGAGTGACGTCGGATGGCAGGCGGTCTACGGCTTTCTCGAAACCGGGATCGGTGTGGGGAACCTGCTGGGCGGATTCGTCATCGGCTTGATCGGGGCCCGGTTCGGCAAGGGCCGGATGGTCATCGCCGGATACGCCTTGTACGGGCTGACGGTGACGCTGATGGCGCTCACCGGACACGTCGGCCTGGCGATCGGATTCTCGTTCGGCCAGGGCGTGGCCAACATGGTCTTCGTCATTCCCAGCCAGACGCTGTTCCAGGAACGGACGCCGGCGGCGCTGATGGGCCGGGTCGTGGGGCTCCGCTTTGCCATGGTGTTCGGCTCGATGACGCTCGCGATGGGGCTCGGTTCGGTGCTGGCCGAGTTCGTCGGCGTGACGACCGTGATCGCCGTCTTCGGCTTCGTGACGATGATCGGAGGACTGGCGGGCTTCCTCGTGCCGGCGATCCGCGACGCGTGACGGACGGCCGCTCGGCGCCTTGGGTACACTGGCGCCCGCGTCGCGCTAGCTGACCAACGCACGCGCCTCCAGGAGTGACACCCCCGAATGACCGAACCATCGTCGGGCACGCCGAGCCCGCTGCCCGCTGAGCAGGCCGAGCCAGTCGCCCCGGATTCCGAGGTCGAGCCCGAACAGACCCTCGACGCCGAGCCCGACGCCTTCGGTGACGAGGAGGAGAGCTTCGACGAGGATGCCGAGGGCGAGGAGCTCGAGCCCGAGCCGGACGAGGAGGTCGTCCCTGGAGCGGCCGCTCCCCCACCGACCGCCGGCACGGTGGCGCGCCGGCGAGGCGCGCCGGCACCGGTGGCCCAGCGAGTGCCCACCCAGTCCGAGCTGGCCGTGCGGGTCACGGACCGCGCATCGCAGATCTTCGTGATCGCCGCGGTCGTCGTCTTTGCCGGGATCATCGCGTTTGGGTTGCTCGGCGGACGCGGCGGCTTCTTCACGCCGATTCCGACAGCGGCTCCGGTGGTCTCCGCGGCGCCGGCGGCGTCGGCTGCGCCGTCGGCGTCGGCTGCGCCGTCGGCCTCCGCGGTTCCATCCGCATCCGCGGCGCCATCGGTATCGGTCGCGCCATCGGCGTCGGCTGCGCCATCGGCGTCGGCTGCGCCATCGGCAGCGCCGTCCTGACCTGAACGACCGGACGCCCTTCCGGCCGGGCGTACTCTCAATCGATGCGGGGATCTGAGTCCGATCTGGCGCCTGCCCGGGCGGCCATGGTCGCGCGCCAGTTGCGCGGTCGCGGGGTCGAGGACGAGCGAGTGCTCGAGGCAATGGGCGCCGTGCCGCGTGAGGCGTTCGTGTCGGCCGACGAACGCCGCGAGGCGTACGCGGACGAAGCGCTCCCCATCGACGCCGGCCAGACCATCAGCCAGCCTTTCATGGTCGCGCGCATGACCGAGCTGCTCGAGGTGCAGCCGGGCGACCGGATCCTCGAGATCGGCACCGGCTCTGGCTACCAGGCCGCGATCCTGGCCCGGCTCGGGGCGCACGTCACCTCCATCGAGCGCAAGGCGGTCCTCGCAGCGAGCGCCCTGGCCAGGATCCGGGACCTCGGGTTCGGAGACCTGGTGGAGATCCGCGTTGCGGACGGAAGCCTGGGCGATCCGGCCGGCGCGCCATGGGACGGAATCATCGTGACCGCCGCGGCCCCATCCATCCCGGATGCCCTTCGCGAGCAGCTGGCCGACGGCGCCCACCTGGTCATCCCCGTCGGGCCGCGCGATCGCCAGATCCTGATCGTCGTGACCCGGCACGGGCAGGAGTGGTCGGAGCGACCGGACGGCGCCTGCGTCTTCGTTCCCTTGATCGGTACGGGCGGGTTCGACGCCTGAGGGCTGGGTATACTCGGCCGGCCATGACCCACGTGTTTGTCGCACCCCATCCGGACGACGTCGCGCTCTCGTGCGGTGGCCTGATCGCGAGCCTTCGCGAGCTCGGCCAGAACGTCACGATCGTGACGGTCTTCTCGGGCGACGGCGACACGGAACGCCTCTCCGGCTACCAGCGCGAGGCGCTCGGCTTCGGGTCGAAGGCGATGTGGCCGGTGACCGAGGCGTTCAACCGAAGCGACATCCTGGCTGACTGGCCGGCGGCCGCCCTCGTGCCATCCTGGGCCGCCACGGCGGATCGACTGGAGGCCACGCAGGCCGACGCGGACGCCGCTGCCAAGCGCTTCTGGCAACGCTCCTCGTGGTATCGGCGGGCCAGCGTCCGCAACGAATCGCTCGCCGACCAGCCGGTCATGGACGACCTGCCGACCCAGGGCGCGGTCTACACCGACGACGTGATGGAGGCGTCGGCGGCCGGCGACCTGATGGCTCGGCGACGAGTCGAGGACGAGCGCTTCGCGTACTTCGCGGAGGCGTCGATCGTCTTCCTGGACCTGCCGGATGCGGTCTTCCGCGGCTACGAGGGCGACTCGGAGCTGCTGGGCAGCCCGCGTGCCGACGACCCGGCGCCGTTCGAGCTGCTGCGCCAGGAGATCGATCGGCTCGAGCCGCAGAAGGTCTACTTCCCGCTCGGCGTGGGCGGGCATGTCGATCACCAGCTCTGCCGCGATGTGGGGGTCCGGTTGCTCCAGGAGGGCCGGCGCTGGGTGATGCCCGGGCCGGACTACACGGGAAGCGTCACCTTCTACGAGGACTTCCCCTACGCCTGGTGGAACGAGTTCCGCGGAATGGGCGACCTCGGCTCGAACCCATTCGGCGGGCTTCCGGCGGACGTTGGCCTTCGCCCCGAGTACGCCGACATCACCGACCAGATCGAACGCAAGATCATGGGCATCGACCTGTACAAGAGCCAGATCGAGCGGCTCTTCGAGGGCACGTCCGCGATGGCGGACGCGACCCGCGCTTACGGTCGGGCGATGGCCGAGCTGGGCGGGGTGGATGGCTCGGCTGAGCGCTACTGGGCTTCCGGCCGCGTCTGACGACTGGATCCAACGGGGCCGGGCCGCCATTCGGCGAGTCTGGCCTCGCCCGTGGATGCGCGCGGACATCCTGTCCAGCCGGGCCGGACGGGTCCTTGTCCTTGGCACCACCGGGGCCGTGGGCGTCATCGCGATTGCCTGGACCGCGACCCTCGTCACGATCATCAGCCCGCACGGCCTGGGCGTCGACTTCCAGCAGTACCTCGCACACACGACTCAGTGGCAGGAGACCGGACAGTTCTACCTGCCCCATCAACTTGCCGGGCCCACGACGATCGACAACGGCGAC
>JBGPIH010000015.1:0-30276 GCA_041484785.1 Candidatus Limnocylindria bacterium
ACCTTCGCGGCCACCGCCAACGCGATCCTCTACACCGGCGCCACGCCGGTGTTCGTCGACATCGAGCCCGACACCTACCTGATCGACGCCAAGCGGATCGAAGCCGCGATCACCCCGCGGACCAAGGCGATCTGCCCGGTCCACCTGTTCGGCCTGGTGGCCGACATGGACATGATCCAGGCGATCGCCGACCGCTACGGCCTGGCGGTGGTGGAGGACGCCTGCCAGGCGCACGGGGCAACCTTCCGGGGTCGCAAGGCCGGCAGCTTCGGGCACGGCGCGTGGAGCCTGTATGCCACGAAGAACATGACCACGGCCGAGGGCGGCTTCGTGACCACCAACGACGACAAGCTCGCCGACTGGCTGCGCCGCTACCGAAACCAGGGGATGCGCTCGCGCTACCAGTTCGAGATGCTCGGCTACAACTTCCGGATGACGGACCTGGCGGCGGCGGTGGGGATCGCCCAGTTCGGCAAGCTCGCGCGCAACACCGCCCGGCGGCAGGCGATCGCCTCGCGCTACGACGAGGCGTTCGGCGAGCTGCCGATCGGCCTGCCGATCACGCCGGACGGCCGGACCCACGTCTTCCATCAGTACACGGTCGACGTCGGGGGCGCTCGGGACGCGATTCTCGCGGACCTCCGCGAGGCGGGCATCGGAGCCGACATCTACTACCCGATCCCGGTCCACCGCCAGGAATACATCATGGAACGCGGGCTGCACGCCGACCTCCCGGTGACCGATGGCGCGGCCGCGCGGACACTGGCCCTGCCCATGTTCCCGGGCCTGACCGATGCCGAGCAGACCCAGGTGATCGAGGCCGTGCGGACGGCGGTCGATCGTCACCTCGGAGCGTCCGCCTCCGAGCGCACCGCGGCCGGGGTCGCCGCCACCGCCGGTGGCGCCGGCGCATGACCAACGCCTGGCGCCCGGCCGGGGGGCGCGAGCTCCGGCTCGGACTCGCCGGGCTCGGATCCATGGGGCGCAATCACCTCCGGATCCTCTCGAACCGACCGGGGATCGGCCTGGTGGCCGTGGCCGATCCCGTCGCCGAAGTCCTCGCCGCCGCGATCGCGGGTTCCGGTGCCAAGGGGTTCGACGATCCGCTCGCGATGATCGCCGAGGCGCAGCTTGACGGACTGGTCATCGCCGCTCCGACCAACGCGCACCTCCCGCTGGCTCTCGCCGCGATCGATCGCGGGATCGCGGTGCTCGTCGAGAAGCCGCTCGCCGGGACGGTCGACGAAGCGATGCGCATCGTGCAGGCGGCGCACGTCTGTGGGGTGCCGGTCCAGGTGGGGCACGTCGAGCGGTTCAATCCCGCCGTGCTCGAGCTCGGCCGCCTGCTGAAGGCCGGCTGGCTCAGCACGATCTACGCGATCGTCAGCCGCCGGGCGGGCCCCTTTCCGGCCCGCATCCGGGACGTCGGCGTGACCATCGACCTGGGCACGCACGACGTCGACATCCTGTCGTGGATCGCGGGAGAGCGCCCGACCCGCGTGTACGCGGAGCTCGCGCAGCGGATCCATGCCGACCACGAGGACCTGCTGTTCGGGCTCCTGCACTTCCCCTCGGGCGCGACGGGCATGCTGGACGTCAACTGGCTGACGCCGGCCAAGCGTCGCCAGCTGGTCGTCGTGGGCGAGGAGGGAATGTTCGAGCTCGACTACCTGACCCAGCGGCTGACCTTCACCCGGGCCGACGTCGGCCATCCGAAGATGATCGGCGGGTACGCCCCGACCTTCACCGGTGAGGTCGCCGAGCTCCCGGTCGCCAACGCGGAACCGCTCGGCGCCGAGCTGGACGCGTTCGTCGGCGTCATTCGCGATGGCGGCACGCCGGTGATCAGCGCGGTCGACGGGCTGTGGGCGGTCGCGATCGCCAGCGGCCTGCTCCAGGCCGGCAAGGACGGCCGACCGGTCGACCTGACCACGCTCTCGACGAGGCTCGCGGCCGAATGACGATCACGTCGCGGCCGAGCCGCAGCGGACCGAGCCTCCTGGGCGGCTCCATCAGCATCCCGGTCAACGCGTGCCAGCACGGTGCCCAGCGGTCCGTGCAGCCGTGGACCGGCGAACCGGGCACGGTCGGGACGGTGGCCCTCGTTGGCGCCGGGAAGATGGGGTTGCCGCTGGCGGCCCAGTTCGCGAGCCACGGCTGGCAGGTCACCGCGGTCGACGTGAACGAGGCCGTGGTGGCGGCCATCAACGAGGGCCGCTCCCACGTGGCCGAGGAACCCGGGCTGGTCGAGGCGGTCGCCGAGGCGCACGCGTCCGGTCGCCTGCGGGCGACGACGGATGGCACCGCGACGGCGCGCGCCGTCGATGTCGTCGTGATCATCGTCCCGGTGATGCTCGACGACGGGCACCGCCCGGATTACCGCTACATGGACGCGGCCGTCGCCGCCGTCGGGCCCGGGCTGCATCGCGGGTCGCTGGTCATCTTCGAGACGACCCTGCCGGTCGGCGACACCCGCGGGCGATACGTGCCGGCCCTCGAGGCAGCCAGCGGCTTGACGGTCGAGGACGAGCTGTTCGTGGCCTTCTCGCCGGAGCGTCTCCTCTCCGGCCACGTCTTCCGGAATCTCGCGACCTACCCGAAGCTCGTCGGCGGGGTCGGACCGGCCTCGACGGCTCGCGCCGCCGCCTTCTACGCGTCGACCCTGGACGCCGAGGTCGTGGCGATGAGCGGCGCGGAGGCCGCCGAGTTCGCCAAGCTGGCCGAGACGACCTACCGGGACGTGAATATCGCCCTGGCCAACGAATTCGCCAACTACGCCGATCGGGCCGGGGTGGACATCCTCGAGGTGATCGCGGCGGCCAACAGCCAGCCGTACAGCCACATCCACCAGCCGGGGATCGGGGTCGGTGGGCACTGCATCCCGGTCTATCCGCACTTCCTGCTGAGTCGCGCCCCGGAGCTGACGCTGGTGGATGCCTCGCGGAAGGCCAACGACGGCCAGGTCGACCGGGCGATCGAGACGATCGCGGAGGTCGTCGGCGGTCTCGACGGGGTCGAGGTGCTCGTGCTGGGCCTGACCTACCGGGACGGGGTCAAGGAGCTGGCCTACTCGAGGGCGATTCCGCTGATCTCGGGGCTGCAGGCGCGCGGCGCGCGCGTCCTGGCCTACGACCCGCTCCTGTCGGACGCCGAGGTTGCAAAGACCGGCGCCGCACCGTGGTCGTGGGGGAATGCCATGCCGGGCGTTCGGGCGATCGTCACGCAAACGGCCGACCCGATGTTCGCCTCGCTGGATCCCTCGTGGTTCCCGAGGCTCGGGATCCTGCTTGATGGCAGGAACGCGCTACGCGACCTGGCCCTGCCGGATTCCGTGGCATACAGGGGGATCGGCGTTCCGCGCCACACGAACCGGTAGCTCGACCCGAGTCCGTCTGGTCCAGATCGAGGCGCGTGATGCACCTACGCATCATTGAGGCGTCCGTTCGTGCGCGACGACGCCCCGGATCTGCCGCAAACGTCTGGGCGGCGAGCGTCGAAGGCGGCCAGTCGATGCATCAGCGCATCAGGTGCCATTGGTGCCGTCAGGCCCGACCCCGCTGGATCGAGGCGTGGCCGGGAACCCGCCACCCCGCCGCGCCCGCTAGTCTTTGGCGGTGCGAATCGTCAGCGTCGTCGGCACGCGGCCGCAACTGATCAAGGCCGCCGCGCTGTCGCCGCTGCTGCGGACGCGGCACGACGAGATCCTCGTCGACACCGGCCAGCACTACGATGACGAGCTGGCCGGCAGCTTCTACCGCGAGCTCGGGCTGGCTGCGCCTGATCACGTGCTCGGGGTCGGCGGTGGATCGCATGCCGAGCAGACGGCCGCGATGCTGGTGGGCCTCGAGCCGATCCTGGCGGATCACCGGCCGGACGCCGTCCTGGTCTACGGCGACACGAACTCCACCCTCGCGGGAGCCCTCGTCGCGGCCAAGCTCGGCGTTCCCGTGGCGCACGTCGAGGCCGGCCTGCGCAGCTTCGATCGGCGCATGCCGGAGGAGGTCAACCGGGTCGTCGCCGATCACCTGTCGCGCTGGCTCTTCGCCCCGACGCCCAGCGCGGTCGAGAACCTTCGAGCCGAGGGAATCTCGGAGGGCGTCGTCCTGGTCGGCGACCTGATGCAGGATCTCGCGGCGCGCGTCGGTCGTGAGGTGACCGGAATCGACGCTCTCGACGCCGTGGGCCGACGCCTGGCCCAGGCGACGCCGGGTCTTGACCTGTGGCCGGGTTCGTACATCTTCGCCACGGTCCACCGCGCCGAGAATCGCGAACCCGACGCCCTGCGGTCGTGGGCGGCGCTCCTGGGGCGGGTCGCGCGTCCGGATCGCCCGGTGCTCCTCGCCATCCACCCCGGAACCCGGGTGGCGCTCGAGCGCGAGGGGATCGTGCTGGTCCCGGATGTCCGGCTCATCGAACCGCAGGGCTATCGATCGTCGCTCACCCTCCAGATGCACGCCGCGGCGGTGATCACCGACTCGGGCGGCGTCCAGCGCGAGGCGGCCTGGCTCGGCGTTCCATGCCTCGTCCTGCGCGACACGACGGAATGGGTCGAGGCCGTCGCGGACTCGGGCGGACGGATGGCGGTCATCGGCCTCGACGCCGAGCAGGCGATGACGGCGCTGGCCGAGCTGGCACCTGCGAATCGCGCGGCGGCCCTGGCCCGGGAACGCGCAGCCGGCTTCGACCTCGCCGGCGTCGGAACCGCCGAGGCGATCCTGGCCGGCCTCGAAGGGGCCGGATGACCGGAGGGACGCGACCCGCGCCGCTGCGCGTCGCGATGTTCGTGTACAACGACGTCACCCGCGACTCGCGGGTGCTCCGCGAGGCGAAGAGCCTCGCCGACGCCGGTCTCCGCGTGACCGTGATCGGTCGTCCGCGCAGCCCGGACGAGCGAGCGATCACGCGGCAGGCGCGCGACGGGTTCGAGATCGTCCTCGTCCCGATGCCGCATGCCTGGCGGAGATGGTGGTACCGCTTCCGCAAGCCCTGGCACATGCGCGGGCTGATCGTCCGCCGCTTCACCTACCACCTCCGCCGCGGCCCCGCGGGCTGGCTGCGGGCCATCGCCTACATCGGCGTGGCGATCGCCGTGGCCGTCCTGTCCGTGATCCGGCTGCCGTTCATCGCGATCTCCGGCGGGTTCAGCCAGACGAAGCACGACTCGACCTTCGACTGGCTGATCCGATGGCGGTTCGGCGTGCTCGGCTGGGCGGGGACCGCGTCCGCCGCCGCGCCCGCGGCCGACGTCTACCACGGTCACGACCTGACCGGCCTGCCGGCGGCGGTTCGGGCCTCCGAGCGCCATGCCGGCAGCGTCGTCTATGACAGCCACGAGTCGTTCATGGATTCGGGCTCGAACGACACGCGACCGCGCTGGGCCAAGGCCGTCATGCGCCGCTACGAGCGGAGGCTGGCCGGCCGGGCAGCGGCGCTCGTCACGGTCAACCGGTCGATCGCCGACCTGCTCGCGTCTCGCTTCGGCCCGTCGCGCGTCGTCGTCGTCTACAACACCCCGGCGCGCTGGGAGCCGCCCGCGGAACCGCCCGATCTCCTCCGCCAGGCGGCGGGCCTTGCGCCCGGGACGCCGATCGCCCTGTACCACGGTGCTTTTTCGGCGCATCGAGGCCTCGAGGAGCTGGCGGCGGCGCTGCTCGTGCCCGGCATGGAGGCGGTCCACGCGGTTTACCTCGGCTACGGCAGCCTCGAGGAGCGGCTCCGCGCGATGGCCGGGGACCCGCGCTATGGCGGTCGCCTCCACGTGCTCAAGGCCGTGACGCCGGACGTCCTGCCGGCGTGGGTCGCCTCGGCCGACGTCGGCGTGATGGCCATCGGGGCGAGCACCCTCAACCATCGGCTCTCCAGCCCGAACAAGCTCTTCGAATCGATCGCGACGGGGCTCCCGGTCGTGGTCAGCGACTTCGTCGAGATGCGCCGGATCGTCCTGGACGATCCCGACGGTCCGCTCGGCGCGGTGTGCGATCCGGCGGACCCCACCTCCATTGCCGCCGCGATCCGGTCCATCCTCGACCTGGGGCCGGGGGAGCGGGCGGACCTCCGCGCCCGCTGCCTGCGAGCGGCCCACGACCGCTGGAACTGGGAGACCGAGTCGGCGAAGCTGGTCGCGCTCTACGCGTCGCTGGCCGACAAGCCGGCGACCGCGGCGACGCCGGCGCCGGGCTGAGCCGGGCCCGGGCGTCCCAGGCGCTCGAGCCGAAGACCCGCGGCGCGAGCCGCCTCCACGTCCACGATGCCCCGGGTGTCGTAGACCAGGGTTCCGCGCATGGCGGCGGCTCCGGCGACCCAATCGAGGACGCGGTAGTCGGCCCATTCGGTGGCCACCACGACCGCGTCCGCGTCCTGGAGGGCGCCGAGCGGCGAGGCTGCGATGGAGAGCGTCGGGTCGGCGATGCGCGCTCGCCGTTCGGCGCGCGGATCGTGGGCGACGACGTCGGCGCCAGCGGCGCGAAGATTCGCGGCGAGTGCCAGGGCCGGCGACTCGCGCACGTCGTCCGTGTCTGCCTTGAAGGCCAGTCCGAGCAGGGCGATCCGGCGGCCGGCGAGCGAGCCCGCGCCGCCGAGCAGGGTCTCGATCCGGGCCACGATCTCGCGTTGATGGACGGCATTCGATCGGTGGACCGCGGACAGCAGGGGGGCCTCGACGTCGAGCGCCGCCGTCTCGAGCGCGATCGCGATCGCCTGCTCGGGCAGGCACGAGCCGCCGATTCCGGGCCCGGGCCGGAGAAAGGCCGTGCCGATCCGTGTGTCGAGGCCGATGCCGGCGATGACCGACTCGCTGTCCGCGCCGGTCGCGTCGGCGACCCGGGCCAGCTCGTTGGCGAACGAGATCTTCATCCCGAGGAAGACATTGGAGCCGAGCTTGATCAGGGCGACCGAGCGCGCGTCCGCGACCAGCGACGGCGCCCCAAGCGGCGCGTACAGGTCGCTGACGGACTGCGCGGCCGCCTGGTCGCGCGGCTCGAGCCAGCCCGTGACGACCCGGTTCGGTCGGTCGAAGTCCTCGAGCGCCTGGCCCTCGCGCATGAACTCCGGGTTGGTGACGATCGCGGCCCGTTCTCCGCGTCCGGACGCCGCGGCCACGGCGACGAGACGGTCCGGCCCGTCGAGCGGGAGGGTGGAGCGGATGACGATCACGTGGTCGCCCGCCGCGGTCGACAGCAGGCGGGCGAGGGCAGCCTCGACGTTACTGGTGGAGAGCGGGCCATCCGGCCCGGTCGGGGTGTTCACGCAGACGAAGCTGAACTGGGCGTCGCGCGGTGGATCGAGCTCGGTCGTGAACGCGAGCGAGCCGTCCGCCAGGCCCGCGACCAGGGCCTCGGTCAGGCCGGGTTCGAAGACCGGCGGTCGCCCGTCCGCCAGGCCGGCGATCCGGGCGGCGTCGAGATCGGCGACGGTCACTCGATGACCGAGACGCGCAAATCCGACCGCGGTGACCAGGCCGACGTGGCCGGCACCAAGCAGGAACAAGTGCACGAGTCCGGAATCTCCCGTGGTGGGCGTCCAGTTGCGTCGCCGAAACCTTAGCATCCGGCGCCCGCCGGGACCGTTCGCTACACTCGGGCGGACCGTGCCTGACGAGATCGTCCCCCAGCGCTGCGTGGTCGTCCTGCCGTCCACCGGGGAATTCGACTCTCGGACCTACCGGATTGCGCGGACGCTCCACGATCGCGGTCACCAGGTGACCGTGCTCGCGCGATGGAAGCCCGGTCTTGCCCGCCGCGAGATCCACCCGGCCGGCTACCCGATCATCCGGGTCGAGGCGACGGCCGTCGACGGCCTTCCGTTGCAGGCCGTCACGCTGCCCATCCTGCGGGTGCTGCGCCTGGCGGCCCGACCGATCCTTGGACCGGCCGGCGTGCCCGCGACCGATGCCCCGGCGACCGGGGCGCGCGGCGCCGCGCCTGCGACAGACACGGCGACCCCGGACCTCTCCGCCGACGACTCCGAGCCCGGCTGGGCGCACCCAGCCGCCCGCGATCCGGGGCGCGTCCGCGGCTACGTCCGGCGCGCCCGCATCTTCCTGATGATCCGGAGCCATCGGCGCCGGGGGCTCGAGGCCGCGCCCGCGGCCGACGTCTATCACGGGATGGCCTACATGGGCATCTCCGTCGCCCTGGCCCTGGGCCGGCGGCATCGCGCACGGGTCGTCTACGACGCCCGCGACATCTACATGGTCGCCGCCAACCTGGCGCGACTCCGTGGCCCGATCAAGGCGGTCCTGGCGCGCCTGGAGCGAGGCTGGGCGCGCGCCGCAGACCGGGTCATCACTGTCAACCAGCCGTACGCGGACCAGCTCGCGCAGCGCTTCGGCGTCGAGATGCCGGTCATCGTGATGAACTGCTCGTATCGATACGACCCGCCGACACCGCCCCCGCGTCGCTTCCACGAGCGCCTCGGCCTGGACCCGGACACCAGGGTCGTCCTGTACCAGGGAGGCTTCTCCCGTGGCCGGGGGGTCGAGGAGCTGATCCGGGCGATCCACCAGGTTCCGAACGCCGTCCTCGTGGTGATGGGCTACGGGGCGATGGAAGCCGAGTTCCGGGCGGTGGCTGCGGCGGACGAGAATCGCGACAAGGTCCACGTGCTGCCGGCGGTGCCGCCGACCGAGCTGCTCGAGTGGGTTGCCTCGGCGGACGTCGTCGGCGTCCTGTTCCAGCGCGACACGCTCAACAACTACCTGTCGACGCCGAACAAGTTCCTCGAGGCCATGGCTGCCGGCGTCCCGAGCGTCTGCTCGGACCATCCGGGGATGGGCCCGATCGCCCGCGCCACCGGCTGCGGGATCGCGGTGGATCCATCGGATATCGAGGCCATCGCGACCGCGATCCGGACGATCGTCGAGGCGCCCGCGGATGAGCGTGAGGCCTGGCGCGCCCGAGCGCTCGCCGCCGCCCATGACGCCTACAACTGGGAGACGCAGGTCCAGGCGCTTCTTGACGCGTACAGCCGGCTGACCGGGCGTCGCTGGTGAGCCTTCCGGCCCCCGCGATCGCGGCCTCGTCGGCCGATCACCGTCCTCGCGCGGTCCTGCTCGTCGCCAACCCGGCGGCCCCCTACTCGCGCGGATTGCGCGTGGCACGCAGCCTGGCCGGGGCCGGCTGGCAGGTCGAGATCGCGGCTGTCGCGGGTGACGGGGCGCCGGCCGAGGAGCGTGACGGTGACGTCGTCACCCGCCGCTATCGCCCGAGTGGTCCGTTTGCCCGATGGGTCGGCCAGCCTCCGCCACCGCGGCCGCCGACGCGACTGCTGCGGGTCCTCGCGCTCAACCTGGACAAGGCGCTGAAGGTCGTGTTCTGGCCGCTCCACGTCCGGGCCTGGTGGCGGACGCTGCGGCGGGACCTTCCGCCGGCCGACCTGTACCACGCCTTCGGCATCCTGACCCTCCCGGTCGCGCTCGACCTGGCAGCGGCGGCCCGGCGATCCGGCCGACGCGGGATCGTCGTCTACGACGTGATCGATGCGATCCTCGACTCGAACAACTACCGGAACGTGCCGGCCGTGGTCCTCGAACGCTACCGGCGCCAGGAGGCGGCCTGGGTCCGGCGCGTGGCCGCGGTCGTGACCGTCAACGACCCGCTCGCCGATCATTGCCACCGGCTCTGGCCGTTCCGCGAGCGACCGACGGTCCTGCTCAACTGCCAGCCGCGCTGGATCCCCCCGACCGAGCGCCCGGACCTGATCCGCCAGGCGGCAGGGCTGCCGGCCGGGCGACGGATCGTGCTCTTCCTCGGCAAGCTCGGCCGCCAGCGCGGCCTCGAGATGGCCGCCGAGGCGGTCACCCGACTCCCGGACGCGGCCCTGGTCATGCTCGGTCCTGCCGTCAATGCCGAGTGGGACGCGGGGCTGCGGGCGACGTCGTCCGATCCACGGTTCGCCGGCCGCCACGTGGTCCTCCCGGCGGTCCACCCGGACGATGTCCCGCTCTGGGCGTCCTCGGCCGATGTCTCGATCGTCGCCGTCCCCGCGAATTCGCTGAACCAGCGCCTCTCGACGCCGAACAAGTTCTGGGAGAGCCTCGCGGCCGGGACGCCGGTCGTGATCGGCGAGGATCTCGAGGTGATGCGGGCCATCGTGGAGGCGGACAACCTGGGAGCCGTCGCGGATCCGGCGGACCCGGACGACCTGGCGCGGGCCCTCGGCGAGATCCTCGAGCTGGCGCCCGTGGCTTACGCCGCCCTGCGCGATCGCTGCCTGGCCGTCTCGCGCGATCGCTACAACTGGGAGCGCGCGGTCGTGCCGTACCTGGAGCTCGTGCAGCGGCTCAACGCGGGTCAGACGGCCGGTCCTCGCTAGGGGCATCGGCGGCCGCCGCATCCCAGCGGTCGGCGAGCCAGCGGAGCGACCCCGGCGCGAGTCGCACGTGGCGCGGATCGAGGCCGGCCACGATCACCGCCGCGGGGGCATCGAGGGCGAGCAGATCCACCGGCTCGCCTCGCGTCGCGACACCGGCGGTCGCGCGGCCGATCGCGACGGCCAGCTCCTCGTCGGCGGTGAGCGGCGGCCGCCAGGTCGCCCGTTTCAGGCGCGACATCGGGCTTCGGCCGCTCGGCGGCCGTTCGTACCGAGCCGGAGTGGCCTCGACGATGTGGACGCCCGCGCCGGCGGGGTCGTCCGATACGCGCGGCGAGTCGTCGGGTCCCGGCGGCACGACCAGGACGATCCAAGCACGCAGGTCGGCCGGAAGCTCCGCGACGAGCCGGAGCGCCTGGTCGCGACCGGTCGCAACGAGGATGCGGGGGAGGGCGGCCAGCCGGATCCGGGGGGATCGTTGCGGTCCGGCCGGCGTCCCGGCAGGCGTCGTTTCGCGGGCAGCGTCGATGGCCTCGCGGTAGCACGCGATCGTCGTCGCGGCGACCGCCGCCTGGCCCACCTCCTCGACGAGCCGCGCGCGTGCCTCGAGCGCGGTCGCGGAGAGTCGCCCGTCGAGGACGGTTTCGATGGCGTCCGCGAACGCGGCGTCGTCGTCGCCGGCGGCCACGGCACCGAACCCACCGGAGAGCTCGATGATCCAGGGGACGCCACCCGACCTTCGGGCGGCCACCGGCAGCCCTGACAGGATCGCCTCCGCAGCCACGACGCCGAACGTCTCCGACGGGCTGGGGTGGACGAAGACGCCGGCCTGGGCCATCGCCGCCGCCACGGCCGGCCGTGCCAGCCAGCCCTCGAACACCGTCGCCTCGCCGATCCCGAGCTCGGCGGCCAGCGATCGCCAGCGCTCGACATCGCCGGGCGCCCGCTCGCCGCCGACGAGATGGAGGTGGAGGCCCGGCCGGGTGGCGCGGAGCCGGGAGCAGGCGCGCAGCAGGATCTCGATCCCCTTGTGTGCGCCGAGCGCACCCACCCAGAGCAGTTCATCCGGATCGCGGCCGGCCGGATCGGCAACCGGGAACGACGCATCGTCGACCGGGTTGGGCATGATCCCGATGGCGGATTCGGCGATGCCGAGGATCTCCGCGAGCCTCCGTGCGACCGGCGGGCTCACGGCCATCAGGCGAACCCCGGGACCCAGCAGCTCGCGGTAGCGGTCGAGGGCGACCGGGTCGGCCAGGGCGGCCTCGATCGTGCTCGCGTGCTCGCTGACGACGACCGGGATTCCGAGCGCGCGACCGACCCGCGCCGCCACGATCCCATCGGGAAGGCCGGTGTGGGCGTGAATCACGTCGGGCCGCCACTCGGCGACCAGGCGATCGACGAATGGGCCGAGCGCCGCGAGGTGGTCCTCGACCAGCGCCTCCGGATCGTCGGCTCCGGGCCGGCGGACGACCGGGATCCATGCGACCGGGACGCCGCGCGCGCCCCGGCTGGCCGGCACGACGAACAGGTCCGCCGGCGTCGCGACGGCGCCGTAGGCGGCCCGGGCCCCCTCGAGAGCCGCGTCGCGCGTCTCGAGCCGGCCTCGGACGAGGACACGATCGAAGGAGACGACCCTGGCGTCCACGCCGGCCGCGACCGTCGCGCGGACCAGGTCCGCCACGAACGACCCGCGACCGGGCGAATCGTGCGAGGGGTACCAGCGGGCGACGGTCAGGATCCGAAGCGGGCGGGTCACCGGCTGGATGCTATCTGCCCGCGGGCGCCCCGGCTAGCGCAGCAGCTTGCTCCCGGCGGCATCGGGCGGCAGCACCCCGCCACCGGACGCGGCGAGCGCCGCCGCCAGCTCGGCCTCGCGCTCGGCCTTGGCACGGCGCGAGTGCTCCTTGTGGATCGCCACGACCTCGGCGGGGTCGCCCTCGGCCACGATGCGGCCATGCTGGAGGAGGATCGCCCGGTTGCAGAACTCGGTCACCCAGTTCATGTCGTGGGTGACGAACACGACGCCCTTGGCCTGGCGGACAAGCTCCACGACACGGGCCTTGGACTTCGCCCGGAAGGTCTCGTCGCCGGTGGCCAGGACCTCGTCCAGCAGCAGGATGTCCGGATCGACCGAGGTCGCGATGGAGAACCCAAGCCTCGCGCGCATCCCGGACGAGTAGGTCCGCAACGGGGCGTCGATGAACGGCCCGAGATCGGCGAACTCGATGATGCCCGGCGTGCGCTGGGCCATGTCCATCCCCTGGAGACCCAGGAACGCGCCGGCCAGGCGGATGTTCTCGCGCCCGGTCAGGTCCTGGTCGAAGCCGGCGCCCAGGGTGAGCAGGCTGGAGATCAGCCCGTTCACCTCGACCGTCCCCTCCGACGGCGCGATGATGCCGGCGAGGACCTGCAGGAGCGTGCTCTTGCCGGCGCCGTTCGGTCCGATGACCGCGAGCGACTCGCCGTGCACGAGCTTGAAGGTCACGTCCCGGAGCGCCCAGAACTGGTCCGCCGGTTCGTGCTTGAACAAGTTGATGAACGAGCGCTGGAGGGTCGTCTTCCTGGTGAACCGCAGGCTGTACCGGATGCCGATCCCGTCCGCCTGGATCGCGGCCGGCAGGCTCGAGGAAGGGGCGGACGGGACGTCCGGGTCGATGTCCACGACGGCCATCGCTAGAGCACCTTGGCGAAGGCCGGCTCGGCCCGCTTGAACAGCAGGGTGGCCAGGGCCAGCAGGATCAGCGAGGCGACGAGCAACGCCCCGAGGGCGCCCCAATCGGGGCCGATTCCCTCGTAGATCACGTTGCGATAGGCGCTGAACAGGATGGCGAACGGGTTCCACAGCAGGATGTGCCGGATCAACGGGATCGGCAGCTTCTCCGTCGCCGCCTGCAGATCGGACAACGCGTAGAGGCCCGGGGACAGGTAGAACCACAGGCGCATCGCGTGGCGAGCGACGTTGCCGATGTCCCTGAAGAAGACGTTGAGCGCGCCGAGGCCGATCGACATCGCCACGTTGAAGAAGAACTGGACGAAGGCGATGAGCGGGATCAGCAGGAGCGTCGAGCTGAGCCGGTGCGGGAAGAGGAGGAGGATCAGGGCGGTCAGTGGGATGAGCCCGAACGCGAAGTTGACGACCGCCGCGAGGCTCGACGCGACGGGCAGGACGAGCTTCGGGAACTGGACCTGCCGGATCAGCGAGCCGGCCCCGGTGACCGAGGTGATCCCGTCGTAGACGGAGGTCTGGAACCACTTCCAGGGCAGGATCGCGGCGAAGATGAAGATCGGGTAATCCGGCTTGTCACGCTGGAAGATGATCGAGACCAGCACCACGTAGACGGCCATCTGGAGGAGCGGATCGATCACCCACCAGAGGTTCCCGAGGAGCGTGTCGGCGCCCTTCTTCCGAACGTCGGCCTGGACGAGATAGCCGATCAGCCGGCGTCGATTCCAGATCTCGAGGGCGGCCTCGCGAAGGAGCCCGATGGGCCCCGGCCGAACGGCGGCGCCGCGATACTGGGCTGGCGCTTGGGCCGTGACACTCATTGGGCCAGCAGGGTACCACGGGCGTTCCGACCATTCGTTCGGGGCCGTTGGGGTACGCTGCGGGACGCTCATGACACCCCAAGACCAGCGCGCGGCCGCCGCTCCGCCCCGACCGGTCGCCATGGTCACCCACTCGTACTACGAGGAGGACCCGCGCGTCCGGCGCGAGGCCGAATCCCTGGTGGCGGCGGGCCGGCCGGTGGACATCTTCGCCCTGCGCCGGCCGGACGACCCGGCCCACGAGGTGATCGAAGGCGTCAGCGTTCGCCGGCTCGGCGTTCAGCGCCACCAGGGGGCCGGCCTCCGGACCTACCTGGTCGAATACGTGGCGTTCCTCCTGCGGGCCGGCCTCGCCCTGACCCGCGCGCACCGGCGACGGCGCTACGGGCTGGTCCAGGTCCACACCCTGCCAGACTTCCTGGTCTTCGCAGCCCTGCCCCTGCGGCTGGTCGGCGTCCCGGTCATCCTCGACCTTCACGAGGCGATGCCGGAATTCTTCCGCAGCCGATTCCACGGCCCGGCGGGCCGGATCGGACACGCGCTCCTGCGAGCCCAGGAGGGGGCCGCGATACGCTTCGCCAGCGCGGTCATCACCGTCAATGACGCCCTCGGCGATCGCCTGCGCGGGCTCGGCGTCCCGGCGTTGAAGCTGACGATCGTGCCGAACGCGCCGTCGCTGGCGCGCTTCGACGCCACCGGGCACCCGGACCGCACCTTCATGGCCGATGGGTCGCTTCGGCTCGTGTACGCGGGGGCTCTGAGCCCGATCTACGAGCTGGACGTGGTGCTGGCCGCGGTCGCCCGCCTCGCCGAACGCCGGCCGGAGCTGCGGGCCTGTCTCGACCTGTACGGACGCGACTTCGCCGAGGTCCCGCTGCGGGACCAGGCGTCGGCGCTCGGGATCACCGAGCGGGTCGTCTTCCATGGCCGGATCCCGATCGATGCGGTGCCGGCCGCCATCGCCGCGGCGGACGTGGGCCTCGCCCCGACCCGCCGCTCCGACTTCACCGACTTCTCGCTTTCGACCAAGGCGTTCGAGTACGCGGCGATGCGCCGGCCAGTCGTGGCTTCACGGCTGCCGATGGTCGATCGGACCTTCGGTGACGACGTCGTCACCTACGCGCCGGGTGATCCGGACGACCTCGCCGACGCCCTGCTGCGTCTGGTCGACGAGCCCGAGGCGCGCGAGGCGCGCGTCTGGCGTGCCTTCGAGCGGGTGCGCGGCCTGGCCTGGGAGCGCGAGTCGCCGCAGTACCTGGCGCTGGTCGACGGCCTGGCGGTCCGTTGACGATGCGCGCCCTGCGCGGACGCGCCCGGGCCGACAAACCGGTCGAGCGCGAGGGCTTCCGGCCCGACCTGGAAGGGCTCCGCGCCATCGCGGTCGTGCTCGTGCTGCTCTACCACGCGGGCGTCCCGGGCGTCACCGGCGGCTATGTCGGTGTCGATGTGTTCTTCGTCCTGTCGGGCTTCCTGATCACCGGGCTACTCATCCGCGAGCTCGAGGCGACCGGGACGATCTCGCTGGCGGCGTTCTACGCGCGCCGGGCCCGGCGGCTGCTCCCGGCCGCGATGCTGCTGATCCTGGTGACGGTCGTGGCGTCCGTCCTGCTCCTGTCGCCGCTGCGCGCCGGCGACGTCGCGCAGGACGGGATTGCCGCCGCGCTCTACACCTCGAACCTGCGCTTCGCCTTCCAGGCGACCGACTACCTCCAGTCGGAGCTCGCGCCCTCGCCCCTGCTCCATCTCTGGTCGCTCGGCGTCGAGGAGCAGTTCTACCTCTTCTGGCCGGCACTCCTCCTCCTCGTCACCCGCGGCGTGGCCGGTGCGGCCGGTACCGGGTGGTCGCGGCCACGGCGGATCGCGGCCCTCGCCGCGATCGTGGCCGCCGGTTCGTTCGCGCTGTCCATGTGGCTGACCACGGCCAACGAGCCGTGGGCCTTCTTCTCCCTGCCGACGCGTGCCTGGGAGTTGGGGATCGGGGCGATCCTGGCCGTCGGCGCGGCCCGCCTCGCGAGCCTGCCCAGACCGGCCGCCGTCGCCGCCGGCTGGCTGGGACTCGGGTTGATCGCCGCAGCCGGGTTGGTCATCGACACGAACACCCCGTTCCCGGGGATGGCCGCCCTCCTCCCGACGGTCGGCTGCGCCCTGGCGATGCTCCCCGGCATGGCCGACCAGGCCAGCCTGCCGGCCCGGCTGCTCGGGTGGCGCCCGGCCCGCTTCCTCGGCCGGATCTCGTATTCGCTCTACCTGTGGCACTGGCCGCTGCTCGTGGTGCCGACCGCCGTCGCCGGCGGCACCCTGCCGCTCGCGGTGCGCGTCGGGCTGATGGTCGCAGCCGTTCCGGTCGCGTACGCCAGCCAGCACTGGCTGGAGGACCCCATCCGGCGCGGCCGGATCGTGGGGATCGTGCCGCGCCGGAACCTGGCCCTCGCCGGCGCCCTCTCGCTTGCCGTGGCCACGACGTCCCTCGGCCTCGGATTCGTGACCACGCAGCGCCTGGAGGCGGCGACCGGCCGGGCCTCCCTGGGGGGCGCGACGGCGGCCGGAGCCGGCAACGATCCGATCCCCGACCTGGTCAGCGGGGCGCCGTCACCCGGCCAGACGCTGCCACCGCCGCCCGATGGGCCCGTCCCGGCCGGCTTGACGCCGTCGCTCGAGGCAGCCCGGAGCGATCAACCCCGGACCTACGGCGACGGCTGCCACCTCGAGCAGCCCGTGACGACCATCCCGGACTGCGTGTACGGCGATCCGGCATCGTCCACGACCGTGGTGCTGTTCGGCGATTCCCACGCGGCCGAATGGTTCCCGGCCCTGGAGCGCCTCGCGACCGAGCGTGGCTGGCGGCTCATCTCGCTGACCAAGAGCGCCTGCACGCCGGCCCAGCTGACGGTCTGGAACACGACCTTCAAGCGGGCCTACGACGAGTGCAACCAGTGGCGGGACGAAGTCTTCGCAAGACTCCAGGCCGATCGTCCGAGCCTGGTGGTCGTCGGCAGCAGCCACCCGTACACGGCGGCGGGCAGCGACGGACCCGCGCCGGCGGACGGTGGAGCGGCGCTCGAGGCCGGTCTCCTCCAGACCCTGCAGCGACTTCGGCCGCTGGCCGACGCCGTCGCCCTCGTCGGCGACACGCCGAAGTTCAGCCAGGACCCGCCGGACTGCCTGTCGCAGCATCTCGATCACGTCCTGGCCTGCGCCGAGCCCCGCGCGCAGGCGCTCGATGTCGCGTGGACCGGGGTGGAGGCGCGGATCGCGGCGACCGCGGGCGCGACGTTCGTGGATCCGACGCCCTGGGCCTGCCCCACCGATCCGTGCCCCGCCGTGATCGGGCGCTACCTCGTCTACCGCGACACGCACCACCTCGCGACGCCGTTCGTCACCGCGCTCCGGGCGCGACTGGCCGCCGATCTTCCGATTCCGCGAGGCTGACCCCGTCGAGCTGCGTGGCGGCAGCCGGGACATCGAAGTACCATACCTTGCCCGCCAAACCCCGGCGCCAGCCGGCCATGCCAACAGGGATCCACCCCGCTCATGACCTTCAAAGCCAAGCCCGTCGTCAAGCGTGCCCAGCGCCCCTCGTGGGAGGGCCATGACAGGCGGAACTTCTATCTCAACATCGGCTTCGGAATCGTCGTCGTCGCGGCCGTCCTCATCCTCCTCATTGCGGCAGGCCTGAGCTGGTACAACGACCACCTCGCGGCCGTCGGCAGCGTCGACGGCCAGTCGATCACGAAGGATGCCTTCACGGACCGGCTGACGATCGAGAGCTGGCGGCTCGACGAGACGGAGCGGCGGATCCGCACCGAGGTGGCCGCCGGCCGGCTGAGCGACACCGACGGCCAGTCACAGCTGAACCAGGTCACCCAGCAGCGCCAGCAGCTCCCGAGCGTGGCCCTCGAGCGGCTGATCGACAACAAGCTCCAGGCGAAGCTCGCGGTGGAGGAAGGGGTCACCGTCACCCCGGCCGACGTCGACGCGCGCCTGCTGTTCGAGGCAACCACCCCCGAATCCCGCCACGCCTGGGTCATCGAGGTCAAGCCCGAATCGGATCCCGGAGCGGTCGCTCCGAACGAGCTCCAGAAGGCGACCGCCAAGGCCAAGGCGGAGGCCGCGCTCAAGGATCTGCAGGGCGGCAAGGCCTGGGAGCAGGTCGCGCAGACCGTGTCGACCGACACCGCCAGCTCCGCGCAGTCGGGGGACCTGGGTTGGCTGCTGGCCGACGACACCCAGACGGACCAGGCGTATCACAAGGCGATCCTGGCGGCGCCGGTCAACACGCCGACCGACGTGATCGAGGGGGCCGACGGGATCTACCGGATCGGCCGGGTCACCGAGATCGTGCCCGAGTCCATCGACAACGACTACCAGGCGAAGCTGGCCAACGACGGCATCGACCTCGCCAAGTACCGCAACGTGGTCCAGGGCGACGTCATCCGCAAGAAGCTCGACGACAAGATCGTGGCCGAGGTGTCCGGCCCCGGACCCCAGCGCCACGTGCAGGAGATCTACATCAAGGAGCCCTCGACCACGCCCGGTGCCGACGCGATCAAGGTCCGGCACATCCTCTACTCGCCGAAGAACGACCCGGGTGGCGCCTCGGCTCTCGACGCCAGCGACCCGGCCTGGAAGGCCGCCGAGGACGAGGCGACGGCGACCTACAACAAGCTCAAGGCGGATCCCAGCCTGTTCGATTCGATCGCGCGAACCGAGAGCGACGAGACCGGCGACCTGGGCTCGACCGGAACCGGCGGCAAGCTGCCGTACTTCGACTCGAGCAGCCAGGTCGACGCTTCGTTCCTCGCCGCGATCGTCGCGCCCGGCCTCCAGCCTGGCCAGGTGCTGCCGCCGGTCAAGTCGGCCTTCGGCTGGCACGTCATCCAGGTGATGTACCGGCCGCCGGACATCGACTGGCTGACCGCGCTCAAGGGCAAGGCCGACGGCGGCGCCGACTTCGCGACGCTCGCCCGCGACAATTCGGAGGCGTCCACCGCCGGCGTGGGCGGCGACGAGGGCTGGATCGCCAAGGGTCAGCTCGACGAGCGACTGACCGCCGGGATCTTCGGGACGACGGTTGGGTCGACCTCCAGCATCGTGGCCATTCCCGGCGACGGGATCTACCTGTTCAAGGTGCTGGTGGAGGAGACCCGTTCCCCCGACGGCCCTCAGCTCGATGCGATCAAGTCGTCCGCCTTCTCCAACTGGTACAGCCAGAAGAAGGACGCCGTCCCGATCACGCGCGACTCGTCCATCACGGGTACGACCGGCTAGAGGAGGGCGCCGATGCTCGACGCGCTCGTCGCCGAGGCGCGCCTCCGCTGGGGCTTCGAGCCCGCGCTGGGACTCCAGGTCGTGGCCGCCGAGCAGCTGACCGCGACTCCGATCGAAGCCTCCCGCCCGCTCCTGGTCGTGCCGCTGACTGTCCTGCGGGCGCCTTCGACCGGCGGTGGGCCGCTGGATCCGCTCCCGGGCCGAGCCGGACCGGCGGCTCGCGACCCGCTGGCGCTCCTCCGGCGGCTCTACCCGGCCAACCATCCCGTGGGACGCTTCGGCGCGGCCGACGGCGCGACCGTGGGCTCGCTGGACCCGGGCGTCCTCGCGGATCCGCTGTACCTCTCGCCGCTCGCTCCGGAGTTGGCCGCCGCCGGTCCGTGGGCGATGCCCTGGATCTCCGCCCGCCTGCGCCAGCCCGACGGCTGCCCGTGGGATCGCGAGCAGACCCACGCGTCCCTGCGCAAGCACCTGCTGGAGGAGGCGTACGAGGTCTACGACGCGCTCGACGCGGGCGCGACCCCCGAGCTGGCCGGCGAGCTCGGAGACCTGTGGCTCCAGATCGTGCTGCATGCCCAGCTCGCGGCGGAAGCCGGGGTCTTCGACCTGGCCGACGTCCAGGCTGCGATCGCGACCAAGATCGTCCGCCGCCACCCGCACGTCTTCGGCGACGCGGTCGCGCGGACCGCGTCGGACGTCAACCGTCAGTGGGAACGGATCAAGGCGGACGAGCGGGCAGCCGCTGCCGACGCCGATCCGGCTGAGGACGGGGCCGTGGCCGAGCCGAAGAGCGCGCTCGACGGGATCAGCCCGTCCATGCCGGCCCTGGCCGCCAGCCAGGAGATGCAGGAGCGGGCGGCCAACCTGGGCTACGACTGGCCGTCCATCGAGGGGGTGCTGGACAAGGTCGTCGAGGAGACGGACGAGCTCCGGCGCGCCGCGAACGACGTCGAGTGGAGCGAGGAGTTCGGCGACCTCGTGTTCGTGCTGGTCAACGTGGCTCGCCGGCGGGGGATCGAGGCCGAGGCCGCCGTCCGAGCCGCCAACGCCAAGTTCCGCCGCCGCTTCGGGAGCGTGGAACGGAGGGCAGCCGCCCAGGGCGTCGCACTGCGAGACCTGGAGTTCGACGCGCTCGACGCGCTATGGGATGCCGCCAAGGCTGAGGAGAAGATCAGATGACGATCGGCAATCGACCGCCCACCGTCCGCGCCGACGGCCGCCGGCCCAACGACCTGCGGCCGGTCACCTTCACGCTAGGCGTCCAGAAGTGGGCGGAGGGGTCGTGCCAGATCCGGGTCGGCGACACGGAGGTCCTGTGCGCGGCCACGATCGTGGACCGCGTCCCGCCCCACCTCCGCGGCAAGGGCACCGGTTGGGTCACCGCCGAGTACTCGATGCTGCCCCGCGCCACCTCGGAGCGGACGGATCGCGAGTCGGTCAAGGGCCGCATCGGCGGCCGGACCCACGAGATCCAGCGGCTGATCGGGCGATCGCTTCGTGGCGTCGTGGACCTGACCCGGCTCGGCGAGCGGACGATCACGGTCGACTGCGACGTCCTGCAGGCCGACGGCGGGACGCGGACGGCCTCGATCACCGGCGGGTACGTGGCTCTGGCCGCGGCGCTCATCACCTACGGCATGGAGCGCAACCTGGTGGCCAAGGTCGCCGCGGTGTCGGTCGGGATCGTCAACGGGCTGCCGTACCTGGACCTCGACTACTCCGAGGATTCGCACGCCGACGTCGACTTCAACGTCGTGGGCACGGACGCCGGTGCGTACGTCGAGCTGCAGGGGACGGCGGAAGGCAAGCCGTTCGACCGGGCCGCCGCGATGGGCCTGCTCGACCTCGCCGACGGTGGCCTCGCGCGCCTCTTCGAGGCCCAGGCGGCCATCCTGGCCACTGTCCGGCGGTGACCCGCCGGCAGCTGCTGGTCGCCACCCGATCCGTCCACAAGCTGCGCGAGCTGCGCGAGCTGCTCGACCTCCAGCGGACCGATCTCGTCTCGCTGGACGACCTGGGCGTGCCGGGCGACCCGGCTGAGACCGGCGACACGTTCGAGACGAACGCCGCGATCAAGGCCCGCTTCGGGGTGCGCGCGACCGGCCTGCCGACCCTGGCCGACGATTCCGGGCTGGAGGTCGATGCGCTCGGGGGCGGGCCCGGCGTGCGGACGCGCCGCTACGCGGGCCAGAACGCCACCGACGACGCGAACAACGCCCGGCTGCTCGAGGCGTTGCGCGGCCTCCCGCCCGAGCGACGCGGGGCGCGCTATGTCTGCGTGCTGGCGGTCGCGCTGCCGGGTCGGGCGGGACCACGCGGCGGCCTCGGACTCGTCAGGGCGCGCGGGACGTGTCGGGGCAGGATCGCCACGGAGCCGCGCGGGACGGGCGGCTTCGGCTACGACCCGATCTTCGAACCGGCGTCAGAGCCGCCCGGCGGCCGAACCCTGGGACTCTGGATGCCGGCCGAGAAGCACGCCATCTCGCATCGGGCCAGGGCCGCCCGGCGGCTCGCGCCTCGCCTTCGCGAGCTCGGGTTCTGAACGCCCGTCGGATGTGCGCCGGTTTCGGGCACCGGCAGACTCGTAGTCGCTAGCCTTCGACCCGCAGCGAGCGCTCCACGCCGTCGGCGGTCAGGTCGATGAGGTAGCCGCGCAGCACGCCGTGGTTCGCCTCCGAGCCGGCGTTCACGCAGAGCGTGTCGCCGATCCGCCGCTCGCCGCCGGATTCGTGGATGTGGCCGTGCACACCGAGCACCGGCCGGAACGACTCGATTGCCTTGCGGACGCCGGTCGAGCCCACCGGACCGCGCAGCACGTCACCGGCGGAGACGGTCGGCTGCAGGGTCGGCGAGAGGAGCGGGGCGGTGTCCAGGCCGGAGTCGTAGGGCGGCACGTGGGTCATGATCACCGTCTTGCGTGCATCCCTTACCCCGGCCATCAGGTCCGACAACCGGTCCAGGAACGCCTCCTCGGGCATCTCACGCGGGGTCGACCAGGGCGTCGGCGACGACCAGCCCATGCTCACCAGCTGGTGCCAGGGAGTGAGCTCGACGACCTGCTCGTTGACGTTCCGGGCGTACGCGCTGTCGGCCAGGACTGGGTCGATGGCGAAGTCGTCGTCGTTGCCGGGCATCAGGTAGACGGGGATACCGGATCCGTCGAGGCGCTCCGCGGCCAGCGCCATCCAGTCGCGGACGCGGCGGGTGATCTGCTCGTGGAAGTGGCGGCTGACCAGGTCGGGATCCGATTCCATGGCGGCGGCCTCGGCGGGCGAGACCCGCGCGGCGTAGTACCCGACGTCGGCGATGGAGCGCTCGAGCTCTGCCAGCTCCGCCTCGGTGCGCGCCACCCGGCGGCTGCCGAGCAGGGTCGCGCTGAACGTCCCGGCCGGGTGTTCCACGACCGGGACGAGCGCCTTGCCGGTGAGGTCACCGGCGAACAGGACGGCGTCCACCTTGTAGGTGTTCGCCTTCGTCGCGTTGAGCAGCTTCCGCCAGGCACGCTCCGATGCGTGGATGTCGGAGCAGACGTACAGACGGAACGGCTTCGCCACAGCCTCCCCAGTGTGGCGTATGGACGGATCAGTCGGGCGGCAGCTCCCGGTACATGAGCCCGGTGTCGATGCCGCGGGCGCGGTTGCGGACCCAGGCGATGACGAAGACCACGATTCCGGCGGCGAAGATCAGCAACGTGAAGCTGACGCCGGTCCGGTTCAGGTAGTCGAGCTGGCTCTCGGCCTCCAGCTTGCCCACGAAGTTGATGATCGGGCTGAGCCCGGCGAACCAGTAGAGCACGACCATGATCACGACCCAGACGCCGCCGAGCAGCGGGAGCCACGTGACGAACGGAGCGTCCCTGGCCAGATCGGGCCGCGTCCAGCGGACGAGGAGGGCGTTGACCCCGGGCATGATCCAGGTCAGCCCCGCGGCAAGGATGCTGAACCACAGGGTCGCAACCAGGTTCAGCTTGCCGTCCGTCGGGGCGAGGAAGCCGAGTCCGACGGCTTTGAGGATCGCGAAGTTCTGGAGCAGGGCAAAGACCCCGGCCGCCACGAGCGCGGTCAGGATCGCGTTTGCCGGCGCGTGCAGCCGCTCCGAGACCGCCCCGAACCACTCGGGCACCTGCCGGTCCAGGCTCCAGGCGAGCTGGACGCGCGACAGGAACGCGACGTACACCGGGCAAAGCAGGAACGGGAAGAGGGTCACGGCGAGGCTGACGAACGTCCAGATCGGCCAGAGCCCGGGCTGGGCGATCGCCGCCGTCAGCGGCAGCGAGTTGGGTTGACCGAGCGGAAGATCCGGCGAACCGAGCCAGTACAGGACGCCCCAGCCGATCTGGCCGTTGACACCCAGCCGCGCCGACAGGAAGTCCGTGTAGACCGAGTTCATGAAGACGGCGACGGCGAGCGCACCCAGCAGGGCGATGAGGATGCCGCGCCGTACGTCGCCCCGGATCTCGCCGCTGATGTAGGCCGAATACTGGAAGCCGATGTAGTTGAGCAGCACGATTCCGGCCACGAACGAGAAGAGCGCCGGATCGAGGTTGACGTCGCCGATGACGGCGTTGTCCTGGCCGGCCTTGACCAGGGCGTCCACGGTGGTCCCGTTGGCATAGGTCGGCAGGTTCGCCGCGAAGCTCTCGGGTGTGATCGTCAGCATGCCGACCACGAACATCACGACCATCCCGATCAGGCCGATCCCGGCCAGCAAGGTGACGATCCGGTGGAAGCGGCGTGTTGGCTGGAGGGTGACGATGCCGATCAGCACCAGGACGACCACCGCGGCGAGGAACCCCGGCACCTCCGTGACCGCGCCGGACGAATCGGTGAACCAGCCGTTGGCCCCGTTGAAGAAGTCGCTCCCCGTGCCGATCCCGACGATTCGCCCGGTGATCTGGAGGTTGCGCACGAAGACCGGGATCTCGAACGCGATGATCGCCACCGAGGCGAAGGCGAGCGTCCAGCTCTCCATCCAGCCGATGAAGGGGCCCACCCTGGGCACGATCCGGCTGGTGAAGACGTAGTCGCCGCCGGAGCGCGGCATGACGCTGGTCAGGCTGGCAAAGATGAGCGCGAGGATGATGCAGGCCAGCCCGATCAGGATCGCGGCGATCCCGTACGTCGTGAAGCCACCCGTCGTCCCGATCGCCACGAAGGCGAGCGAGTAGAAGACCGGGTACCAGCCGACACCCACCCCGATGAATGCGGAGGTGTTGAAGAAGAGCGCGTTGAGGACGCTGACCTCGCGGACCAGTCCGGACGACTGTCGCGTGAAGAGCGCCCGACCCGCAGTCGGCGCGGCCATCGACGCAAGCCTCCAATCGTGGCTCACGGCCGCGCCTCGGGGATACCGCTGCTGCGGCCGCCGGGCTTCGCTCCGCCGCTCCCTCCTGCGCCGGCGCGTCTTCGAACGTCGAAGACCGCGCCAGTATACTGACCGACCTGCTCGCCGGAAGACCGTATCTTCCGGCGGATTCGCACCATCGAGTTCGAGCGTGGAGCCCGTTGCCCCGATGACGTCGGCCGACGCGTCCTCTCCCAGCCGGACCCTCGGCGACCCGCTCGCGGAGGCCCTCCGGCTGATCGGGCTCGCGGACGCCCGTGGCCTCCAGGTCCGACTGATGGGCGGTCTCGCCTTCCACGCCCAGGCGCCCACCTGGACCGCCCGGATCGACCGGGACGGCCGCGACCTGGACCTGGCGACACGGAGTCGCGATCGCAAGGCGGTCGTGGAGATCCTCATCGCCGAGGGCTACACGCCCGACAAGCAGTACAACGCCCTGTACGGCCACAAGCAGCTCTACTTCGTGGACGTGCCGCGGCGGCGGCCGGTGGACATCCTCGTCGACAAGCTCGAGATGTGCCACCAGTTCGATTTCGGCGGACGGCTCGGAGCGACGCACCCCACGCTGCCGCTGGCCGAGCTCCTGATGTCCAAGCTCCAGGTCGTCAAGATCAATCGCAAGGACGTGCTCGATGCCCTGATCCTGCTGTCCGAGCATCCGCTCGGCGATGCGGACGGCACCGGTGAGGCGGACGACAAGCGAGCCATGATCAACCTCCGCCGGATCGCGGAGCTGACGTCCTCGGACTGGGGTTGGTGGCGGACCACAACCGGCAACCTGGAGAAGCTCCTCGCGTTCCTGTCCGGAGACATCACCCCCGCCGAGCTGGATGTGGGTCGGCCGCTTCGGTTCGATCCGGTCGACCAGGTCGTCGCCCTGCGCGCCGCCATCGACGCTGCCCCGAAGTCGACGAAGTGGAAGATGCGCGCCCGGGTCGGCGACCGCATCTCGTGGTACGAGCTGCCCGAAGAGGTCGGCCACGACTGAGGTCAGGGCCCCGGCAACGCCGCCCGCCGCGGGCTCGCTCGAGGGGCTCCGCGTGGGCGTCGCGCAGGTCGGCGCGACCGTGGGTGACGTTGCCGCGAACCTCAGGCTGGCTCGGCGGTACGCCAGCCTGGCGGCGGCGCGCGGTTGCGACCTGCTCGTCTTTCCGGAGTGCTTCGTCCAGGGCTATTCGATCCGGCCCGAGATCCTGGCGCTGGCTCAGGCAGCGGACGGGGAGGCGGCGCGCGCGCTCCGCGCGCTGGCTGCTGAGGCGAATGTCGCGATCGTCTGCGGCTTCCTCGAGCGACATCCGGCCGACGCCGCCCATCCATTCAATGCGGCCCTGGTGATCAGCGCCGACGGCGAGCTCACCGGCGTCTACCGCAAGACCCATCTCTTCGAGCGTGAGCACGAGGCGTTCGCGCGGGGCGACGACTACCCGGTGTTCGACCTCGCGATGGGACCGGACGCCGCGCGGCGGGTCCTCCGGCTCGGTGTGTGCATCTGCGCCGACATCGAGTACCCGGAAGTCGCCCGGGTGCTGGCGCTCGGCGGCGCCCAGCTGATCGCGGTGCCGTCGGCCGACATGGAGCCGTATCGCGCACAGCAGGCGGCCAATCTCGCGTCGCGCGCGATCGAGAACAACACCTACGTCGCGCTCGCCAACACGGTCGATCGACGGCGCGGGGTGACCTTCTTCGGTGGCAGCGGGATCGCCGGCCCCGACGGCGGCCTCGTGTCGGCCGGTTATCTGCGGCCACGCCTGGCGATCGCCACCCTCAGCGATGCTGCCGTCGAGGCCTCCGGTGGCCCAGGCGCGTATTTGCGGGCTCGGCGGCCGGAGACGTATCGAGGTCTGCTCGCTGCGCCTTCGGATGCGGCGCCCTGGCGGGTCCGCCCAGGCCTGGCCGCCCCTGGATCGTGACGACCGGCGGCGGAAGGCGAGGTTGGGTTGCCATGATGCACCGCATCGGCCCTGCCAGGGGCCGCCCCTAGCCGGGCGGGGGTATGCTCGCTGCGGAATCATCAAGGGAGGCGGGCCGCCGCCAGTGGCGCAGGCTCGGCTCACCACCATCTAGAATCCTGTCGCAAGCCCGAGGGAGGGGTACGTCCATGTCGCTGCTCCGGCGGGTCGAGCGCGCGCAACAGGGACCCGACACCCCGGGCGCCGGCGCGCTCGTCCCGGTTCAGCCGCCGGCTCCGCCGAGCCCGGGTCGGGTCGCGGCGCGGGAAGAGCTGCTGCGCGACATCAGGCTCCGCCTCCAGGAAGAGGTCATGAGCACGCTCAGCACGCTGCTCGACGCCGCCGATCCGGCTGAGCTCCACAGCAGGCTCGAGGGGGTTGTCGACCGGACGATCCGCATGCACGGGTTCGCCGTGACGCATGACGAGCGTACGCGCCTGATCGAGGAGCTGGTTGGAGAGGTCGGTGGCCTCGGGCCGCTCGAGCCGCTCCTCCAGGACGAGACGATCACCGAGATCATGGTCAACGGCCCGCACCATCTCTACATCGAGCGGGGCGGGAAGATCCAGCGCGTCGATAGCGCCTTCCTGAACGACGAGCACGTGCTGCGGATCATCGACCGGATCATCACCCCGATCGGTCGGCGCATCGACAAGACGAGTCCAAGGGTGGACGCCCGCCTGCGCGACGGCTCGCGGGTGAACGCGATCATCGCCCCGCTCTCGCTCGTCGGACCGGTGATCACCATCCGGAAGTTCTCCACCAAGCCGTTCACGGTGGAAGACCTGATCCGGTTCGGGACGGCAACCGCCGAGATGTTCGACTTCATTCGTGCCTGCGTCGAGGCCCGCCTCAACGTCTTCGTCTCCGGTGGCACCGGGTCGGGCAAGACGACCACCCTCAACGTCCTGTCGTCGTTCATCCCGAACGACGAGCGGATCGTCACGATCGAGGACGCCGCGGAGCTCCAGCTCCGCCAGGAGCACGTCGTCACGCTCGAGTCCCGCCCACCGAATCTCGAGGGCCGCGGCGAGATCACGATCCGCGATCTGTTGCGCAATGCCCTCCACATGCGGCCCGACCGGATCATCGTCGGCGAGTGTCGCGCGGGCGAGGCGCTGGACATGCTCCAGGCCATGACGACGGGCCAGGACGGCTCGCTATCCACCGGGCACGCGAACAGCCCGCCGGACATGCTCCGTCGACTCGAGACCATGGTCCTGATGGCCGGCTATGAGCTGCCGCTTCGTGCCATCCGCGAGCAGATGGCCTCCGCCGTCGACCTCATCGTCCATACGGCGCGCCTCAAGGACGGCACCCGCAAGGTCGTCAACATCACCGAGGTCTACGGGATCGAGGACGACGAGATCCTCACCCAGGACATCTTCACGTTCGAGCAGACCGGCGTTCGAGACGGGAAGATCGAGGGAGTCCTCAAGCCGACCGGGATCCGGCCGACGTTCATGGGGAAGTTCAAGTCCGGTGGAATCACCTTGCCGCCCGGGGAGTTCGGCATTCCTCCGGAAGACCCCGCGCGACCCGACTCGACCCGCCTGGGGAAGGGCAGAATGGTCGTCGGAGAGACCATGCTGCTGCCCGATCCATCTCGACCGTCGGTCGGGTCCGGCCGGGCGGTCAAGGCCGGAGGCATGATCTACGTCTCGTCGATCGGGCCGGTCGATCCAGACAATGGCCGGGTCATCAACGGGGCGATCAAGGAACAGACCCGCCAATGCCTGACGAACCTGAAAGCGAAGCTGGAGACAGCGGGGAGCTCGCTCGACAAGGTCGTCTGGGCGAACTGGTCACTGCGCGACCCAGCAGACTTCGACACGTTCAACCAGGAATGGGTCCGCTGGTTCCCGGGCGACACGCCGATCGGTCAAGGCACCCTGATGCCCCCGCTGCAGCGTCGCGCCGGTTTTCGGGTCTCGATCGGGGTGATCGCCGAGGCATAGCCGTCGCCCGCGGGTCCCTGTGCGCATTGGCATCGCCGCTCGACAGGTATCCCGCGGGACTGGAGTCACGCACGCACCAGCGAACCAGGGCCGACCTCAGCCGCCCGTTTGAAAGAGCCTCAGGATCAGGATGACGAGGACGATCCCGGCGACCGCCCAGACGACAGTCTGGCGGGGGCCCGTCCGAGCGCCCGCGACGATCGCGGCGCCCGGCAGGGCACCGACCGCCAGGACCCCGTACACCACGTGGAGGAGGTCATGCGGGGCGTGGTCGGTGATCGCCACGCCGACGCCGAGCGCCGCTGCCAGTCCGATGACCAGTCCGGTCCACAAGGTGCCGGCGACGAAGAAGGACCCGGCAGTCCGCCGTGTCATGGCGAGGGCGATGGCCGACCCGGCCGTGATCAGGGCCAGGACCAGGGCGACCTGGGCGGCGAGGCTGTGGACGTTACTCAGCGGACCATCCGCCGATGGATGCCGGCGGCGATCCTACGGACCGTCAAGCTCGCCAAGCCGGTTCCTGCGACCGGTCCCAAGGACGGCGAGCCCGGCAATCGCCAGCGGGTCGGCTCGCTCAGGCAAGTCGCACAGCCGGATGCAGTCGAGGATGTGCGAGACCTTCGGTTCGATGATCCGGTAGTAGACTCGCGGGCCTTCTCGGCGCGACGCCACGACATCTTCGGAGCGGAGGATCCCGAGCTGCTGGCTGATCACCGCCTGGGTCGCCCCGAGCTCGTCCTGCAGGTCGGTGACGTTCCGCTCCCCGGTCTCCAGTGATTCGAGGATCCGAAGCCTGAGCGGGTGGCCGAGAACGCGGATCACCCGGGCTGCCCGCTCGAAGATCTGGGGGTCAATCCGCGTCGTGACGGTCGAGGCCGGTTCCATGTTGGTTTGAAGACGTCTCCGTTGGTGCCATTCGGCGGGACTCCAGGGGCCGAATGGGCGTTGACAGGCTGCTCGTTCCAGTAGTATATACGGCTATCGCAATACCTCAATAGATACCGGTCCCGGTCCGGCGTCCCGCAGCAGTCTATCGGGCCCGCTCGCCAGCGCGCGAACGGTGCGCCAGGAGGATCCAGATGGCCGACACGCCGACTCCCGACCAGACGCTCGATACCAAGGGTCTGCTCTGCCCCATGCCGATCGTCAAGCTTGCCAAGGCGATGAGGGAGCTCCAGCCCAGCCAGGTGATCCTGCTGGAGGCGACCGATCCCGGTGCCATCCCGGACGTGGCGGCGTGGTCCAAGAACACCGGCAATCCGATCCTTGCCCAGGACACGGTCGACAAGGTCATGCGCTTCTGGATCCAGAAGACGTGACCCGGCGCGCGTCGGCCTGAGGAGCGGTACGCCGATGGCCCGACTCCTCTATGTCCACACCGGCGGCGTTGGCACGCCCGAGCGAAGCGCCACGCCGATCTACCTCGCGACCACCGCCGCCGCCATGGACGTCGAGGTCGGCATCTACTTCACGGTCAACGGCCCGACGCTCCTGAAGAAGGGCGTCGCCGAGTCGCTCATTGTCCCAAAGCACGATGGCCATGGCGCGCCGCTCCGCCGGTTCATCGACCAGGCGCTCGACATGGGCGTCAAGTTCTACGTTTGCCAGCCCAGCCTCGATCTCCATGGCCTGACCCAGGAGGACCTCATCGACGGTGTGCAGATGATCGGTGGGGCGGCGTTCAACGACATGGCCCTCGAGGCCGACCAAGTCATCTGCTTCTGAGGGGACGCGCACGTGACGCTCCAGGCGCGCTACGAGGAGGTCCCGCTCGACACGAAGGAGCGCCTGTTCGACGAGGTTCGCGCCGACATCCGGTTCAAGGACTACCTCTTCGGCTGCTACGAATGCGGGATTTGCGTGGCGGCCTGCCCATCGGCGCGCTTCTACGACTTCTCGCC
>JBGPIH010000016.1:0-30234 GCA_041484785.1 Candidatus Limnocylindria bacterium
GGCGCCGACGAGGATGAGGTCAAGCCCGAGGCGTCGTTCGTCGATGACCTGAACGCCGACTCGCTCGATCTCGTCGAGCTCATCATGAGCCTCGAAGAGGAGTTCGGGACGGAAATCTCGGACGAGGACGCGGAGAAGATTCGCACCGTCCAGGATGCCGTCGATTACATCGACGAGCGGGCCTCCTAACAAGTCTCGGCCGGGTCGCGGCCGGATGGCGAGCGACGTGCGACCCGCGGAAGCCCTCGCGGAACGTCTCGGCCTCGCCGTCCGCGATCTGGACCTGCTGGAGCAGGCCCTCGTCCATTCGAGTTGGCATCACGAGCACCGCGAGGGCGCCCGCGGCCACAACGAACGGCTCGAGTACCTCGGTGATGCGGTGGTCAGTCTGGCCATCTCGGAGGCGCTCTACACCCGCCACCCGAACGATGACGAGGGCTACCTCTCGGCCCGCCGCGCGGCGATCGTGTCGACCATCGGGCTGGCCAGGCTGGCCGGACGGATCGAGCTCGGCGCCTACCTGTTGCTCGGCGAGGGCGAGGCCCAGCGGAGCGGACGACGACGGCCGTCGCTCCTCGCCTCGACCTTCGAGGCCGTCGCCGGTGCGCTCTACCTGGATCTCGGCTTTCCACCGGTGCGTGACTGGCTCATCGAGCTGGCCGGGCCGGAGCTCATGGCGGAATCGCCGATCGGCCTGCTGAAGAGTCCCAAGAGCCGGCTCCAGGAGTACACCCAGCGCCGTTCCGGTCAGCGGCCGTCGTATCGGCTGCTGGACGCGACCGGGCCCGACCATGAGAAGTCGTTCCGGATCGAGGTCTGGGTCGGCGATCAGCTGCTCGGGGTCGGCATGGGACCGTCGCGCCGGACGGCCGAGACCGCCGCCGCCTCGCAGGCGATGGATCGGCTGCGGTCCATGACGGAGCCGGACAGGGGGGTCTCGTGAAGGGAGGCGGTCCGGCCGCCGGCGGGCCGGGCAGGCCGACCGCCGAGCCACGCCTGCTAGCCCTGCGCCTGCATGGGTTCAAGTCGTTCGCGGAGCGGACGACCATCGAGTTCGGGCGGGGAATCAGTGCCGTGGTCGGGCCCAACGGATCGGGCAAGAGCAATCTCGCCGACGCGCTGCGCTGGGCGCTCGGCGAACAGGGCCGGGCGCTGCGCTCGCGCAAGGCGGAGGACGTGATCTGGGCCGGCTCCGAGAAGCGAGCGGCGCAGGGCATGGCCGACGTGACCCTGGTGATCGACAACGCGGACGGCCTGTTGCCCGTCGAGTTCCAGGTCCTGGAGCTCGGGCGCCGGCTCTACCGGTCGGGCGAGAACGACTACCTGCTCAACAAGTCGCGCGTCCGGTTGCGCGACCTGGTCGATCTGCTCGATGCCGCGCACCTCGCCGACAACGCCTTCCTGTTCATCGGCCAGGGGATGGTCGACCAGGCGCTCGCGCTCCGACCGGAGGAGCGGCGGCCGCTGTTCGACGAGGTCGCCGGGGTGAGGCGCCACGAGCGGCGTCGTCGGCACGCCGAGGAGCAGCTCGTCGAATCCGAGGCCAACCTCGCCCGGGTCGAGGACATCCTGGCGGAGCTGCGGCCCCAGGCTCGCCGGCTGGCCGTCCAGGCCGAGCAGCAGGCGAGCCGCGAGGCCACCGCCGACGAGCTCGTGTCGACGTTGCTGCTGTCGATGCACGCCCGCTGGTTCGATGCCGCCGCACGAGTTGGCGTCGCGGCCGAAGGGCGCGATCGAGCGCGGGCCGACGTCGATCGGCTGCTGACCGATCTCGGCGCCGCGGAGTCGGCTGCGTCCGCCCTGGCTCGCGAGCTGGCCGCCCGGTCGGCCGTGGAGCGCGAGCGGCGCGAGGCGCACGATGCCGCCCAGGCGAGCTCGACGTCGGCTCGCCTGCACGAGGCGCGACTGGCGTCAGAGCTCGAAGCCCTCGATCGCGAACGGCAGCGCTCGAGGGACGAGCGTGTCGCGGCCGAGGCCGAGGTCGAGGCCTCCCGTCGAGCCCTCGCGGCGCCGGCACCGGTGCGTGATCTCGAGCTCGAGGCCGCACTCGGCGAGGCCGAGCGCGAGCTGGCCGACGCGCTGGCGGAGCTCGTCGGGCTTCGGGGTGCCCGTCAGGCACAGGACCAGGAGCTGGCGGCCGTGCGCCGTGCGGCGGCGGCTCGCGAGGCCGAGACCCAGAACGCCCGCCGTCGACTCGCCGAGGCGGAGCGTAGGGTGGCCGAGGAGAACGCGCAGGCGACATTGGCCGCGAACCGACGGCGCGAGCTCGAGGCGGCTCTCGACGAAGGGCGTTCGATCCTGGACGCGGCGCTCGAGGCCGAGCGTTCGGCCGGGCTCGGGCACGAAGCGGCGCGCCAGCGATCGAGCCGTGCCGAGGCATCCGCCGCGGCCGCCCACGAGGGCGCTGCGGGCGCGGGCGCCCTGCTCGCCTCGGCTCGCGCCCGCCTGTCCGCCCTCGTCAGCCGGCTCGCCGAGGAGGAAGCGCGCGGGATCGCCAGGGCCGCTCGGCGGGTCGGAGGGCACCGCCTGGACGAGGACCTCGCGATCGCACCCGAATTCCGGCCCGCCGTGGAGGCCGCCCTCGCGGAGGTAGCCCGCGCCTACGTCGTCGGCGCCGAGGCGGTCGCATCGCTCGCGGGAGAACGGGGCTTGCTCGTGGTGGCCGAGCGGGCGGCTTCGAGCGCCGCTGCGGAAGATGCCCGCGAGCGCCGCTTCAGGGAGCGCCTGGCGGCCACGGGTGGCGGGATGCTGTCGGCGGCCGTGCGGCGCGATTCGCTCGGCGCCGCACGCCGGCTCCTGGCGAGGTGCGCCTGGCTCCCTGACCTGGAAGGCTGCCTCGCCATCCAGTCGTCGCTGCCGCCCGGCTGGGTCGCCGTGCCACGGGACGGGACCGCGGTGGTCACGGAGCTCGGCGTGCATCTGGGGTCGGCCGAATCGGTCCTGGAGCGGCGCGCCGAGGTGGAACGAATCGCCGAGGAGGTCGCCGCACTCGAGGCCGACCTCGAGCGGCAGCGAGCGGTTGCCGGCCGGGCGGCCACCGAGCTGAGCGACGCCATGGTTGCGCTCGAGGCCGCCCGCGCGGACGAAAGCCGCGCCACCAACGTGCGGCGGGCAGCGGAAGAGGCGGAACGACTGGCTGCCCGGCAGCTGGAAGCCGTGGTCCGCGAGGCGAGCTGGCACGATGCCCAGGCCGGACGGCTCCTCGCGGAGCTGGATCGCGCGCGATCCGCTTCTCCGGCACTGGGCGACGCTGCTTCGGCGGTCGAGTCCGTGTCGGATCCCAGGGCGCCGGATGCGGCCGGCGGCGCCGCGCTCGCGGCCTGGGAGTCGCGGGCCACCGAGCTCCGGACACGGCGCGATCGGCTCGCGGCGGAGGCCGGGGCCCGTGAGGCCGCACGGCGCGAGGCGGAGCACCAACGGGCCAGGGCCGAGGCGGCCAGCCAGCTGGCCGAGGAGCGGATGGCGAGGGCGAACCGCGACCTTGCCGCGCTCAACGACCGGCGTCGTGTGCTCGGCGAGGAACGCGACGCGCTCCGCGGCGAGGTTGCCGGCACGGCCGCGCGCGAGCTGGCGGCCCGTGAGGCCCTGGCCGCCACGCGGACTGCGGACGCGGCCGATCGCGAGCGGCTCGCTGATGCCGAGCGCCAGGCGGTCGAGGCCCGCGATCGCCTTCGTGCCGCCGACGAGCGGCTGCGCACCGCGGATCAGGCGGATCTCGAGGCCCGCCTGGGTCTGGACGCGCTGCGCGAGGGCGTGGTCGCCGAGCTGGCGGGGCTCGGCTCGTTCGGCATCTCGCGCCTGGCTGCGCTCGCGGGGATCGAGACACGAGCGCTACCGTCGGAGCCGAGCGGCCCCGACGACGAGGCGGGCTTGTCCGATGAGGTCGCGGCGCTCGAGTCCGCGCTCGCTGCGGTCGCGGCGATCTGGGCCGGCCAGCCGCCCGCCGAAACGCCGCCGGGCTCGGCCCGCCTCGGGCAGCTCCGCCGCCGCTTCCATGAGCTGGGCGCCGTGAACCCATTCGCGGTCGACGAATACGCGGCATTGAAAGGTCGTCTCGAACGCCTCGATGGCCAGGGCTCGGACCTGCGCACGGCGATCGCGCGAACCCGCGACTTGATCGGCGAGCTCGACACGATGATCTCGGATCGGTTCCAGGCCACCTTCCGGGCACTGGAAACGGCCTTCGCGACTCGCTTCGAGCAGCTCTTCGGCGGCGGGTTCGCCAGGCTGGCGCTGACGGACCCGTCGGACATCGGGTCGAGCGGCATCGAGATCGTGGCCCGACCGCCGGGCAAGAAGACCCAGGCACTGGCGATGCTCTCGGGTGGCGAACGTGCCCTTACCGCGGTCGCCCTGCTCTTCGCCATGCTCGAGGTTCGGCCGGTCCCGTTCTGTGTCCTCGACGAGGTCGACGCGGCGCTCGACGAGGCGAATATCGGACGCTTCGCCGATGCCCTGCGGAGCCTGGCGCACGTGACCCAGTTCATCGTCATCACCCACAACCGCGGCACGATCGAGGCGGCCGACGCGCTCTACGGCGTGACATCCGGTGACGATTCGGTCAGTCGCGTCATCAGCCTGCGGCTCGACGAGGCCCAGGCGCTCGCCGCGCGGGACCGCCCCGCGGTCGCGTCCGCCAGCTAGCCGGACCGCGCGATGCCATTCTGGCGACGACGCCAGGACGAACCTGATGCGCCTGAGCCCGTGGAGCCCGAGCCCGCCCAGCCCGCGGTACCGGCGCCGCCGGTCGACGCGCCGCCCGCCATGGGTCTCGACGCCGGCCTCGCCCGGACCCGCAGTGGCTTCATCTCGCGCCTGCGTGGCTTCCTCGGATCGGGTGTCGCCGACGGCCCGTCGTGGGCTGACGTCGAAGAGACACTCATCGCCGGCGATGTCGGGGCGGTCCTCGCGATCCAGCTCGTCGAGCGAGCCCGAGCCCGGCGTGACGCTGGCGGTCCCGAAGCGGCGATTCGAGCCGAGCTCGCGGCCCTGCTCGTTCCGCGCGACCCGGCCTGGACGCCCCACCCGGCCGTCGCGGGGGGCCCGGCGGTGGTGCTCGTCGTCGGCGTCAACGGGACCGGCAAGACGACGACCATCGGCAAGCTCGCCAGCCGGTATCGGACCGAAGGCCATTCGATCATCCTTGCCGCCGCCGACACGTTCCGGGCCGCCGCCATCGATCAGCTCCGGATCTGGGCCGACCGGGCGAAGGTGCCGGTCATCGCCCACGCCCCCGGCGCCGACCCGGGCGCGGTCGTCTACGACGCGCTCGATGCCGCGATTGCCCGGGGCGCGGACCTCGTCATCGCCGACACCGCCGGTCGCCTGCATACCCGCACGAACCTGATGGACGAGCTGGCCAAGGTCCGGCGGATCATCGACAAGCGGTTGCCGGGCAGCACGCCGGAGACGCTGTTCATCCTCGACGCGACGACCGGCCAGAATGGCCTGGCCCAGGCGCGAGCCTTCCACCAGGCGGTCGGTCTGACCGGGATCGTCCTCACCAAGCTCGACTCGACCGCCAAGGGCGGGATCGTCTTCGCGATCGAGGACGCGCTCAAGGTCCCCGTCCGGTTCGTCGGGGTCGGGGAGGGGATCGGCGATCTCCTGCTGTTCGATCCTGACGCGTTCGTGGCGGCCCTCTTCGCCTGACGCTCGATCAGCCGCCAACAGGCTGATCGCGCTCGACCTCGACCGTCACGGCCGCGGCCTGGGCCAGCGGACCAGGCCCCCCGTGGGCGACCTCCGGCACAGGGGCGACCATCGTCCGAAGCGTTCGAACCGGCGACGCCCACAGGATCGCCGCCGCCAGGAGACCGCCGAGCGGGGCCAGCCAGGTTGTCGCGCGAAGGCCGATCGCCTCGGCGAGCAGGCCTGCGCCGATGGTTGCCGCGAGCTGGGCGATGCCGGCCGCCACGTGGAATGTCGACGTGACGCGACCGAGCGCCCGGTCGTGGACGAGCGTCTGCCGGACGGACACCTCGGTCACGTCGTAGACGGTCACGGCCGAATCCGCGACGAGCTGTTGCAGCACGAGGCAGCCGATCGCGATCAGCGGCAATCCCGACGGCGCAATCGGGATGAACGCGTTGCCGAGCGCCGCCAGGAGCATCGCGCCGACCGCGACCGGGCCGATGCCCCAGCGCCGGGTGGCGCCGGCCGCGATCACGGCGCCGATGAACGACGAGAAGCCACCGACGCCGGCGATGACCCCGATCGCGGCCGGGCCAAGACCGAGATCGTGGATGACGAACAGGAACCAGGTCGTGCCGAAGACGCCCCACAGCATCGAGAGCGCCATCTGCGCCCCGGCGAACGCGCGCAGGACCGGATCGTGGATGACGAGCCTGAGGCCCTCGCGGATCTCGCGGAGCACCGGCTCACGGTCGGCCTTGGGCGGTGGCGGCGCTTCGACCTGGCGAATGGAGCCGAGCAACAGGGCCGATACCACGAACGAGACCGCGTCGATCGCAATCGCGATCGGGGCGCTCAGCAGCTGGACGAGGAAGCCGCTGATCCCGAACGCGGTGAACTCGGCCGCCGAGCCGCTGGCGGCCAGCGCGGCATTCGCATCGACGAGTCGATCGCGCTCGACGATCGTCGGCAGATAGGCGCTGTCGGCCGAGTCGAAGAAGGTCGTGAGCAGCGCCGCCAGCCCGGAGACGGCCAGGAGCTGCCAGTAGGTGAGGACGCCCAGGGCGAAGGCGATCGGGATGGAAGCGAGGAGGCCCGCCCGGCCCAGGTCGGCCCAGATGAGGACCGGTCGCCGACGAAGGCGATCGACCCACGCCCCCGCGACGAATCCGACCAGCAGGGTCGCGCCGAGCTCCGTGCTCCGCAGGAGCGCCACCTCGAACGCGCCCGACCCGAGCACCAGGATCGCCGCCAGGGGTAGCGCGATCCGGGTGATCAGCGAGCCGAAGATCGAGACGGTCGCTGCGGTCCAGACACGCGCGAATGCCCCATTGCGCCAGAGCTGGGAACGGAGCGGATTGCGCACGATGGCGGAGCATACGCGGTGCGTTCGGCCGGCGGGGACGCCCACGTCCGCCGGCGAAACGGCGGGGCTGCGCTACAATCCGCCTGCCTCGGTGCGTCAGAACTCGCGCACCGGCCGGCTCGGCCCTGGCCGCGCCCGTCCACCACCCGACGGAGTCCCACTCGAACCATGTTCGACACCCTGAGCGAGCGTCTGCGCGAGACGCTCGGCAACCTGACCGGCCGCGGCCGGATCGGCGAGGCCGACGTGGACGCCGCGATGCGCGAGGTCCGCCTCGCCCTGCTCGAGGCCGACGTCAACTTCAAGGTGGTCAAGGACTTCGTCGGTCGCGTCCGTGAGCGCGCGGTCGGGCACGAGATCCTCGCCTCGCTGTCGGCCGGCCAGCAGGTCGTCCAGATCGTCAACGACGAGCTCGTCCAGCTCCTGTCGGCCGGCGATCGGACGTTCCACCTGAGCGGCAGCCCGGCCGTTGTCGCCCTGGTCGGTCTCCAGGGCTCGGGCAAGACGACCTCAACGGTCAAGCTGGCGCGACACGTCATCAAGCTCGGCCGGCGGCCCCTCCTCGTGGCGGCGGATCCGTACCGGCCGGCCGCGGCGGACCAGCTCGAGACGCTGGGCAGGAGCCTCGACATCCCGGTCTATCGCGCCCCGGTCGGGACCTCGGTCGTCGAGATCGCCCGCGGCGGCATCGAGGCCGCGAAGCGCCAGGTCCGCGACGTTGTCATTCTCGACACGGCCGGCCGGCTCTCGCTCGACGAGGCGTTGATGGCCGAGATCGCCGCTGTGGACGCGGCCGTGAAGCCGGTCGAGACGCTGCTCGTGGTCGACGCCATGACCGGCCAGGAAGCGGTGGGCGTCGCCCAGGCCTTCGTCGCGGCGGTTCCCGTCACCGGTCTCATCCTGACCAAGATCGACGGCGATGCACGGGGTGGCGCGGCGCTGTCGATCTCGGCCGTGACCGGCCTCCCCGTCAAGTTCCTCGGCACCGGCGAGAAGACCGACGCCCTCGAGCTGTTCCATCCGGATCGGCTGGCCGGGCGGATCCTCGGGATGGGCGACATCCTGACCCTCGTCGAGCGAGCCCAGGAGCACGTCGACCAGGCCCAGGCAACCAGGCTCGAGGAGAAGCTGCGCAAGGCCACCTTCACGCTCGACGATATGCTCGAGTCCATGCAGCAGATGCAGAAGATGGGCCCCCTGGGCCAGGTGATGTCGATGATCCCGGGGATGGGCAACCTGGCCGGCGAGGCACAGGCTGCGGTCGACCGCGGCGACCTGAAGCGAACCGAGGCGATCATCCGGGCGATGACCGCCGGTGAGCGGCGCGACCCGACGATCCTGAACGGCTCGCGACGACGGCGGATCGCCACCGGGTCCGGCACCAGCCTGCCCGATGTGAATCGCCTGGTGAAGCAATTCTCCGAGATGCAGAAGCTGATGAAGCAGCTGTCGGGCGGCGGCAAGCGAACCGCGGCCCTGGGCGCATTCATGGGCCGGCGATGAGCCGGAGGAGGGGACGACGATGACCGATCTCGATCCGACGACAACCACCCCCGCCACCGTGGAGAGCCCATATGAGCCGGCCGCGGACGCGGCCCCGGCCACGCCCGTCGAGCTGCCGGTCTCGCCGGCTCGGCCGCAGTCCGTCCGCTGGCCGGTCGCGATCGCCCTGGTCGCGCTCGTGGCCGCCGTCTCGGTCGCGGTCGCGATCCTGATCACCGGCCGCGCCCCCAATGCGAAGGTCCTCGGGTACGTGCCGGACGGCACGGTGATGTACGGCGAGGCCCGCCTGGACCTGCCCGGTGACCAGCGACAGGCACTCGCATCCTTCCTGTCGAAGTTCCCCGGGTTTGCCGATCAATCCGCGATCGAGAGCAAGCTCAACGAGGTCCTCGACCGCTTCGTCGGGGGCGTGACCAACGGCGACCAGAGCTATTCCGCGGACATCCAACCCTGGTTCGACGGCGAGCTCGCGTTCAGCGTGGGTCCGCTCCCGGATCCCGGCACGCTGTCGTCGGGCGGCGCCGCGGCCGCAAATGGCGTCCGCTACCTCGTCCTCGCTTCGATCAAGGACGAGGCCGGCGCGACAGCCTGGTTCAAGGGTGTCGCCGCCTCCAGCAAGGTGCCGATGTCGGACCAGGCGTATGACGGCGCAACGCTGACCATGCTGAGCCCGGAGGGCGGCCCGCCGTCCGCGTTCGCGGTGCTCGGCGGGAAGGTCGCGGTCCTGGGCGACGTCGAGTCGGTCAAGGCGGCCGTGGATACCGGGGGGAAGGGTCCCTTCGCGGCCCAGGCGGATCCGAAGGCCGCCCTCGAGGCGACCGATGCCGACCATATCGGCTTTGCGTATGTCGCCGTCAAGCCGTTGCTCGATTGGGGGAGCCAGCTGAGCCAGCAGAACGGCCTCTCCGGCAGTCCGGGACTGGATCTCCCGACGGGTGCTCTGGCTGGCCTCCTTCCGCACTGGGAGGCCATGGCGCTACGGGTCGAGGGCGACGCCGTGGTCCTCGAAGCCGTGGTCGACAGGCCCGATACGGCGCTTGGACCGACCGAGAACCGTGTCTCGACCGTGACCGATCATGTGCCCGCGAGCGCCCTGTTCGTGAGCGTCGGGCACGACCTCGGGGCCACCCTCATCGACACGCTCAAGCTCTACCGCACCGACCCGGCGCTGAAGTCCGTCGCCGACGGCATCGACCAGGCGGCCGGTGTGCTCGGCGGCACCGATGGCGCACTCGGCTGGATCGGCGACGCCGGCGTCGTGGTCAACAAGGCCGACGCGGGCGTGGAAGGCGGCCTCGTCATCGCACCCACCGACCGCGCTGGCGCCGACCGCACGTTCACGAGCCTGCGCACGCTGATCTCCCTCGGCGGCGCCCAGGCCGGGGTCTCGGTCAAGGACGAGCCGTACGCGAATGCCGTGATCACGACGATCGACTTCGGCGACATTGGTGCGCTCGCCGGGCAGCTGGGCCTCCCTTCCGACAGCCTCGGAGCCGGGTCGATGCTTCCCTCGGGTCATGTCGAGCTGGCCTACGCGGTGACTGACCAGGTCGTGGTCATCGGCTCGGGGCCCGACTTCGTCAAGCACGTGTTGGACACGACCACGGCGACCTCGCTTGCCTCCACCGATCGCTTCAAGGCGCTCAGCGGCCGGGCGGGCAACGGAACCGGGATCATGTTCATGGACATCGCCGCGATTCGAGGATTGATCGAGTCGGCGCTGACCGCCGTGGATCCGTCCGCGACGGGCAGCTACGAGCAGGACGTCAAGCCGTTCCTCGTCCCGCTCGACGCCCTCATCCAGTCGAGCGTGGTGACTGACAACGTCGCGACGACCAAGGTCATCATCACCGTCAAGTGAGCTCGGGGCCTCGAGCCCCGGGCGGTACAGGAGGAATCAGAGCACATGGCAGTTCGCATCCGGCTCACGCGCGTCGGCGCGACGAAGCAGCCGTCCTATCGGGTCGTCGTCGCCGACGGCCGGAGCGCCCGAGACAGTCGCTCGATCGAGACCCTCGGGCACTACAACCCTCGCACCGAACCGGTGGAGTTCATCGTGGACGCCGACAAGGCCAGGGCGTGGCTGGCCAAGGGCGCACAGCCCTCGGACACGGTGCTTCGACTGTTCCGGGCGGCGGGCATCGTGCCCGCGGCCAAGTAGGAGTCAGAGATGGCAGCGAAGGATCTGGTCGAGTACGTCGCCAAGGCGCTCGTCGATGACCCATCGGCCGTCACGGTCGACGTCGTGGACGAGGACGGAACCACCGTCATCGAGCTCCACGTCGCCGAGGACGACATGGGCAAGGTGATCGGGCGGAACGGCAGCGTCGCCAAGGCATTGCGGACCCTGCTCAAGGTGACCGCCGCTCGCGATGGCGAGCCGGTCCAGCTCGAGATCCTCTGAAGGCCGACGCTGGCGGCTCAGGCGAGCTCAGCGCAAGGCGGCCGTGAGTACGAGAGCGAGCGCATTCTGGAATGCGTGAGCGAACGAGCGGAGCGGCCAACGCGGCGATGAGCCGAATGAGCAGCCAGCCCGAGCGGCTCGTGGTCGCCCTCGTGCGGGGCGTCCATGGGCTTCACGGCGCCGTTCGCGTCGAGGTCCTGACCGACCGTCCGGACGATCGATTCGTGCCGGGCGCCACGCTCCATCGGGAGGGCGATCCGCGACCGTTGACGATCGCCGGCGCCGAGGCGATCGCCGACGGCCCCGGGTGGCGGATCCGGTTCCGCGAGATCACGACGCGCGACGGGGCCGACACGCTTCGCGGCGCCTACCTCGAGGCATCCGTCCGGCCCGAGGAGGACCTCGCCCGCGGCACGTACTACTGGCACGAGGTCATCGGGACCAGCGTGCGCGGCCTCGACGGCGCCGAGCTCGGGACCGTCCAGGACATCTACCGGGTGGCCGAGAACGAGGTCTTCGTCGTGGGCGGCGGGCCGTTCGGCTCGTTCGACCTGCCGGCGGTCCGGGCGTTCATCCGGATCTTTGCTCCGCGGAGAGGCGAGATCGTGGTGGATACCGAGGCGCTCGACCTGCGGCAGCCGCGCTCCCACGAACCGGACCCGGATCGACCCAAGGCTCCCCGGCGACGCTCCCACGCCAGGGCGACGCCGGCCCCCGGCGGCGGCGCCCCGCCGGCCGATCGTGGCGACACGCCGCCGAGCGCGCCATGACCCTCGAGATCGACATCCTGACGCTCTTTCCGGCGATGGTCGAGGGTCCGCTCGCGCAGAGCATTCCGGGGCGGATCCAGGAGCAGGGCCTGGCCACCGTCCGGGTGCGCGACCTGCGCGACTGGGGCCTGGGCCGGCATCGATCCGTCGACGACGCGCCGTACGGCGGGGGAGCGGGGATGATCCTCCGGCCGGAGCCGGTCGCCGCAGCGCTCGACGTCGTGCGTCGGCCCGACTCCGTGGTCATCCTGCTCGACCCAGCCGGCGAGGTGTTCCGCCAGCCGCGGGCCGCCGAACTGGCCGCTCGCTCGCACCTGGTCTTCCTGTGCCCGCGCTACGATGGCGTCGACGAGCGCATCCGTTCGCTGGTCGATCTCGAGCTCTCGATCGGCGATTACGTGCTCACCGGCGGCGAGCTGCCCGCGCTCGTGGTCATCGACGCCATCATCCGCCTCCTGCCCGGGGCGATCGAGGAGGCATCGACCGCCGAGGAGTCCTTCTCGGGCGGGCTCCTGGAGTATCCCCAGTACACCCGGCCCCCGACGTTCCGTGGCATGGACGTGCCGGCGGTCCTGACCTCGGGCGACCACGGGGCGGTCGACCGCTGGCGCCACGAGCAGGCCATCGAGCGAACCCGTCGCCGTCGGCCGGACCTCCTCGGCAAGGACGCGCCCGATCCGAGCTGACCTTCGTCGACCCCGTGCTATACTCCGCCGCCGGCGCCTCCCCGCGCCTGGCCCGAAACGCCCATCTCGCAGCTCCGGCTGCCCAGCTGAGTCAGGAACCGCCGCGTGAACGTGCTTGACGAGATCGTCCAGGACCAGCTTCGAACGGACCTTCCTGAGCTCGCGACCGGCGACACCGTGAAGGTGTCGGCCAAGGTGATCGAGGGCACCCGGGAGCGCGTCCAGGTCTTCGAAGGCACCGTGATGCGCCTCCGGGGCGGTGGAATCACCCGCTCGATCACGGTCCGCCGGATCGCCTCGGGCGTCGGTGTCGAGCGCACCTTCAAGATCAACAGCCCGCGGATCGAGAAGATCGAGGTCGTTCGCCATGGCGTCGCCCGCCGCGCGCAGCTCTACTTCCTGCGCGACCGGGTGGGCAAGGCCGCAACGCTTCGGGAGCGTCGCAGCCGAAGCTGATCGAGGGAGCAGCGTTCGCGGACCATCCGACCCCGCCCTGCCGGGTGGGGTCGTTCGATTCCGCTACCCTAGGCAGCGATGGCTCCCATCGTCCCGTCCCTTCGCTACGAGCGCCGGCTCTGGCGCGACGGGATGGTTCGCGTGGTCGGCGTGGACGAGGTCGGGGTCGCGCCGACCTGCGGCGCGGTCGTGGCGGCGGCCGTGATCATGCGTCCGAACTGCCACCGGATTCGGGGAGTTCGCGACTCCAAGACCCTGTCCGCCGCCCAGCGCGAGCGGCTCGCACCGCTGATCCGGGCTCGGGCCGTGGCGTTCGGGATCGGAGCCGCGTCGGTCCGTGAGATCGACCAGCTCAACATCTACCACGCGACCCACCTGGCGATGCGCCGGGCGATCGCCCGGATCGGCGAGCACGAGCACGTCCTCGTGGATGGCAACCGGATCGCCGGCTTCGAGGCGCTCGTCGGGCCGTATTCGAACGTGGTCGACGGCGACGCCAAGGTCTACTCGATTGCCTGCGCATCGGTGCTGGCGAAGGTCGTCCGCGATCGCATGATGGCCCGCCTGGCGGCGCGCCACCCGGGCTACGGATGGGAGCACAACCAGGGGTACGCCACCCTCGAGCATCGCCGCGCGATCCGGCGCCTCGGGCTCACTCCGTTTCACCGGCGCTCGTTCCTGGCGCTCCAGCGGACCCTCGCCGGCGACCAGGTCTCGCTCGACCTGTTCGGTGACGAGCCGGCCGAGGGTCTCGGGCCCGATCCCGGGGCCGGCGATCGGGTCGCCGCTCCGGACAATCCGGTGAGCGACGCGTCCATCCCCGACTTCGAGCTGGTCGAGGCGGGGGCCGGATAAGGGCCAGCAAATCGGCGCCGGCTACCGTGCCCTGGTGCGAACCGATGCCCAGCGATCCGGGGATGCCGCCGAGACGCTGGTGGCCGAGCGCCTGGCCGCGGGCGGATGGACGATCCTCGCCCGAAACGTGCACGTCGGCCGCTACGAGCTGGACCTTGTCGCCGTGGACCCGGGGCCCCCTCGTACGCTCGTGGCGATCGAGGTGCGCTGGCGGGCCGGGCGGGGCTTCGGGCTGCCGGAGGAGACCGTCGATCATCGCAAGCGCGCGCGGATCCGGACGGCCGCCTACGGGCTGCTCGAGCGCGGGGCGCTTCCCGACGGTTCACCGCTGCCGCACCTGCCACTGCGCTTCGATCTCGTGGTCGTCGAGCCGGGCCAGCGGATCCGCCACCACCGGCACGCCATGTAGGGGCCGCAACTCGGTCCTCCGGCGAACCCGTGCTACACTCCCGCCCGGTCCGGGCTCGCCCGAGCCGCCAGATCCATCGCCCGCGCCGCCAAGGCGTGGAGCTCACACGCGAACCGTTCCGACCGGGACGGTGCCGGCGCCCCAGGACCACTGGGAGTCCGGTTCCCGGCGAAGAGGTCCGCGGAGGAACGAACCGAACAGGAGGTCGCTCACCGTGCCGTCCGTCTCGATGCGGCAGCTACTGGAAGCCGGAGTCCACTTCGGCCACCAGACCCGCCGCTGGAACCCCAAGATGCGCCCGTTCATCTTCGCCGAGCGCAACGGGATCCACATCATCGACCTCGCCCAGACCGTGCAGCGGCTGGACGTCGCCCTCGAATTCGTCCGGGAGACGGTCGCCCGAGGCGACCAGGTCTTGTTCGTGGGGACCAAGAAGCAGGCGCAGGAGCCGGTCGCGCAGGAGGCCACGCGGTCCAACCAGCCGTACGTCAACAAGCGCTGGCTCGGTGGCATGCTCACCAACTTCACCACGATCAAGAAGCGGATCGGCCTGCTCGAGCAGCTCGAGGCGCGCCAGGCCAACGGTGACTTCGACCGGATGACCAAGAAGGAGGCGGCCAAGCTCACCGAGGAGATGGTCAAGCTCCAGGGCACCCTCGGCGGGATGCGCAAGATGAAGCGCCTGCCCGGCGCCATCTTCATCGTCGATCCGCATCGCGAGCGGATCGGGGTGACGGAGGCCAACAAGCTCGAGATCCCGGTCGTCGGCACCGGCGACACGAACGTCGACCCGGACGAGCTCGACTACATCATTCCCGCCAACGACGACGCGATCCGGGCGATCCGGCTCCTCTGCGCGCTCATCGCGGACGCCGCGATTGAGGGTGCCCAGCAGCGGTCGGCACGGAGCGCCGCCGAGCCCGAGCCGATCGAGGCGATGGCGATGCCCGAGGCCGAAGAAGAAGAGCCGGGCGCGACGGACGAGCTTGTCGCGGCGCTGGCCGGCGGCGCCGCGCTCTCATTCGAGCCTGACGTCGACGACGACGACCTGCTGCCCAGCGACCGTGTCGCTCGCGCCGAGGCGGCCGTCACCGAGGCTCCGCCAGAGGCCAGCGCCGAGGAGATCGCGGCAGAGCTCGCCCGCGAGGCCGCCGAGAAGGTCGACGAGGCCGCTGCGAGCTGACCCAGCGGCCGGGTCGCCGGCCACCGACATTCGGATCGAGACAGCGCGGCCGGCCCAGCGAGGACACCGCGGGACAGGAGAACGAACAGGCATGGCGGACATCTCGGCGAGCCTCGTCAAGGAGCTGCGCGAACGAACCGGGGCGGGGTTCATGGACTGCAAGCGCGCCCTCGAGGAAACCGGCGGCGATCTCGACAAGGCCACGGCGGTCCTCCGCGAGCGAGGCCTGGCGGCCGCGGCCAGGAAGACCGGCCGTGACGTTCGCGAGGGTCTCGTTTCGAGCTACATCCACACCGGTGGTCGCGTTGGCGTCCTGATCGAGGTGAACTGCGAGACCGACTTCGTCGCCCGCACCGACGAGTTCCAGCGACTGGTTCGCGATCTGGCCGTCCAGGTCGCCGGCCTGGCACCGCTGTACGTCGATGCCGACCGCATTCCCGCGGCGGACCTCGCCGCGAAGCGGGCCGAGCTGCTCGCCGACCCCGCGACGCAGAAGAAGCCCGAGGCGATCCGGCCGCAGATCGTCGACGGCCAGCTGAAGAAGTGGCATTCGCTGGTGTGCCTCTACGATCAGCCGTTCCGCGACGAGGAACGCACGGTTCGCGACCTGATCAACGAACGAATCGCCACGATCGGCGAGAACATCCGGGTCCGCCGTTTCACCCGCTACGCGCTCGGGGAGGAGCTGTGACCGACACGGGCTCCCAGCCGTCCCGCCCGGTGACGTCGCTGCGCTATCGCCGGATCCTCCTCAAGCTATCCGGCGAGGCGCTCCTGGGCGATCGCCAGTACGGGGTGGACCCGGCCTTCTGTGCGTTCATCGCCGGTCAGGTCGCCGAGATCCATACCCTCGGCGTCCAGGTCGGGATCGTCGTCGGAGGCGGCAACATCTTTCGCGGGCTGGCTGCGTCCGCGCGTGGCATGGATCGAGCGACCGGGGACTACATCGGGATGCTGGCGACCGTGATGAACGGCCTGGCCCTGCAGGACGCCCTCGAACGGGCCGGCGTGCCGACCCGCGTCATGACGGCCATCGCCATGAACGAGATCGCGGAGCCGTACATCAGGCGCCGCGCGATACGCCACATGGAGAAGGGTCGGGTCACGATCTTCGTGGCGGGGACGGGCAACCCGTACTTCACGACTGACACGGCCGCGGCGCTGCGGGCCGTCGAGATCAACGCCGAGGTCCTGCTCAAGGCGACCAAGGTCGATGGTGTCTACGACCGTGACCCCATGGCGTACCCCGATGCGCAGCGCTACGCTCATCTCGAGTACGCCGATCTCCTGCGCGACCAGCTCCGCGTGCTCGATGCCACCGCGGTGAGCCTGTGCATGGAGAACGATCTGCCGATCGTCGTGTTCGATCTCAACCAGCCTGACAACATCACGCGGGTAGCCGCCGGCGAAGCGGTCGGCACCCTCATCTCGGGCGCCTCGAGCGCCGCCGGAGGTGCGCGATCATGAGCAGCGAGATCATCGCCGACGCGGACCACAAGATGGGTCGCGCCGTGGAGGCGATGGAACGCGACTTCCAGGGCCTGCGCACCGGGAGAGCCTCGACCGCGCTGGTCGAGCGCATCCACGTCGAGTACTACGGAACCTCGACCCCGCTCAACCAGCTTGCCGGGATCAGCGTCCCGGAGCCGCACCAGATCGTGATCCAGCCGTGGGATCGCGGTGTTCTGGGGGCCATCGAGAAGGCGATCACCAAGAGCGACATCGGGCTGATGCCGAACGTCGACGGGACGGTCGTCCGGCTCAACATCCCGGCGCTGACCGAGGAGCGTCGCAAGGACCTCGTCCGAGTCGTCCACAAGCGGATGGAGGACGCTCGCGTCGAGATCCGCAACCTGCGCCGCGACGCGGCCGACCAGCTCAAGCGCGAGGAGCGCGATGGGTCTGTGGGCACCGATGAGGCCCACCGGCAGCTCGAATCGCTGCAGCGGACCACCGATCGGCACATTGCCGACGTCGACCGCCTCGGCGGGGCGAAGGAACAGGAGGTCCTCGAGGTCTAGTGGCTCGCGCACCCCTGGCCAGGCCCACCGACGCGCCCCCCGCGGCACAGCGGCCGACGCGCGAGCCGGCCCCGGTTGCGACCGGTGAGCCGGTCGGGCCGTCGCCGCTGCTCCAGGCCGAGGAGCTGCCGCGGCACGTCGCCATCATCATGGACGGCAACCGCCGTTGGGCCCGACAGCGCGGCCTGTCCGAGCTCGACGGCCATGCCGCCGGCGTCGAGGCCATTCGCGAGCTGCTCCGCCACGCGGTTCGGCGCGGCGTGCCGGTCATGACCCTGTATGCGTTCAGTCGCGAGAACTGGGCACGTTCCGACGAGGAGGTGACCGGGCTGTTCGGCCTGCTGGAGGCGGCCATCCGGAGCGAGACGGCCGAGCTCCAGGCGCAGGGGGTCCGAATCCGGTTGCTCGGCCGGCCGGATGAGCTGCCCGAGGCGACCCGCGCGTCGATCGAGGAAGCGCTCGGAGCGACGGCCGGCGGCGATCGGCTGCTGCTCAATATCGCGTTCAACTACGCGGGCCGGACGGAGCTCGTGGACGCCTTCCGGCGGCTGGCGGCGAGCGGCATCCCGGTCAACGAGATCGACGAAGCCGCGATCAGCGCCTCCCTTTACACCGCGGGATTGCCGGACCCCGACCTGGTGATCAGGACCGGCGGCGAGCAGCGCCTCTCCAACTTCCTGATCTGGCAATCCGCCTACGCCGAGTTCTACTCGTGCGACGCCCTGTGGCCGGACTTCGGCCCTGACGCCTTCGACGCGGCCCTCCTGGAGTTCGCCAGCCGCCACCGCCGCTTCGGCCGCTGACCGGACCCGAGGGAGCGTCCATGCGCCAACGCGCCGTCAGCGCCGCCGTGCTCGTGCCCGTCCTGCTCCTGATCCTCGCGATCGGTGGCGCGGTGCTCGCCGCCGCGGTCGCCCTGGCCACGGCCCTGGCCGCCGTCGAGGTTTTCCGCCTCCTGCGTTCGGCCGGCTACGCGACGTTTGCGGCGCTCGGCACCGCGCTCGCGCTCGTGGTCGTCCTCGATGCCGCCTTTCCCGACGTCCTCGAGGGAAGTGGGTTGCTCCTGGGCGCGGTGGGGATCGTCCTCGTGGCGGTCGCCTCGTTCTCGCGACCGGAGCCGCGCGACGGCCTGGCCATCTGGATGGCGACCATCTTCGGCGCCCTGTATGTCTCGCTGCTGTCGTTCGTCCTTCGACTCGGCCACGCCGCCCCGAGCCTGTCATCAGGGGCGGCGCTGCACGGGCTCGGGTCGGAACGCGGCTGGATCCTGCTGCTCGTACTGGCGGTCTGGTCGTACGACACCGGCGCCTACCTGGTCGGCCGGAACCTGGGTCGAACCCGGTTCCTCAGCCACATCTCGCCATCGAAGACCCTGGAGGGGCTGATCGGCGGGCTCGCGGCCGCGACGATCGTCGTCGGCGCGATGCTGGCGGCGCTCGGCCAGAACCCGGTGCATGCCATCGCCCTCGGCCCGCTGACCGCGCTGGCCGCCCAGGCCGGCGATTTGGCCGAGTCCGAGATCAAGCGAGCGGCCGGCGCGCGGGACTCGGGGACGCTCATCCCGGGGCACGGCGGGATCCTCGACCGCATCGATTCCTTCCTGTTCGCCGCACCGGTCGTGACGCTCTATGTCATCGCCCTCGTCCGCTGAGGCCGGCGGGCGGGGCGGCGGGCGCCGTCGCGTCGCGCTGCTCGGATCGACCGGCTCGATCGGGCGGCAGGCCGTCGATGTCCTCGCCGTGCATCCCGAGCTCTTCGACGTCGTCGCCCTGGCGGCCGGCTCGAATGGCCTGCTGCTCGCCGAGCAGGCGGCGCGGCTTCGGCCCGCGGCGGTAACCCTGGCCGACGAGGCCGCCCTCGCAGGACTGGAGCTCCCCGCGGGGATCGGGCGGGTCGGCGGCAGGGACGCCATGGAGACGCTGGCCGCCCGCGACGACGTCGACCTCGTGATCGTCGGGACCGGCGGGATGGTCAGCCTGCGCCCCGTCCTCGCCGCCCTGCGGGCCGGCAAGGTCGTCGCCACGGCCAACAAGGAGACGCTCGTCGCCGGCGGGCACCTGGTCATGCCGCTGGCGCGCGACCTGGCCGCCGGCGTCGCCGCAGGCGACCCGCGCGACCCGTTCGCCAGCCCCCTGGCATGGCTTCGACCAATCGACTCGGAGCATTCGGCGATCTGGCAGTCCCTCGCGGGCGAACGGTTGGATGCGGTGGCGGCGCTGGTCCTGACGGCATCTGGCGGCCCGTTCCTGGACGCGACAGCGGAGGAGATCGCCGCGGCCACGCCCGAGCGGGCGCTGCGCCACCCGACCTGGTCGATGGGCGCCAAGATCACGATCGACTCGGCGACACTCGTGAACAAGGGCCTCGAGGTCATCGAAGCACACTGGCTGTACGATGTCGCCTTCGACGCCATCGAGGTGGTGATCCATCCGCAGAGCGTCGTCCACTCAGCCGTCCGCTTCGTCGACGGTTCCCTCAAGGCCCAACTGGGCAGCCCGGATATGCGACTCCCCATCCAGTACGCGCTGACCTATCCCGATCGACGACCATCGCCAGTTGCCGCACCGGACCTCGTCGGCATCGGGCGGCTCGACTTCCGGGCCCCGGACGAAGCCCGCTTCCCGGCCCTCGCGGTGGCCCGCGAGGCGGGCCGCCAGGGGCCCTGGGCGTCGGCAGCGCTGATCGCCGCGGACGAGGTCGCGGTGGCCCGGTACCTGGACGGAACCCTCGACTTCCCCGGCATCGCGCGCCTGCTCGAGGCCGCGGTCGCGCGGTTCGGCGCGAACCCGGGCGTTCCGGACCTGGACGACCTTGGGCAGCTCGATCGCGAGGTCAATGCCGTCTTCGCCGCGGGTCCGATCGAGGCACCGCGATGACCGGCTTCGTCCAGTCGCTGATCACGATCGTCCTGTTCATCCTGATCCTGGGCGTGCTCGTGCTGATCCATGAACTCGGGCATTTCGTCACGGCCCGCCTGGCCAGGGTCCGGGTGCTGGAGTTCGGGATCGGCTTCCCGCCTCGGGCCAGGGTGCTGCGCAATCGCGGCGAGACGCTCTACACGCTCAACTGGCTGCCGATCGGCGGGTTCGTCAAGCTCGAAGGCGAGGACGGCAACGACGCGGTCGATCCGCGGTCGTTCGCTTCGCAGGGGCTCACGACCAAGCTCCTCATCCTGGTCGCCGGCGTCGTCATGAACGTCGTGCTCTCGTTCGCGATCTTCACCGGGATCGCACTCGGTGGTGATCCAACGATCGGATTCCGGGTTGGCACGGTCCAGCCGGGCTCCCCGGCCGCAAGCGCGGGTCTGCAGTCCGGGGATGTCGTAGCCAGCCTCGACGGCAGGGCCCGTGGCGCGTTCGACGGGACGTCGCTCCTCGATGACCTTCGGGCGAGCGCCGGCAAGACGGTCCGTCTCGGGATCGAGCGCAGCGACGGGTCGCTCGAGGAGGTCAGCGTCACCTTGCGCTCTCCCTCGGAGATCGATGCCGGCCACGGAGCGCTCGGCATCGAGCGTCCGGTGGCCGCGACCACCAGCGGCTCCATCCGGTACGCGTTCGGGGACGCGCTGCAACTGGGTGCCCAGCGAACCATCGGGGCCCTGGGACTTATCGTGGACGGGCTAGGGCAGCTCGGCGATTCGATCGTCAACCGGCCAACCGAGCCGCCCCCGGTTGCGGGCCCGGTCGGTATCGCGACCCAGATCGGCGACATCTTCTGGCAGCTCGGGCCGATCATCACGCTCTACGTGGCGGGAATCCTGTCGGCCAATCTGGCGGTGGTCAACATCCTGCCGTTCCCGCCACTCGACGGCGGCCGGATGCTGGTCGTCACCCTCAAACGCATCTTCGGGGAGCGGATCAGCCTGCGCGCCGAGCGACTGACCTACGTCGTGGGCTTCGTCTTCCTCTTCGCCTTCATCATCTGGATCACCGGCTTCGATATCGCCCGCACCCTCGGCGGCGGTTCGTGACCGAGCCGATCGACCGTCGGCCTCGGCGGCGGCCGACGGTCAGCGTCGACGTCGGGGGCGTGCTCGTCGGGAGCGCGCACCCGGTCGTGGTCCAGTCGATGACGAACACGGACACGGCCGACGCCGACGCGACGGCCATCCAGATCGCGCGACTGGCCCACGCGGGCTCGCAGCTCGTGCGGATCACCGTCAATACCGAGGCGGCGGCGGTCGCCGTTCCCGAGATCGTTCGCAAGGTCCGGGGCCTGGGGGTGGACGTGCCGATCATCGGCGACTTCCACTACAACGGGCACAAGCTACTGGCCGAGTACCCGGAGATGGCCGCCGCCCTGGCCAAGTACCGGATCAACCCGGGGAATGTCGGCGCCAAGCGCCACGACGAGCACTTCGCGACGATCGTGCGGATCGCGATCGACAACGACAAGGCGGTCCGGATCGGGGTGAACTGGGGCTCGCTCGACCAGTCGATCCTGACCGAGCTGATGGACGCGAACGCGCGCTCCGCGGAGCCGCGCGACGTCCGCGACGTGATGATCGAGGCAATGCTGCAATCGGCCATCCGCTCGGCCGAGCTGGCCGAGGCGACCGGCATGCGCCACGATCGGATCATCCTGTCGGCCAAGGTCTCGGGCGTCCGCGACCTGGTCGACGTGTACCGGCTGCTCGCGGCGCGCACGGACTACCCGCTCCACCTCGGCCTGACCGAGGCCGGCATGGGCGACAAGGGGATCGTCGCCTCGACGTCGGGCCTCGCGATCCTGCTCAACGAGGGGATCGGCGACACGATCCGGGTCTCCCTGACGCCGGAGCCGGGAGCGCCGCGCGAGCGCGAAGTCGAGATCGCCCAGCAGGTCCTCCAGTCGCTCGGCCTGCGCTCGTTCCTGCCCCAGGTGAGTGCCTGTCCCGGCTGCGGCCGGACGACCTCGACCTTCTTCCAGGAGATGGCCCAGCAGATCCAGGCCTACCTCCGGGAACGGATGCCGGAATGGCGCGAGACGCACCCGGGCGTTGAGGAGCTGCGCGTGGCGGTGATGGGCTGCGTCGTCAACGGCCCGGGCGAATCCAAGCACGCCGACATCGGGATCAGCCTGCCCGGGACCTTCGAGGCCCCCGTGGCACCGGTCTTCATCGATGGCCGGCTCGACCGAACGCTTCGCGGCGACGCCCTGGTCGCCGAGTTCATCGACCTCCTCGAGACGTACGTGACGGAGCGCTTTCCGTCGCCGGTCTCGACGGTGGTTCGTTGAGGCGTCCACGCTCCCGGGTGTATACTCGCGAGAACTGAACGGCCGCTCCGCGACGTGGGTGACCCCCACGTTTCTTTTTTGAGCGGCACACGGAATAGCACAACGAACGGAGGTCATCGTGAGTCGAGACTTCGTCGGTGCCCTCCTCCAGCTCAACGCCGAGAAGCAGATCTCCCGCGAGCAGCTCATCGGAGCCGTCGAGGACGGGATCCAGTCGGCCTATCGCAGGGTCGCGGGCGACGAGGATATCCACGTCCGGATCGATGCCGAGACCGGCAAGATCCGTGTTTTCCGCGCGCGCCGGGTCGTTGGCGAGATCGAAGACGAGTTCACCGAGATGACCGTCGAACAGGCGCGGGCGCATGACCCGAACGCGGCGATCGGCGACCTGGTCGAAACCGAGCAGCTCGATGGCGACATCTTCGGCCGAATCGGTGCCCAGACGGCCAAGCAGATCGTCCTCCAGCGAATCCGTGAGGTCGAACGCGACCAGGTCTTCGACCAGTTCGCCAGTCGCGAGGGCGAGCTGATGACCGGGACGGTCAACCGGGTCGAGCCGCGCGCGATCATCCTCGACGTCGGCAAGAACGTCGAGGCGATCCTGGCCACCACCGAGCAATCGGCCCTCGAGCACTACCGGATCGGGCAGAACGTCAAGGCGTTCGTGCTCGAGGTCCGGCGCTCGACCAAGGGTCCGCAGATCTTCGTGAGCCGGACACACAAGGGGTTCCTCAAGCGCCTGTTCGAGCTCGAGGTCCCCGAGATCCACAGCGGAACGGTCGAGATCAAGGCCATCGCCCGGGAGGCCGGGAGCCGATCAAAGGTCGCCGTCGGGTCGCGCCAGGAGGGCCTCGACCCGGTCGGCGCGACCGTCGGACAGCGCGGCGCGCGCGTCCAGGCCGTGGTCGCGGAGCTGTCGGGCGAGAAGATCGACGTCATCCCATGGAGCGACGACCCGGCCGTGTTCGTGGCCAACGCCCTGAGCCCAGCCCAGGTCATCTCGGTCGACATCGACGAACAGCACCGCATCGCCAGCGTCACGGTCCCCGAGCGGATGCTCTCGCTGGCCATCGGTCGCGAGGGGCAGAACGCCCGCCTGGCGGCCCGGCTGACCGGCTGGCGGATCGACATCCGCAGCGACGTTTCGGTCGCCGAGGCCCGAGCGGCGGCAACCGAGGCGGCCGCCGCCGCCCGGCCGGCCCCGGCAAAGGCACCGGTCAAGGTCGAGCCCGCGCCGGCGGACATCGGGGAGGTCGCGCCAGTCGCCGTGGCGCCCAAGCCCAGGCGGGTGACGAAGAAGTCGGCCGTCGCGACCGCCGCCGCCGAACCGGCGGCGCCCGGGACCGCGGACCCCACGGCGCCCGGGACGGCCCCGGCCCCGGCCAAGCCGAAGCGCGCGCCAAGGAAGGCCGCGGCGCCCTCCGAAGGAGTGGCGTCGTAGACCGGGCATCAAGGACGGCCACCGGAAGGCACGTCCCAAATCGATCCTGCGTCGCCTGTCGGACGGTCAGCCCGAAGCGGGACCTCATGCGTCTCGTGCGAACACCGGACGGCGCGGTGACGGTCGATCCGACCGGTCGCCTGGCGGGTCGTGGCGCCTATGTCTGCCGCACGGCGGCCTGCCTGGATAAAGCCATCAGCAAGGGTGCCCTCAGCCGGGCACTCCGAACCCCTCTCCCGGTCGACCTGCGGACGTCGCTGGCCGGGAGCCTCACCGATGATCCCGTTGAAGGAGGACCCCGTGGCCAGGAGTAGGAGCGGCACCCGCGGTCGGCGCGGGCCCCGGAAGCCACCGCGCCGCGAAGGAGCGTTCAGCCCGGCCGGCGTGCAGGTCCTCGATCCGCGCGAGCGCGGGGCGATCGAGCTGCCCGGCACGATCACCGTCAAGGAGCTGGCCGAGCTGCTCGGCGTCAACCCGGCGGACATCATCCGCGAGCTGATCAAGAGCGGGATCTTCGCCACGATCAATCAGCTCGTCGACCGCGACACCGCGTCTCTCGTCGCGGGCGAGCTCGGCTACGAAGTGGCGGAGGCCGCCCAGGCGGCCGGCACGAGCGGCGCGGACGGTGAGACCGACGGCCCCGTCGCCGAGGCGACCAAGGAGGTCCTGTTCGAGGAGGGCGATCCTTCGCTCCTGCAGCCGCGCGCCCCGATCGTCACGGTCATGGGTCACGTCGACCACGGCAAGACCAGCCTGCTCGACGCCATCCGGGCCACCGAGGTCGCCGCCGGCGAGCGTGGCGGGATCACCCAGCACATCGGCGCCAGCGAGGTGACGCGTGAGGGCAAGCGCGTCGTCTTCCTCGACACGCCGGGCCACGAGGCGTTCACGGCGATGCGCGCGCGCGGAGCCCGAGTGACGGACATCGCGGTCGTCGTGGTCGCCGCGGACGACGGTGTCATGCCGCAGACCCTCGAGGCGATCAGCCACGCCAAGGCGGCCAAGGTCCCGATCATCATCGCCCTCAACAAGATCGACAAGCCGGACGCCAACCCGGACCGTGTGAAGACCGAGCTGACCGAGGCCGGGATCGTGGTCGAGGAGTACGGCGGCGACGTGCCGATGGTGCCCGTCTCGGCCAAGACCCGAGTCGGTATCGACTCGCTGATCGAGATGATCCTGCTCGTGGCCGATCTCCAGGAGCTCAAGGCCAACCCGAAGCGGTCGGCCGTGGGCACGATCGTGGAGGCCGAGCTCGACAAGGGTCGCGGGCCCGTGGCGACCGCGCTGGTCCAGACCGGCACGCTCAAGGTCGGCGACATCATCGTCGTCGGCGAGACGTTCGGGCGTGTCCGCGCGCTCGAGAACGACAAGGGCAAGCGGGTCACCAAGGCGGGCCCCGCCACGGCCGTGGTCGTGCTCGGCCTCGCCGACGTCCCGGCCGCCGGCGACATCCTGCGAGTGGTCGCCGACGACAAGGAAGCCCGGGCGATGGTCGAGAGCCGCAAGGCCGCGACGGCCGCGCGCAGCGGGGAGGGGAGTGGCCGTGCCACCCTCGAGGACCTGTACAGCCAGATCCAGGCCGGCCAGGCCAAGGAACTACGGATGATCCTGAAGGCCGACGTCTCGGGCTCGCTCGGTGCGATCACCCACGCGCTCGAGCAACTCGATCAGGACGACATCCGCCTGAACGTGCTGCATCAGGGCGCCGGCGACATCACCGACAACGACATCATGCTGGCGGCGGCCTCGGACGCGATCGTCGTCGGCTTCAACACCAAGATCACCGAGACCGCCCGCCGGGCGGCCGAGGTCGAGGGCGTCGATGTCAGGTTGTACGACATCATCTACAAGCTGACCGACGACATCGACGCGGCCCTCAAGGGCCTGCTCGAGCCGGAGGTCGTCGAGGTCGTCGAGGGCCGAGCGGAGGTTCGCCAGGTCTTCCGGGTCGGCAAGAACACGGTGATCGCCGGGTCGTTCGTGACCGACGGCCGGATCGTCCGGGGCAGCGCCCGCGTGTGGCGCGGCGGCAAGGTCATCGCCACCGACAAGATCGAGTCGCTCCGCCGCTTCCGGGACGACGTGCGCGAGGTCGCCACGAACTACGAGTGCGGCATCGGCCTGGCCAACTTCCACGACCTGGTGGAAGGCGACGTGATCGAATGCTTCACGTCGCAGACGGTCAGCCGAGCCGTGGCCGGCTGACCGTGGTCGCCGCCCGGACGCCCCATCCGCGCGTCATCCGCTCAGTCAGGCGGGCGTCCGATCTGTGAGCCAGAGAACGGAGCGGGTCGATGAGCTGCTTCGGCAGGAGATCGGCTCGATCGTGACGCGGGACGTGGCCGATCCACGAGTGGGCTTCGCGACCATCACCTCGGTCGAGACCACGCCGGATCTGCGCCACGCCAAGGTCTGGGTGAGCGTCATCGGCCAGCCAGCCGAGCGCGATGCCACCGTCGCCGCCCTGCGCCGTGCGATGCCGTTCGTGCGGCACGAGCTGGGAACGCGCCTGCGCATCAAGCGCATCCCCGATCTCCACATCCACCTCGACGACACCGCGGAACGGGGGACCCGCGTGCTCCGCCTGCTCAGCGACTTGGAAGCCGGGGAGCTGCCGGACGTGGACACGCCGCTCGGCGAGTCGCTGCCCACGCCGGTTCCGCGCCTCCCACACCCCGGCGACCTGGCCGAGGAGCCGCCGTCGGCCGCTCGACGTCCGGAGCCACGGGCGCGGCGACGGCGGGAAGCGCCGCGGCCCGACGGCCCACGACGGGCGCGGTCGTGACCGTTGACCTCGGTCCGTACCTGGCGACCGTGCCGGAGCGCGTCGTGGCCCGCGTCGGCGGTGCCCGGCACGCCCTCGCGGTGAGTCACGAGAACCCCGATGCCGACACGGTTGGAGCGGCGCTCGCGGTGGCGACCCTGGTCGAGGCCCACGGTGGACGCGCAGACCTGCTGTGCAGCGATCCGATCCCCTCGCTCTACCGGTTCATGGCCGGGTCGGAGCGCTTCCGCTCGGATCCCGACCCAGCCGCCCGCTATGACCTGCTGGTCATCCTCGACTGCGGATCGGTCGAACGGGTCGGCAACGTCGGGTCGCGCCATGCCGAGTTGTTCGAGCGGCTACCGCGGGTCGTGATCGACCATCACGCCTCCAACGAGGCCGCCGGTGACGCCGACTGGATCGATCCGGCCGCCGCCGCGACCTGCGAGATGGTCGCGCTGCTCGCCGGCCGGCTCGCGGTCGACCTGTCCGCGGGGGGCGGGGAGCTGGCGTCCAACCTGATGGCCGGGATCGTCATGGACACCGCCACCTTCGCCCATCCGAACGCGACGCCGCGCACCCTGACCGTCTCGGCGGCTCTCGTCGAGGCCGGAGCGCCGCTCTCGGACATCTCGAGGCGCCTCTATCGCTCCAAGCCCGATGCCCAGCTTCGGCTCTTCGGCCGGGTCCTCGATCGCCTCGAGAGCGCCGACGACGGACGGATCGTCTGGTCGAGCCTGACCGAGGCCGACATGGTCGAGACGGGCGCCGAGCGCGCCCACTCCGAGGGGATCATCGACCTCCTCTCGCAGGCGGAGGCGGCCGAGGTCACGATCCTCTTCAAGGAGGCCGGTCCGACGACGCGGATCAGCGTGCGGACCCGTCCGGGCGGTGTCGACGCCACGGTGCTGACCGCCCGGTTCGGTGGTGGCGGCCATGCCCGGGCCGCCGGGGCGACGGTCGCCGCACTCCTGGCCGAGGCCCGGCCGGCCGTCCTTGCCGAGGCGACGCGGCTGGTCGGCGAGGTCAGCCGCTAGGCATGGCCCGGTCGTCGCTGGGCGCGGGTCTCGACGGGATCCTGGTCGTGGCGAAGCCCGCGGGTCCCACCTCGCACGACGTCGTCGCGCTGGTCCGCCGCCTGGCCGCCACCAGGCGAGTCGGGCATGGCGGAACCCTGGATCCGTTTGCCCTCGGGGTCCTGCCCGTCTTCCTCGGTCACGCCACCCGCGTCGTGGAGTACCACCTGGCCGATCGAAAGGCCTACCGCGCGACCGTCTGCTTCGGCGCTTCGTCAACCACGAACGACCTCGAGGGCGAATTGACGCCGAGCGATGGACCGGCCCCGTCACGCGAGGCGATACTGGCGGCGATGGCCGGCTTGAGCGGACCCATCCTCCAGCGCCCGCCCGCGTACAGTGCGATCAAGGTCGGCGGCCGACGCGCCTATGCGATGGCCCGTGCCGGCGAGGCGGTCCAGCTCGCGTCGCGCGCGGTCACGATCCACGAGCTGACCCTGATCTCGTGGGACGACCGGGATCCCGCGCAGCCGGTCGCCATCATCGAGGTGGGCTGCTCGGCCGGGACGTACATCCGCGCGCTCGCCCGCGACCTGGGCGAAGCCGTCGGGAGCGCCGCCTACCTCGGCGCGTTGACGCGGCTGGCATCGGGTCCGTTCACGATCGCGGAGGCGATCCCCCTCGACGATGTCCGCGCGGCCGCCGCCGACGGCCCCGCGGGGCTCGTTCCGCTGCTTCGGCCGATCGACACGGGCCTCGAGGCGTTTCCGATCGTGGCGCTCTCGACCGATGAGGTCGCCGCCATCGCTCGCGGCCAGTTCGTGCGGCCGGCAGCCGGGGTGTCGGCACAGGCCGACCACTACCGGCTCCGCGGCCCCGACGGGGCGCTGGTGGCGATCGCGACGAGCTCGGCTGGTCGCCTGGCTCCGGACAAGGTCTTCGTCACGCCGCCGCCGGCCCTCACCGTCGCCTGACCCGGGCATGGAGGTCGTCAGCCGGGTCGAGGCGCTTCGAACGCAACTGGGTCCCGCGTTCGTCGTCGTCGGGGTGTTCGATGGGCTCCATCTCGGGCACCTCTACCTCCTCCGGCACCTGGTGGCGGAGGCCGCCGCGCGCGACGCCAGGCCGACCGTCATCACCTTCGATCACCATCCTGACGAGGTCCTGACCGGGCACGCGCCGCCGCTCCTGCTCGATCCCGCCGAGCGACTCGAGCGGCTCGCCGCCGCCGGCGTGGCCGTGACGGTCGTCCAGCCGTTCGATGCCGCGCTCCGCCAGACCCCGTACGACGCGTTCGTCGAGCGGATTCGCGCTCGCCTGGAGCTGCGCGGCTTCCTCATGACCCCCGATGCCGCCTTCGGGTACCAGCGGCAGGGGACACCCCAGGCGCTCGCCGCGCTTGGGCGGCGTGACCGCTTCGACGTCGTCGTGATCGAGCCGTACAGCCTGGAGGGGCGGCCGGTCCGGAGCTCCGAGATCCGGGCGGCCATCGGCGCGGGCGACCTCACCGAGGCCGCCGCGCTGCTCGGGCGTCCGGTCACGCTCACGGGCGCGTTGAAGCGCAATGGCCGGGCCGGTCGGCGGCTCACCTTCGACCTGCCGATCGCCCTTCCGCCCGACGGCGACTACGCCTGCCTCGTCGCGGGCGAGCCGGCGGTGCTCCGGATCGACGGCGGGCTGGCCTGGGTGTTGGGCCGGGGCCCGGCCGCCGCGCGGGTGACCGTCGGCCTCACAGGCCCGGACGCCACAGCGGCTCGGCAACCCCCCGCTCGTGGTTCTCGTAGCGCGCCATGACGAACAGCGCGTCGGAGAGGCGATTGAGGTAGGGCAGCACGGTCGGGCCGATCGGCTCGTCGCGAGCCAGCGCCGTCGCCTGGCGCTCGGCGCGACGGCAGACGGTTCGCGCGACGTGAAGCGCTGACGCGCCGGGCGATCCACCCGGCAGCAGGAAGTTGGCGAGGGGCCCGACGACGTCATTGAGCTCGTCGATCAGCGCCTCGAGCTTCTCGATGTGGCGGACCTCGATCGTCGGCACCGGGTGGCGCGCCTGGCTCGCGGCAGGCGTCGCCAGGTCCGAGCCGAGGTCGAACAGCTCGTTCTGGATCGCCGGCAATACCGAGGTCAGGCGCTCACAGAGCCCGATCGCGAGGGCCAGCCCGATCTGCGAGTTGAGCTCGTCGACCGTCCCATAGGTCTCGACGCGGCGCGAGTCCTTGGGCACGCGCTGCCCGCCACCCAGGCCGGTCATCCCCGCATCGCCGGTCTTCGTGTAGATCCTGGTCAGGCGAGGCATCGGCGGTCTCCATGCGGTCGGTCGGCAGTCGGGTCGTATTCTCGGCCAACGGTGCACCCGTTTGCCGCTTCCTGTCGCTGCTCAGTGACTTTGTCAGGTCATCTGCTCAGTGATTCTGTCAGGATGGCCCGACTCGGGGCCTTGGGCCCTGGACGGTTCCAGGGATGGTTGGGCCGGGGCGGGTAGCCGGGCCGCTCGGTCCCGCCGGCAGCC
>JBGPIH010000017.1:0-30049 GCA_041484785.1 Candidatus Limnocylindria bacterium
ATCGGCCGCCCTGGTCCGCGGCTCACTCGCCCGGCCGGCCAGGGCGTGTCGAGCGAAAGGAGCCCGCCGAGCACGAGAGCGAGCGCACTCCGTGTGCGTGAGCGAGCGCGCGGAGGCGGCGACGCCTCGATCGGCCGCCCTGGCCGGCCGGGCTATTGGACGACGATGGCGCCCTCGACCGGCACGCTCTCGACCGCACCGACCGCATCCTCGGTCCATGCCACGATCTGGATCCGGCTGCCCTCGCCGCCCTGTCCCGGTGGCGTGGCCCAGGCCAGCCGCCCGGTGCCGATCGAGAAGCCAGGCAGCGCCGGCACATCCTGCGGCGCCCCGGATGGCCGATCGATCAGGCCTGTCGTCGGGTCGACGTGGACGAGGCTGAGCCGTCCGATCGACGGGTCAACCGCGTCAGCCAGCCAGATGGCGAGCCAGGTGCCCGTGTCGTCCCAGCTGGCATCGAACTCGGCGATCGGGCCTTCGGCCACGACCTGCGGTTCGAGGGACGGCGTCGCGCTGGGCTCAGGCGAGACGTCGGCGGGCAGGACCGGCTGATCGCTCACCGCATCCGTCGGGCCGTCGCTCGGCCCCTCGCTCGGCTCCGGGCTCGCGTTCGGGCCTGGAAGCGCCTGGAACGCATGGATGACCAGGCGGCCGGTCGCGGGGACCATTGAGAAGCCGTCGGGGCCGGTCCGCACGGTCCCTTCCCAGGCCGCGACCCAGACGCCGGTCGGGTCCACGACCGGTTGCCAGTCGGCCCCGAGCATGGGCGTCTCGAGGCCGGTCAACGGATCGATCAGGAAGGTCTGGGCGGCGAACTCGGGTGCGGGCGCCGGCTCCGACGACGCTGAGGCATCGGCGGATGGGCTGACTGTGGGCGACGCGCTGAGCTCGGGGACGGCGGATCCATCGACGAGCGGGCTGGCATCCGGCGACGCCACCGTATTCAGTGTGGTCCGGCTGCCGAGCAACTGGTTGCCGACCCACGACGCGACAACGCTCGCGTGATCGGACGTCACGGGCACGGCCACCGGATCGCCGACGTGCCAGACGTAGATGTCCGGCCCTGCCGAGCCGTCCGCGGGACGGGCGCTGAACGCGAACCAGGCGCCGTCGGGCGAATACCCGGCACCGCGGCCGACGACCGTGACGTTGGTGATGATCGCGACGGCTGTCCCGACGGTCGGCGCTGGACTGGCACTGTCACCCGGTTGCGGTTCCTGGGATGCCGGTTCGCTCGCCGTCGGACCCGCGGACGGCGAGACGGTCGGCGCCTCGCTGGACGGGGCACTCGGCTCGATGGTGGCGGTAGCGCTCGGCTCGACGCTTTCAGCCGCGGCGGTCTCCGTTGGCGTCGGTGCCTCCGATGCCGGCAAGGCGACCACGATGACCGCGTCCGTACCTGCCGCATCCGTGCCGACCACGACGGCCTGGTCGTCGACCGGCGACTGGTAGACGAACTTCGGCATTGCCGTGAGCGTCACCCGCCGGGCGTTGCCGTCGGCGAACGGGGCGCAATCGGGCTGTCGATCGAGCGGGCAGACGGCGTTGATGGTGGCGACGTTATAGGCGAACGCCCCGTCGTCACGGACGCCGAGCCAGCGGACCTGGCCGGCCCCGACCGCGATGGCAGTCGGGGCCGCCCCAAGGCTGGCGGCCTGGCTTCCCCCCGGATGGGCCGAAGCGAGCGACATGCCGAAGTTGCCAAGGAACCCGCCGGAGAGCGCGGTTGCCATGAGGACCACCGCCACGACGGCAAGTCCCGAGAGAACGCCGATCGCGGGTCGCGAGCGCACGGGGGGGCGCGACCGCGCGGGGGGTCGCGAGCGCGCCGGGTCCGGTCCGGCCAGGGAGCGAGCGCGTCCGCGGGCCGCTGCCTCGCGCTCGATCCCCGCCGCCGTTCGAGCCCACAGGTCCCTTGGCGGTTCCGCGATCTCGTCGCGCAGGCGACGCAACTCCTGGCGGTCGGCGGCGTACGCGTCGGCGATCGCCCGGCACACCGGACAGGCCGCCAGGTGAGCGTCGAGCCAGGCGGCTTCGCTCGGCTCGAGCGGTGCGTCGAGTCGCTCGGCGGCGCCGGTCCGGGCCCGCTCGTGCGCTGACGCCCGCTGATCCGCCTGGGGTCCCATGCGTCCGAACCGCCTCATCGCGAGCCCTCCCGCGGTGCGGCCCGACCTGGGCCGACGGCCTCGTCCCGTTCGGCGGCAAGCGCCTGCCGCAGGCTCTCGCGAGCCCGGGTCAGCAACGCCCGGGCGGCGACATGGCTGACGCCGAGGGCTGCCGCCAGCTCGAGACCCGTCAGGTCGTGGAGCTCGGCGAGCAGCAACGCCGACCGCTGTCGCTCCGGGATCCGGGCGAGGGCCCGCTGCATGTCGCTCGACAGGCGCGTCTCCATGACCAGGTGCTCGGCGGACGGAGCAGACCCGGGCGATTCGCCGGTCCACGGGAAGAACCTGATGATCTTCCGGCGGCGGATCTCGTCGAGCGCGACGCGGTGAGCGATCTGGTAGAGCCAGGCCCGGGCGTTCTCCGGTCTCTCGAGGGTCTCGTAGCTCCGGTACGCCTTGATGAACGCGTCCTGGGTGAGGTCGGCGGCCAGCTCGGGCTCACGCAGCATCCGCAGGAGGTAGGCGTAGATCTCGGCGTGGTGCCTGGCGAAGAGGGCCTCGACGAAAGCCGCCGCCTCGTCGCGATCCCAGGTGCCGCTCATGGCGACACCTCGCGGTCCGGTGTGGAACGGGCGGCCGTGGGGATCGCAGCTGTCAGCGAGTTGGAAATCGACGACCACACATGCTCCGTGCGGAGGAAGCCAGGGAGCGCGAAGGCTGGGCGGCGCGCGCTCGTCGGCCCAATGACGAGGGGCCTCGTCGGCGTGTGACGCCCGCCAGGCGCGCGACCCGTCAACCCGTGCCACCCCCCTTCAGTTCCGCTCGCCCAAGGAGCTCGTCCACCGCGTCTTCGGGCGAGACGGGATTGACCGGCAGACCGGTGCCCAGCTCGAGGCCGGCAATCTCGCGCAGCCTGGGATGGATCTCCCAGTGCCAGTGATAGGTCGCGTCGATCTGCTCACGCAGAGGGGCGCTGTGCAGGACCAGGTTGTAGGGCGGGCCATCCAGGCTCGTGGCGAGCCGCGACAGGACCTGGCGAAGCGCCTCGGCGGTTGCGCTGATGTCCGACGCGGTCGCCCGCCCGAAGTCCGCCTGATGATCGCGCGGCAGGATCCACACCTCGAACGGGGAGCGCGAGGCATAGGGCGCGATGGCGACACTCGAGGCATCGTCCCAGACGAGCCGGTCTGGCTCGGTCGAGGCTTCCCGCACGAGCCGGCAGAACGGGCACTCGCCTTCGCGGATCACGAACCGGGCGGCGCCGCCCATCTCCTCTGCGATGCGATGCGGGATCTGGGGGAGGTCGTACAGGTCCAGGCAGAGATGATTGGTCCGGGCGCCGGCCTGAGCGCCCCAGTTCTGGACGACCTGGAGGTAGTCCGTGTGGCCGGAGGCGCGTGCGTCGGCAAGGGCGTCGCGCGCGCGACCCACGAGGGCCTCGATCAGGTCGTTGCCGACGGCGTGCAGCGGGCGGTGCTCGCCGGGCGGCGCGACGATCGTCCGCCAGCTGCCGGTCGCCCTGGCCTGGGAAAGCGGGACCTGGGCGATGGAGCGGTCCAGCTCGCGGGCGTCGTCGCCGGTCCCGACCACGTGAAAGGCGAAGTCCTTGAGCATCCGGAGCCGGACACCCTCCCCCTCCGGGATCGAGCAGTTCGCGCAGCCCTCGGCCCGATCGTCGACCGGCTCGGCGGCGCGCGCGAACCGGTCTCGGTGAAAGGCGCGATCGACGACCGTCGCGACCCACCAGCCGGTGATGGGGTCCTTTCGAAGCTCGAACAAGCCTGCGGCCACGAGGTCAGATCCCTTCGAGCGACGCGCCGAGCAGGCCTGCAAAGGCGCGGGCGAAGATGGCCGCGGCTCGTTCGACTGAGTCGGTCGAGGGCGGCGCGGTGCGATCTCCGCGTTCGGCGGCGATCGAGGTCGACGCGATGCCCGGCATACCGCATGGATCGATCAGCTCGAAGTCGGCGAGATCGACCGTCACGTTGAGGGCGATCCCATGGTAGGTGATGCCCCGCTCGACGCGCAGGCCGAGCGCCCCGATCTTGCGTGGATTGGCGACGTGAGGATCGCACCAGCACCCGGGGTGGCCGTCGCGCCGGCCGGCGGCGACCCCATGCGCGGCGCAGGTCGCGACGAGGGCCGCCTCGAGCGCCCGAACCAGGGGCCGGATCATCAGGCCGCGGCGGGCGAGCGCCAGGATCGGATAGGCAACGAGCTGCCCGGGGCCGTGGTACGTGACCTCGCCGCCGCGCTCGACCTGGACGACCTCGATGCCGCGGGCGCGCAGGGTATCGGGCGATGCGAGGATGTGGCCCGGGTCGGCGTTGCGGCCAAGGGTCAGGACCGGCGGATGCTCGAGCAACAGCAGCTGATCGGCGATCCGGTCCTCCGCCCGCTCGGCCACGAGGTGCTTCTGGAGCACGAGGGCCTCGTGGTAGCGGATCCGGCCGAGCCACGTCGCGACGATCGGCCCCGGCTCCGAGGTCGACCCGTAGCGCATCGGGGCGATGACGTTGACAGCCACGGCCGCACGATAGCAGGAGCGGCTCATCCACCCGCTTCTGGCGGCCCGGCTCGTGGCCGGCCCTATGAGGGGCGAACCGGCCTCCCACGAGAGGCTGATCGGCACTCGCGATCGAAGGGGACACCTCCGACGATGAGCCGACGTGGATCGATGGCCTCACGCGCCTCGATGACATCGGCAAAGGGGATGACATGGCTGCGATCAAAACCGATGCCGGCAAGGAAGCCGACCTCGCGGGCCCGGGCATCGGCGACTACGGGGAGCTAGAGCACGTCCTGCCCAGCGACTATCAGCCACTCCTGACACCGCGGGAGACCCAGCAGGCGATCTTCGAGGTCAAGGGCTACATCGAGGCACACCTGTGCCACGAGCTGAACCTGATGATGGTCCAGGTACCGCTCATCGTCGACGCCGAGTCGGGCGTCAACGACATGCTCGATCGCGATGGATCGCGCACGCCGATCACCTTCCACATCTCGAACGACCGGGGCCAGCATCCGATCGACGCGCAGGTCGTGCAAGCCGCGACCAAGTGGAAGCGGTCCGCGCTCAAGCAGTTCGGTTGCAAGGTGGGTGAGGGCATCTGCACCGACATGCGAGCGGTCCGCAAGGACTACTTCCTCGATCACGACCACAGCGTCTACGTCGACCAGTGGGATTGGGAGCGGGTCATCACGCCCGAACAGCGGAACCTGGCGTACCTGATCCAGACGGTCCGCTCGATCTGGAAAGTGCTCCGCGGAGCGGAGCAGCACATCCAGGAGCTGTACCCGCAATTGGTCACGGATCGCTACCCCGACCTGCCGGAAGACCTCGTCTTCATGCATGCCGAGGATCTGCTGGCGCGGTACCCGGACCTCCCGCGCAAGCAGCGTGAGACGCTGATCCTCCAGGAGTTCCCCGCCGTCTTCATCATCGGGATCGGCTGGACGCTGGCGGACGGCTATCCGCACGAGATGCGCGCGGCCGACTACGACGATTGGGCGACCGAAACGACCTCAGCCGACGGACGCCCGTTGCATGGGTTGAACGGCGACATCCTCGTCTGGAACCCCGTCACGAAGCGCCGCCACGAGCTGACGTCGATGGGCGTCCGCGTGGACGCCGCCACACTCTGCCGGCAGCTCCAGCTCACCGGCCAGCTCGACTGGCTCGAGCTCCCCTATCACCGCGGGATCGTGAATGGCGAGCTGCCGCTGAGCATCGGTGGCGGGATCGGCCAGTCGCGAACGCAGATGCTGCTCCTGAAGAAGGCGCACCTCGGCGAGGTCAGCGTGAGCGTCTGGCCGAGGATCCTCAAGGAGATGTGCAGCGCCCGCAACATCGATGTCCTCGACTAGGCGGGAGCGACGACTCGCCCCGCGCCGGCGGAGGTCAGGGAGCCAGCCATCGTGACGTCGGCGATCAGCGTGAACCACCTGACCCGCCGGTACGGCGCGCGACGGGGCGTCGTGGACCTCACCTTCGACGTTGCCGAGGGCGAGGCGTTCGGCTTCCTCGGCCCCAACGGGGCCGGCAAGACGACGACCATCCGCGTGCTCCTAGGGTTTCTGCGCCCGAGCGACGGCGGGGCGACGATCTTCGGCCGCGACTGCTGGCACGACGCTGCCATGGCCCATCGCGACGTGGCGTTCGTGGGCAGCGAACCCTCCTACCTCGGGGAGTTCCCGGCCGCCGAGCAGCTCGACGTGCTGGCCCAGCTTCGTGGCCTCGAACGAGGTGCCTGGCGGCGGCTGGCGGAGCGACTCGAGCTCGACCCGACGGTTCCGATCAAGAAGCTGTCGCGAGGCAATCGTGTGAAGGTGGGCGTGATCCAGGCCTTCATGGGCAATGAGCGGTTGCTGGTGATGGACGAACCCACCTCCGGCCTGGATCCCGTCATGCAGCGCGAGTTCCTGGTGTTGGTTGCCGAGGCCCGCGCTGCCGGACGTACGGTCTTCCTGTCGTCGCACAACCTGCCCGAAGTGGAGCGCAGCTGCGATCGCGTGGGGATCGTCCGGGACGGCCGGCTGGTCGACTTGACCTCCGTCCAGGCGCTGCTGGCGTCGCACTGGAGATCGGTCAACCTGTTGCTCGGCTCCGTCCCGGCGCCCGAGACGTTCGCGCTGCCGAACGTGCGGGTGCTCGCGGTGAGTGGCCAGATGGTCCATCTCATGGTCCAGGGCGAGGTCAACGAGATCCTCCGGCGCATCGCCCGGCTCGACGTCCGTGATGTGTCGATCGCCACGCCCGACATCGAGGACGTCTTCCTCGGCTTCTACGAAGGTCCGGCTCCGGAGACCACGCCGGGCGCTGCCGCACAAAGCGGTGCGTTGCGATGACCGGCACCGTGTTTCGCCTGGAGTTCCGCCGCAACCGGTCGCTCACGTTCTGGCTGACGGTCGTGGTGCTCGTCTACGGCGCGTTCATCGCTGCCTTCTATCCGTTCATTCGGGACAACGCCAAGCTGATGAACGACTACATGGCCGCCTTCCCGAAGCCTTTGTTGGCGGCCTTTGGCCTGGAGGGCAGCCTCTCCGACCACGGCACCTTCTTCCAGACCTACATCGCCAGCATGCTCTGGCCGATCGTCGCGGCGATCGCCGGCGCCATCCTGGGCACACGCATGGTGGCAGCCGATCTCGATCGTGGCTTCATCGAGCTGCCGCTGGCAACCCGGGTGGACCGTGTGCGATATCTTGCCGCCGGAATCGCCGGCCAGGTTCTCGTGCTCGGCGTGCTGTCCGTGGCCGCCGTCGGCGGTGTACTCGTCGTTGGTGCGGTCGTCCGCGCCGGCTTCGATCCCGGCCGCTTCCTCATCGAGGTGCCGATCCTGTTCCTTTTTGCCTGCGCGCTCGCCGGGCTCACGACGCTGCTCTCGGTGATCACGTTGAGCCGCGCCACCAGCGCGGGCGTCGTGGTCGGCGGACTCCTGGCGATGTACCTGCTCGACGCCGTCTCCAAGCTGCAGGTCGATCTCGACTGGCTGGGGACCCTGAGTGCGTTCCGCTACCTGCGATCGACGTCCGCGATCGACCAGGGGATTCTGCCCGTCGGCGAGCTGGCGCTCTTCGGCGTGGTCGCGCTCGCGACGTGGGGCCTGGCGATCTGGGTCTTCCGGACGCGTGACCTGGTGGCCTAGCGAGCGTCCCGCGGGCCGTTCCATTCGCCCAGCACGTCTCGAGTGCCGAGGCTGGCGGCGCTCGTCATGGCGCCGGCTCGCGCGGCGCCGTCGCCGACGTGGCGCCGACGGACGGCGGCTGGGCAGCCAGCGGAGGCCGGGCAAGCTCGGGCTGGACGGGGGCCACAGCCGAGCCGGCCTGAGAATCGGCCCGCCAACCCATCGCCGACGAGAGCCGCTCGAGGAAGGGCGCTGCACGGAGCCGCTCCAGGGTTTCGGCAGCGACCTGGGCAGCCGCGACGACGTCGGGCTCATCGGGTCCGAGGAGGATCGCCATGTCGATCGCGGTGAGCGCCACGTCCCAGGCCAGGCCGAGCCCGGCCCACGCCTCGAGCGCCTCTCGATACAGACCCAGCGCCGCGGGACGCTCCCCCTCGATCGCCAGCAGGCCCGCCCCGATCTCCAGCCGACCGGCGCTGATCGCCGGACCATGGGTTGTCGCCTCGAGCCGCTCGAGCGCGTCGCGGGCACGGATCACGTCGCGCGACCAGAGCGCGCAGCGTGCGGCGGTGAGAAACGCGGTCGGCGCGAGCCAGGCCATCATCCCGGCCACCTCGATCGCCCCGTCATAGGCCGCATCGAGGCGGCCCTGGGCAAACGCGGTGTTCGTCTCGATGTCGCGGAGGACCGCCTTCGCCTGAACATCCGAACCGCCGCTGACGATCCGGTCGATCTCCACCAGGCGTTCCACGACCGACTCGCCACGGGCGGCGCCGATCATCACGCTCATCGCGCTGGCCGAGATTCGGTCGGCATCCTCGAGCGCCGCCATCTCGAGATCGGCGGCCTGGCCAACGGCCCAGTCCCACTCGCCGGTCCGGTATGCCCCGTACGCCCCGTTCATCACGAGCACGCCGAGGTAGTCGGTACGGCCGAGCCGGCGCGTCTCGACGAGACCGGCCCGGGCCGTCGCGACCGCCGCCCGCGGGTCGCGCGCGATCTGGGCGTCGCTGATGTTCGCCTGGGCGCGCAATGCGCCAAGCGTCAGGCCGTGCGCCTCCGCGAGGGCGAGGGCGCCTTGCATCGTGCTCACGCCTTCGTAGCCACGGCCGACGTAGCCGAGGGCCCCGCCCTTGATGATCAGCCCGTCCACCACCGCGGAGACGAGGTCGATCCGTTCCGCGGCATCGAGCGCCCGGTCGGCCCATGTGACCGCGTTCTCGAGCTCGTCCCGGAGCCAGTACGTCTGAGCGAGCCGGAGCGTAAGCTCGACGTGCTCGGGCCGCCCGACGAGGTCGGCGAAGCGTTCCATCGCGGCATGGATGAGTCGCTCGGCCTCGTCCATGCGGAGCGAAGTCGCCAGCGCCCGGGCCTGTGCGGCCGTCATCCGCGCTTCGCCGTGGCGATCGCCGCGCGCCTCGTAGGCGGCAGCCGCCTGGCTCGAGAACTCCACGGTCCGCTGGTAGAGGCCAGCCGCCATCGCCTCGGCCGCCGCTCGCTCCAGGAGCTCGGGCTGGCGGTCGGCGTCGGCCTCGATCGCGAGGGCCTGGTCCAGGAACGCGAGCGCCTGAGCGTGCGAGCCGAGCGCTGCCGCCCGCTCGCTCGCGCCCGTCAGGGCGATCCGCGCCTGGATCGCCAGCCCTTCCGACTCGGGCCCGGCAGGGCTGTTCTGGTGGGCGGCGAGGTACTGGCCGGCGAGCGCGCCGGCCAGCTCGTCCGTCCCAAGGCTCTCGAAGAAGCGGGCCGCCGCGAGGTGGCGCTCGCGCCGGTCTCGCTTCGTCAGCGTGTTGTAGGCGACCTCGCGGATGAGCGCCTGGACGAACGCGTACTGGCCCCGTTCGGGCGAACGTGGGTCGGAACGTGACGCCAGGATCTCGCGCCGGGCAAGCCCGGTCAGGCGTGGCTCGATCTCGGCCTTTTCGCGCCCGGATACGGCCGCGAGCCCGGAGAGGGTGAAGCTCTGACCGAGCACGGCGGCGTCCTGGAGGAGCGACCGGTCGACCGGATCGAGGGCATCGAGGCGCGCACTGATCAGCGCCGTGAGGGACTCCGGGACGGCCAGGCTCGACAGGTCGCCGACGATGTCGTACGAACCATCCGCCTCGCGCAGGCGGCCGTCGGCGACGAGCATCCGGACGGTCTCGACCGCGTAGAGCGGGATCCCGTCCGCCCGGGCGACGATCGCCTGCATCGTCGCCTCCGGGAGCCCCGGCACGAGCCCGGTCAGCAGCTCGCGCATCGCCCGCTCGGGCAGCGGTTCCAGCCCGAGGCTCAGGAAGTTGCGCCGTCCAGCGCCCCACTCCGGCCGCCGCTCGAGCAGCTCCGCGCGGGCGAGCGTGAGAACGTAGATCGGCTGGTCCCGCGACCACTCGAGCAGGTGATCGATGAAGTCGAGCAGTCCGCTGTCGGCCCACTGAAGATCCTCGAAGACGAGAACCACCGAGCCGCTCGCGGCGAGGCGCTCGAGGAACGTGCGCCACGCGGCGAACAACTGGTCCGGCGCACTCTCACCGGCGGAGATCCCGAGCAGAGCGAGCACCGCTGTCTCGATCCAGCGCCGCTCGCTGTCGTCTGGAACGTGCCTGGCCAGCATGTCGGCGATCGCGCTGCGAGTGGTGGCCTCGTCCGCCGTTTCGGCGAGGCCGGCCCGACCGCGGATCATCTCGCCGAGCGCCCAGAACGAGATGCCCTGGCCGTAGGCCGGCGAACGGCCGTGGTGCCACCAGATCGTGCCAACGATCCCATCGAGGTACTTCTCGAATTCCCAGGCGAGCCGGCTCTTCCCGATCCCGCCGGGCCCGATCACGGACACCAGCCGCGCGCGCCGCTCGCGGGCTGCCGCGTGGTAGAGATCCTTGAGGAGACGAAGCTCGTCGTCGCGGCCCACGAAGGGCGCCTCGAGCCCCTCCGCCCGTCCGCGGCCGCCGCGCTCGGCGACGACCCGCAAGGCGAGCCACGCCGCAACTGGCGCCGCCTTGCCCTTCAGGACCTGCTCGCCCGCTTCCTCGAAAGCGATCGCCTTGGACGCGGCCCGGAAGGTGCCCTCCCCGACCAGCACCCCACCCGGGGGTGCGACGGATTGGAGTCGTGACGCCGTGTTGACAATGTCGCCCGCGACCATGCCCTGGTTCGTGGCGGCGATGGTGACGGCGGCCTCGCCGGTCACGACGCCGGCTCGCAGCTGCGCGGACGGGCCGAGCAAGTGCACCGCGCTGACCAGGTCCAGGGCAGCCCGCACGGCTCGCTCGGCGTCGTCCTCGCGCGCGATCGGAGCGCCCCAGACGGCCATCACGGCGTCGCCGATGAATTTCTCGACGGTGCCTCCATAGCGCTCAATGACCTCGCGGGCGAGATCGAAGTAGCGGGTCAGGGTTTCCCGCACGTCCTCGGCGTCGCGCTCCTCGGCGAACGGGGTGAAGCCGACGAGGTCGGCGAACAGGACCGAGACGAGGCGCCGCTCGGCGGCCTTCTCGGCCGACGCTCCCTCGGGCGCGCCGGTGCGGGCGGCGGATGTCGCCGAGGTGGGCCCGCTCGTGGCCGGCAGCGACGACCCGCACTCGCCGCAGAAGCGCTCGCCGGGCTCGTTCGCCGCACCGCAGGCCGGGCAGCCAATCGCAAGGGCCACGCCACAAGCGGAACAGAACTTGCGCCCCGCGCGATTCTCCGATCCGCAGTTGCCGCACGTCATCTTCGGGTGAAGTCCCTGCAAGCTACGAACTCGCGCAGGGTAGCCGATGCGCGGTCCGTCGTGCACGCGCCGGTGCATCGGCACCGCATCGGCCCTCGCCAGCGCGGCATCCCGGCGTGCGATGATCGGCAGCCATGGAAGCCGTCGCGTTCGCCCTGGGCCTCTTCCTGCTGGCGCTCACCTACTGGGATCTGTTCGAGACCGTGGTCGTCCCCCGTCCGACGCCCGGCTGGTTTCGCATCGGCCGCTACCTGGTCCGCGGCTCGTGGCGCGGCCTGCGGGCCATTCGGGACGGCCGGCCGGGCAGGTCATACGACAGGGTGCTTGGGCTGTTCGCACCTGCGGCCACCGTCGCTCTGCTTGGCGCGTGGCTGGTCACCCTGATCGTGGGGTACGGCCTGATCCTGTTCGCCCTGCGCGACGAGCTGCGGCCCGTCCCGTCCGACCTCGGCAGCACCCTGTACTTCGCGGCCACCTCCGTCCTGACCCTGGGATTCGGCGACATCGTGGCGGATGGAGCGCCGGCCCGGATCATCATCACCGCCGCCGCGGTAAGCGGTCTCGGTGCCGTGGCGCTGGTCGTGACCTTCCTGTTCTCGCTCTATGGCTCCTACCAGCGTCGAGAGGTCCAGGTCGTCGCCCTCCAGGCAGCGGCGGGAGCCCCGCCATCGGCCGTCGCGCTCCTCGAGACCTATGCCCAGCTCGGACTCGTGGAGAGGATTCCGGACCTGTTCATCGAGTGGCAGCGCTGGGCGGTCGAGGTCCTCGACTCTCATGTCGCGTACCCGCTGCTGGGCTTCTTTCGCTCGAGCCACGACAACCTCTCCTGGATCAGTGCCCTGGGCTCCGTGCTCGACGCGGCCAGCCTCGTGCTCACCACGATCGACGGTGTGCCGCGCGGGGAAGCCAAGCTCGTCAAGCGTGTCGGCACGCACCTGGTGGAGGACATCTTCAACATCGGCTTTCGTTCCGGCGATGCGACCCTCCTGGATCGCTCGGACTTCGATGCCGCCTGCGCACGCCTCGAGGAAGCCGGGTACACGCTCGAGGCCCGCGACCACGCGTGGCCCGCATTCGAGGCCGCTCGCGCGACCTACGCGCCGCGGCTCGAGGCGATGGCCAGGTACTGGGCCACCCCGGCCACATCGTGGCTCGGCGACCCGGTGGCCCTGCGGGTGCCGCTCCACCAGCCTGACGACCCGTAGCGTGCCCGGTCGGTAACCGCTGAACGATCCGTCCGCGGCATCTACAACATCGTCGACGACGGCGGCCCGGTCAGCAACCGCCTGGCCCGCGATGTGCTGGGCTGGCAGCCGGAAGCCCCGGACTGAGCGGGCCCGGCGGCATCAGCCACCGGTGATCGGCGCGACCGACCAGGTCCGGCCGCCGTCGCGGGTGATCAGCAACTCGGACGTGCCGTCACCGGATGGGCCGATCGCGAACCCGTCCTGGGCCGTCGTGAAAGCGAGGCCGGTCGACCGGGCGCCCTGGAAGGCCTGGACCTGGGTCCAGGTGGTGCCGCCGTCGAACAAACCGACGATCGCCGACCCGCCGGCGGCCAGGCCGCCGGCCACCAGGACGGTCCCCGGAGCCGGCGCGGCGACCTCCTCGATGCTCGAGACCGGCACGGTCGACGCGACTTCCGTGAACGTCGCTCCCCCGTCGGATGAGGCGTACAGATGAACGCCGGCCGGCGTCGACCAGAGCCCGACGTCGCAGGCGGTGACGAGGTCCGACGGGCTTGAGGCCGCCAGCCTCGCCGGCCCTTCGCCCGCCGCGCACGGCGGCTGCCAGGGGGTCCAGGCCCCGGCGATAAGGCGGGAGCCGTCGACGACCACGCGGTCCACCTCGATGAGCCAACCCGCCGTGCCGGAGAGAACGAGCTGCGGATTCGGCACGGGCCCCGCCCCGAGCTCCACCGTCGTCGGCGAGCGTACCCAGTCGTCCGTGCCGACCGGGCTCGTCGCGATCGTCAGCGTGCCCGTCGCGCCGCCGTCGAAGTAGACCGCGTGGACGACGCCGGACGCGGTCTCGAGGGTCATGACCTGGCGATCCGTCGACGAGCCCGGCAGGCTGACCGGGCTCCAGGTCGCCCCGCCGTCATGCGTTGCCCACAGGTCTGGACCGAACGCCCAGCCGTTGAGCGCGTCGGCGAATCGCAGGCCGCTTACGCCGGCGGTGCCTGACCCGCCGGCTGCGACCGCCGCGTCCGGCGCCGGGAGGCTCGACCAGGCACGTCCCCCATCCGTCGTCCGGACGATCGACGCACACGGGGCGCCGGCGCAGGTGGCGGTCCCGAGCACCCAGCCATCGTCCGCGCTCGTGAAGCTGGCCGAGGCGGGCTGGAAGTCCGCCGGGATCGGCCCGCCGATCGGGCCCGAGGACGGCGAGGCGGCCGTCGGCGCCGGACCCACGGCGCCGGCCGACGGCGACCCGGCGATCGGGCCGCTGGGTGGGCTGCCGACGTTCGAACGCGGAGCGAACCCGCCGAGCAGGAGCGAGCCGGCAACGATGGCGACGGCCACCGCGGCGACCGCGGCCAGCCCAAGACCGAACCTCGAGGCCGGCAGCGCGGCGAAGCGCGCGCCGAGCCGCCCACGGCCCCCACCCGCCCGAACGACCCCGGGTCGTGCCGAGCCGGGGATCGAGGCGATCCGCGCGACGAGCCGCTCCGGGGCCGCCGCGGCAGCCTCGTCGCTGAGGACCCGTTTGAGCTCCTGCTCGAATGGATCGATCGGTCGCGAGGGGTGCGACTGCTCGTCGGTCATCGGGTGATCCTCCCTTCGCCGCTCGGATCGACCTCGGCGCGCATGCGGCGAAGTGCGTAGTGGAGTCGTGACTTGACGGTGCCGACCCTCGCGCCCGTCCGCTCGGCGATCTGCTCGACGGTGAGGTCGGCGTAATAGCGCAGGACGACGACCTCGCGATGTTCGGGGCTGAGCGAGAGGATGGCGTTCCGGAGGAGCTCTTCGCGGACGACGGCGTCGGCCGGGTCGGCCGATCGGGCGTCGCGGAGCGGCCCAACCCCGCTCACGTCCACGCTGATCGGCAGCCGCCGTCGAGCCCGGAGTCGATCGCGACAGGCGTTCACCAGGATCCGCCCGAACCAGGCCTCGAACCGTTCCGGTTCGCGCAGCTCCGCCAATCGTCGCCAGGCCGCCAGCGCGGCGTCGTGGGTGGCGTCCTCCGCCTCCGACGGGTTGCCGAGGATCAGCCGGGCGATGCGGTAGGCGCGGTCCAGGGCCGGACGATCGACGAGCGCGGTGAAGCGCCGGGCGCGAACGTCGTCTGACCCGCCGGGGAGGTCCATGGCGTCCACCATAGGCACCGACTTCGATCCGATCACATGAGACTGACGACCGGGCGCCCCGGAACGTTCAATCAGCCCGAAGATCCGCCGGGTCGCGGGCCACGTCGCCGACGCGAACGTGCCCAGCGCGAAGACCGTCGTGCCCCACCCCGGCTGTCAGGACGGTCGCCGGGCCGGACCAACTCGGGCGGGTCGCGATCGTCACGAAGGTAGTCGCGGCAAGGATCACCCCGTCGACCAGCGGGTCGACGTCGGTCCGGACGAGGTGCAGCCCGATCACGATCGCGGCAACGGTCAGGACGAGCAACACTGCCGCCCAGGCGAGAAGATGAATCACCACCGAGGTCATGACGACAGGATGGGGCATTGACTCGGGCCATGAAGAGGGTGCGACGCTGATGGCGCGGCCACGGATTCGTCGATCAGGGAGCAGGCGGATCCCGATCCGGGTCGCGCTCTCGGTTGGGATCGTCGTCGTCGTTCTCGCCGTCAGCGCCGGCGCGACCCTTCTGGCGTCGGGTGCCCTGACGTCCCGACACACGATCAGCGGCGATTACATCCTTGTCGATAGCCGGCAGAGCCCTCCCTTGATCGAGGCGGCCGGATCGGGCTGCCGGGGGACAGGCGGCTACAGCGACATCGCACCTGGAACTCCGGTGACGCTCCTCGACGCCGGCGGCAAGCTGCTAGGAGCGACGACGCTCGAGGGAGGGTCCCGCAGCGCGACCGAGTGCGACTTCACCTTCTCGATCCCGGATGTCCCCGAAGTCGGCTCCTACACGGTCGAGGTGAGTCATCGGGGGGAGGTGACGAATACGCTCGACGAGATGAAGGCGCATGGCTGGACGTTCGCCCTGAGCCTCGGACAGTAGTCCCGGGTCCTTCCGGTCAGGGCGGTGGTTCGCGTGTCGTGAGGCTCACGCGCAGGCGCCTGCCGATGCGACTTTCTCACCTGTGGCGGCCGGCTGCCGCCCGGGGCCGGACGCAGTCGAGGCGCTCGTGGCCGCGTCCTCGACCGGGCGCAGGCCCCGATCCGGCCCGAGCGGCTCGGAGACCGCCGTCCGTAGCCATGCCAGCGCCCGTCGCGTCCGCGTCTTGACCGTCCCGAGCGGCCAGCCCAGGTGGGCCGCGATCTCCGACTGCGTCAGGTCGGCGGCGTAGGCAAGCTCGATCACCTGCCGTTCAGGCGCGGGCAGGGTCGCGATCGCGCTCAAGAGCGTCATCCGAAGCCACGCGGCCTCGCCGGCGGCCGATGGCTCAAGCTCGCGTTCCGCCGCGGCAACGAGCAGCCCGCGGTCGAGGACCCGATCGCCGGCTCGGGCGTCGTCGTCGTCACGTTTGCGACCGACGATCGAACTCAGCGGCATGGCGGGGAGACGGCGCCTCCGTGCCCGGAGCCGATCGATCGCGCGGTTGCGGGCGATCGTGGCCAGCCATGCCCCGAGCGAGGCGACGCGCGGGTCGTACAACTCGGCCCGGTTCCAAAGCGCGAGCATCGTCTCCTGGACCACCTCCTCGGCCGAGGCTGGGTCGCCGAGCAACCGCTGCGCTGTCGCGTATGCCGCACCCGCATACCGGTCATAAAGCTCGCCGAGGGCGGCCTGGTCACCGTCGATCATCCGCGCCACCAGCTCCGCGTCCCCGGCATCCGATCGGCTCATTGTCAGCGTTCCTCCTCATGACGGACCGGCCGGACGCCGCCCCGGACAACCATACGTATGTTTCTCGCACGTAAGATATCGCAGTGATACATTCTGCACAAGAGGAGGCCAGCTATACTCCGCCAATGGAACGCGATTTCACCGACCAGGTGCTCCAGGGCATCTCGTCGACGTACCCGGACCTCGACGTGGGCGCGTACCACGTGACGGCCCGCGTCGCCCGCCTCGGGCTCTACCTCGGACGCCGCCAGGAGGAGGTCTTCGGGCGGTTCGGCCTCAATCGCGGCGAGGTCGGCGTGCTCAGCGCGTTGCGCAGCGCCGGGCCGCCGCACAGGCTCACCCCGACGAGGCTCGGTCGCGGCCTGATGCTCTCTTCGGCCGGGATCACCAGTCGGCTCGATCGTCTGGAGCGGCGCGGACTCATCGTTCGTCTCCCTGACCCCGACGATCGACGGGGTGTCCTCATCGAGCTGACGGACCGAGGCGCGGAGCTCGTTGACGCCGCGGTCCGAGCCAACACGGAGAGCGAGACGCAGCTGCTGGCCGGCTTCAACGACCGGGAGATCGACACGCTGCAGCGGCTGCTCCGCAAGCTCGTGTCCGCGCTCGAGCAGGCCGGCCCGGGGTAGGACCGGCGGCCCCAAACCGCATCGACCCCGCGGTCGTACCTTGACCCGTTGTCCCGCTACAGTTCCTGCAGGATGATCTTCAGGTTCGTTCGGGTTGAAGAAGGAGGTCGGCATGCCGACGTATCTCGATATTCATGACCTTCCCGGTGTGAAGGCGGCCGACGTCGCAGGTGCCCATGAGGCGGACCTGAAGGTCCAGGGCAAGTACGGCGTCAACTACAAGCACTACTGGGTCGACGAGGCCGCCGGCAAGGTCTTCTGCCTGGTCGACGCGCCCGACAAGGAGACCGCCGCGCGCGTGCACCGAGAGGCACACGGCCTCGAGGCACATACGCTCCACGAGGTCACGCAGGGCGCCTAGGGCACGATCGCCGTCCCCTGCCCGACCGGGGCGAGCGGCCCAAGCGCGGCTCGCCCCGAACGCCAGCGTCAGCCGGTGCGTGGCTGACCCATCGACCGTCGTTTCAGTGCCAGGTCGGGAAGGTCATCCAGGTGTCGGTGGCCACCGCGCCAAGGCCCGCTGCGACCAACGTCGTTGACCTCCCGCGCGAGCCCTGGGTTCGCCCGCCCACGCGCTCGAGACGGAGCGGGACGACGGTCTCCTCTGTGTCGCGCGGCGACGCCATGGATCGACCAGACCACGCGGCGAGACCGCCGGCGCGTTCGCTCGCCGTTTCGCCTCAGCCGCGTCTGCGCAGTCCTGCCGCGTCCAGCCAGGCCACCAGCTGGCGATGGACCGCTGGAGCGCCGACGAGCTGGCCTCCCACCTCCGGCCAGTCCTTCGGATAGAGAAGGAACGCCTTCGTCTGCCAGCCGCCCAGCCCACCGTGGCTGCCCACGAGCTCTTCGAATGCGGCGACCTCGTCGGTGGCCGAGTCCAGCGCAGAGTTTAGGACCAGGTCGCCGACGTTCGGCATGGCATCGAGCCGACGGAGGTCGTCGGCGGCATCCGGCCCGAACGGTGCGAGCGGATCGTCGCCCACGATTCGGGCCTGGTCGAGGTAGTGCCTGCCGGACCGACCCAGCGCCACGGCCCCGTCGCTCCCTGAACGGACCAGCACGAAGCCGATCCCCTCGTGGTGCGCCAGCGATTCGACCAAGCGGGGATACAGGACCATGAGCTCCTCGAGCGTCAGCCGCTCCTGCCTGGCATTCAGGTAGACGAGGGCGAGATTGCCGGAGGCGCACACGACTAGGTCGGGCCGTTCGCCGTTCTCAGCTGGGTGATGTTCGCCGTGCTCTTCGCGGCCCGGTCCGAGCTCAACGGACCCACGCCGCGATCGAGTCGAGAACACGCGCCGGATCAGCCGTCCACCCATGCCCGCGGCCCGGCCGATCTCGGTCAGGAGAACGTTGATGGGTCCCCACGATTCGGCGGTCGACGTCGCCGCCTTCAGCTCCGGCTCCTCGCCGATCAGACCCCTGATCAGCTCCTCGATCGTGACCCCGTAGCGCTGCCGGAAGGTCGCTCCCTGGCTTTGCCCGTGGTCCGAGAGAACCACGAATCGGTACGGTCGCGGGGCGTCGCCGACGACCCGCTCGAGGGCTCCCAGGACGTGGTCGACCCCGTCGAGCGCGTCGAGCGCCTCACCCCGCTCCGGCCCGGCGTGGTGCGCGATCTCGTCGTAGTCGACGAAGTCGGCATAGATGACCGAAACGCCGTGCAGGATCCGCTCCACGAGGAGTGCGGTCGTCACCTGGCGCAGGAAGACGTTCGTCACGCCTCGGAGCAAGGGGTAGCTGCCGCCCCGGGCGATCCGCGGCTCGATCCCGGCCACCCGCTGTCGACGCGCCTGCCAGACCTCCTTGCCCGCCTCGCCGATGGTCAGGAACAGGGCTCGGGCGAACGCGAAGGGACTGACGAAGAAGTAGAACCAGCTGCGCGTCGGGCCCAAGGCGGCTGCCGCGTCGTTCAGCCGTGACATCGTCAGGATGCTTTCGGCCGCATCGCCCGAGAACAGGTTGCCCACGCTCGAGCCGTCGTCCGCGAGCAGCCCGCGCCCATTCGAGAGGCGCGTCTCGATCTCGGTGGCGTCGGCCGGACGATTGGAGACCATGAGCCGGCCGCTTGCCTTTTCATACCAGCGAAACGCGGGAATCGCGTCGTTCGAACCAAGGAGGATGCCGGCCTGGCTGGCCGAGGTCTGCGACGGGAGCTGGCATTCCCAGGCGGCCAGACGGTGGCTCGACGAGCGGAGCCAGCGGGCCATCGTTGGGACTCGTCCGGCCCGTACCTGGTTCACGAGGACCGGTCGCGACAAGCCATCGATCTGGACGATCACGACGCCCGGCAGCGTCGAGGGCTGGGCGTCCTGCCGTACCAGGAGCCGAACGAGGTGGCTGAAATAGGACTCGTCCTCGCCAAGGGCGATGAACCAGCTGATCGATGTGTTGACGATCGAGAAGATCAGCGCCGCCTCGATCGCGGCGACGAGGCCGGACAGGTGGATGCCGGGTACGACCGATCCGACGACGATGATGACCACGAACTGGAATGCGGTGGCCAGAACCCCGACCACGATGATCCCGAGAGGAACGGCCAGCCACAGGACGACCGGTCGAAAGAGCGAATTGAGGAGCGCGATCAGGACGACAGCTCCGAGGATGCTCGGGACCCCGCTGGCGGTCATCCCGGGAACGGCCCAGACCGCGATCGAAAGCGCCGCGTACGCGACCAGTGCAGTCAGTGCCAGCCGGCGGATGAGGGCGCGCCGACCGAGTCGCCACGTCCGCAGCAGCCGGAGCTGGAGGCTATAGAACGCCACGAGCCGGCGGAGCGAGTCGCTCATGGCCGGGAGTCTAGAGTGCGCATGTTCGCCCGAGCGGCGGTCAGGGCACGAACGAGACCGGTTGCCCAGGTGGCGTGATCAGGACCGTGCCGCCTGGATGGGCCTTCGAGGCCAGGGCGGCGAACTCGAGAGGCGGGTCGGTGAGACGGCCCGGCCGGACGCGACCGAATCCAAACGGCCAAAGCGTCCCCCAGTGGATGGGGATCGCATAGCGCGGGCGCAGCAGCCGGAGCGCCTGCGCCGCCCGTTCCGGATCGAGGTGGCCCCGCCCCAGGCTCGGGCCCCAGCCCCACACAGGCAGCAGTGCGACGTCGAGGTCGTGGGCGAGGTCGGCCATCCCGGGGAAGACGTCTGTGTCCCCGGCAAAGTAGATCCGTGCGGCACCGGCCTCGATGACGTAGCCGACGGCGGCCGCGCGGGGTCCGAACGGCGGCCGGAAACCACCATGGGCCGCAGTCGTCGCCGTGATCGAGACGGGCCCGCTCACCAAACCCTCCTGCGGAGCGAGTTCCTCGACGTGTTCGAAGCCCATGCGGCGGAGCAGTGGCCCGGCGCCGATGGGCACGATCACCCGCACGTCGGGCCCGAGGAGCCGCAGCGAGGGCAGATCGAAGTGGTCGAGATGGAGGTGGCTCACGAGCACCACATCGATCCCGGCGTACAGGTCGGCCCCGAGCGTAGTGACCACGCGGCGCAGCGGGCCGACCCGGTCGAACAGGACGGGATCGGTCAGGATCCTGATGCCGGCAAGCTCGACGCGGACCGTCGAATGACCGAGGAAGGTGAGCCGCGGCAGCTGTTCCATCGGGGGCATTGTCGCTCTGCCACCGATGACGTCCAAACGTGGACCGTCCGCGACCACGCGAAGACGGCTAGGCTAGTAGGAGCTGATGGCTCGAATCATCGTCTACACCGGCAAAGGCGGCGTCGGCAAGACCAGCGTGGCGGCCGCCACCGGCCTGCTGGCTGCCGACCGCGGCTACCGCACGATCGTCCTGTCGACGGACGCCGCCCATAGTCTCGGCGACTCCTTCGACCTCCCGCTTGGACCCGAGCCTACCCAACTCGGGCCGAACCTGTGGGGCCAGGAGTCGGAGGTCTACCACAACATCGAGAAGTACTGGGGGACGATCCAGGCGTACGTGTCGAGCGTCCTGCAATGGCGCGGCCTGGACGCCGTGATGGCCGAGGAGATGAGCGTCCTGCCCGGCATGGACGAGCTGGCCAGCCTGCTCTGGATCGCGGAGCACCACGATCGCGGGCAGTTCGACGTCATCGTCGTGGACGCGGCCCCGACGGGTGAGACGCTCCGCTTGCTCAGCCTGCCGGAGGCGGGCAAATGGTGGCTGGAGAAGATCTACCCGATCCAGCGGCGCATTGCCCAGCTGGCCAGCCCGATCGTCGGTCGCGTGACCGGGATGCCGATGCCCGGCGATGCGCTCTTCACTGCCGGCGAGCAGCTGTTCCACCGGCTCGAGCACATGCACGACCTGCTGGCTGATCCCGAGCTGACCTCGATCAGGGTCGTCCTGAACCTCGAGAAGATGGTGATCAAGGAGGCCCAGCGCTCCTTCACCTACTTTCACCTGTACGGCTACCCGACGGACCTGGTCGTCTGCAACCGCATCCTCCCCGATGATGCGGGGGCCTACTTCGGCGCCTGGCGCGACGCGCAGCGGCGCTACTGGCCGCTCGTCGAGGAGGCGTTCGCCCCGGTTCCCGTGCGGACGGCACCCTTCTTCAAGGAGGAGGTCCTCGGGGATCGGATGCTCCGTCAGCTGGGAGTCGCGGTCTTCGGCGATGAGGATCCCGTCGGAGTGTTCTACCGGGGTCGGCCCTACACGGTGCGCCGCCAGGGCGACGGGTATGTTCTCGAGCTCGAGCTTCCGTTCACCTCCCGGGACGAGGTCCGCCTCACGCGCTTCGGCGACGAATTGGTCATCCAGGTGGCTGCCTGGCGACGCAACCTGATCCTGCCGCGTGTCCTGCTCGACGCTCCGACGGCGGGAGGCGGCTTCCACGATCACACCCTGCGGATCGAGTTCGGTCCCCCACCTCGTGAGGCGGGGGCGTTGAAAGGAGCGACGAGACATGGCGAAAGTTGACGAGAGTTCCCACCTGGTCGCGCGCCTGGCAGTCCTGGAAGAGCGCCTGGCAGCGTTGGAATCCCACGAGTCTGAAATGGAAGGGCTCGAGGCGCTCCTTGCGCGCCTGTTCCCGACGGAGGTGCGCGGGCACCTTCGGGCCGCGCGCAAGGAGCAGTTGCTGGCGGCACGCGCGATGCTCGACCACTGGATCAACCGGCTCGATCGAGCGCCGGCCGAACGCGTCCGGCGTCGCGAGAGCATCAAGCTCGAGTAGCCGACGGCGAGCCCGGCGAAGAGCGTCTGCGCCCGGACGATCGTGGCGGGTCGTGCCCGCGATCGGGGTGCGGCGGTGCTACACCCTGCGCGTGTTCCGCCATCGATCGGCCAGATGCCTGGGTCTCGTGCTGCTCGCCATCGCGCTCATCGACGGCCAGCCAGCCGCCCCGGGCGGCGTCCGGTCCCGGGACCCCGTCAGCGCCCGGCGCGCTGGAGAGCGAGAGCCATCCCCACCGTCACGAGAGCGGCCGCAGCCAGGATGACGAAGACTACGGGCTGCGAGCCGCCCCCGGCGAGCTCGACGAGCGCCGCGACCACACTGGCAGCGTTGAACGTAAGCGCGGCAACGGCCGCCAGTCGGATCTCACGCCAGCGCCGGGATTGCAGCGCCAGGAGGCCGCCCACGCATGCTCCGGTCGTCGCGGCACCTGCCTGACGGTAGATGAAGTCATCGAGGCCCGGGAACCCGAGGGCCTGACCGAAGCCCCCGCCGGCGACGAGGGGTCCGATTCCGAACACCAACGAGGACAGTGCGCCGATCGCGAACAGCGCCACGATCCACTGGGCGACGTCGGGCGAGCCCTCAGGACCGGCCGTCTCGCCGGGACCAAGTGGCGGGTTCGCGAGCAGGTTCAGGGTCCCGGCCGTGAACAGGATGGACGCCAGCAGGATCACGTAGACCAGCCATTGGGCGCCACCCTGCACGATCGCCACCAGGCATGCAGCGATAGACGCGCCGTTGAACACCGCCGTGGACGCGATCAGGATGCGGAGCTCACGCCAAGGGGCGCGGAAGCCCACCAGGAGGGCGACCCCGTAGCCGAGGGTCGCGGCGCCCGCCAACCGGTACAGGAACACGTCCTGCGCCCGAAAGCCGGTGAAATCGCCGAACTGCTTGGGCACGAGGAGTGGCGCCAGCCCAAAGAACAGGCCCGCCAGAACCAGCAGGACCAGCAGCGGATCGCGAACACGGCGCGAATCGATCATGGCGACGCCGGCATCATGACGGACAGGGACGAGACTCGCCAGCCCCGAAATGCAGGACTCGCTCAATGCCCCAGGCCGCCACCGGCGATCCCACGCCGCGGGAAGACGCCCTCATTCGGCCGCGCGCCACGCTGACGAGCTCACTGGCCCTACAATCCGGACCAGTTTCCCCACCTGGAGAGCCGACGGTTGGCGACCAGCCTCGTCATTGATTCCTGCATTGCCGTGCGGTATGCCGGAGCCGCTACGTGACCGATCAGGCGCCCGCAGGCGCTATCGGCAAACGTCCCCTCGATGACATCCGCGCGGAGGCGGAGCGCGTCGCCAACGGGGCCGTCGCCGCCGGGCTCCAGCTCCGGCTGATGGGCGGCATGGCGGTCTACCTCACCTCGCCCACGGTGCGCCGCCCGCCATACGAGCGCGAGTACGGCGACTTCGACTTCGCGGTGGCGGCCAGGGACGCCAGGGGCGCGACCGCGTTCTTCGAGGCGGCGGGCTACGTGGCCGAGAAGATGTTCAACGCGCTGCACGGGGCCCAGCGCCTCAATTTCCAGCATCCGGATGGGCGGTGGCCGATCGACGTGGTCGTGGATGAGGTCCGAATGTCGCACCGGATCGACCTCCGGGGCCGGTTCAACGGTCCAGGCGCGACGCTTCCGCTTGCAGATCTGCTGCTCACGAAGCTCCAGATCTGGGAGATCAATCCGAAGGACCTCGGGGACATCGTGTGCCTGCTGGCCGATCACGAGCTGGCCGACCGCGAGGCGGTGGACGTGATCGACCGCCGGCGGATCGTCGGTCTCGCCGGCGCCGATTGGGGCCTCTGTCACACGATCGAGCGCAACCTCCGGCGGGCCGCCGAGGAGGCACGTCGACGCGTACCCGCCGAGCCGCGGTTCGACCCGATCGCGCAGGTGGATGCGCTGCTCGCGGCGATTCACACCGCTCCCAAGTCGCTCGGGTGGCTGGCCCGCGCCAGGGTTGGGGAGCGGGTCCGCTGGTACGAGACACCCGAGGAGGTCCGGCACTAGCGATCGCCGGCGCGCTTCCCTACGGCGCGAGCACGCCCCGGCGATCGAGCGCCTCGCGCCAGTACTCGACCGAGGCGACGAGGTCGTCGAGGACCTCGTCGTCCGGCTGCTCGAATGCCGGGATCACCTCGAGCACGAGTGCGCACGATTCGACGCCGCCCTCGCCGAGCGCGTCGATCGCCCGGTCGGCATCGATCCGACCCTCGGCGTTCCTGGCCGTCGTGAACGGCCAATGGTGATCGCCGCCGGCGTCGGACTGCTGGAGCTGCACGACCGTGGCCAGGGCTCCCACGGCGGCGAGCCAGGCGTATGGGTCACGCTCCGGCCCGCTCGTCCCGGGAACGCACATGTGCCCCACGTCCAGGCAGAGACGGATCGGCACATGCTGGGTGTCGCCGTCGGTGACCAGGTCACGGATCATCGGCATCGTTGAAGGCTCGCGCGCAGCCGCGAGGTTCTCGACCAGGAGGTGATCGAGGCCGGCCGTCCGCGCCTCACGCGCCAGACGACCGAGGGACGCAAGAAGGTCAGACCAGCGTTCCCGGCGAGCTCCCGGGTCGGTCCAGTCGGCCACGGAGAACGCCCCAACGTGACCGCCCGTCGCCCGGCCTCCCGCGACGGCCGTCCAGGCAATCGCGGAGCGGTACCAGGCTTCGGCGGCCTCCCGGGCATCCGGCGTCGGGTGCAGGAGCAGGTTGGACGAGTAGGCCGCCAGGCCGGTGAACGTCGAATGGAGCTCCAGACCGAGGGCGGCGAGGTCTCGTCGCAGGCTGCGTGGGTCGTCGACGTCGAGGTCAACCAGGTCCAATGTGTGCTGGACGAGCCTGAGCCCGAGCCGGTCCCGAACGATGGGACCCCATTCAGAGGTCTGTGGCCAGCGCTTCACCGCGAAGCAGTCGTCGATCCCGAGTCGGAGTTGCATGTCAGGCCTCCTCGCGGCGCACGACGGCCGAGTCGACCAGCTCCCGGTAGGCGAGGTACCCGTCCTGGTACAGGTCGACCGCCACAGGATCGGGCCGGATGGGCGGACCCAGCTGGACGCAGCGGGCGATCGCGTCGGCCGCGTCCCGGTACACCCCGGCCCCGAGCCCGGCGAGCATGGCAACCCCGGAGGTCGCGGCGTCGCCCGGGACCGTCCGGACGACGAGTCCAGTGGCGTCGGCCTTGACCTGATTCCAGGTGCCGAGGCGTGAATCGCCGCCCGACACGCGAAGCTCGGTGACGGGCGTGCTGCCGGCACGCAGCAACTCGAGTTGCGCCCGGATCGCGTACGCGACGCCTTCGAACGCCGCTCGCGCGATCACCGCCCCGCCGTGGCGGAGCGAGAGCCCGGTGATCGCGCCCCGCAACGCGGCGTCGGTCCGCTCACCATCGCCCAGGACGGGCACGAAGAGCAGGCCGTCCGCGCCGGGTTGCACCGCCGACGCGTCCCGGTCCAAGCGCTCGTAGTCGGCCGGCATCGCGTGGCCACGCCGCCCCCCATAGAACCGGTCCGCCACCCAGGCCACCGTCGCCCCGGTCGTGTTGATCCCGGTCTCGGTGGTCAAGGCGTCGCCGACCACGTGCGGGTAGTGGGTGACCTCGAGCGCGTCGAGGGGCGCCGCGACGACCGCATTCAGGCAGGTGGATGAGCCGGCCATCTCGGACACGGGTCCCGGCCCCACGACACCGGCGCCGAAGGCGCACGCCTGGCTGTCGGCACCGCCGAGGACGACTCGGGTCGAGGCGGGCAGCCCGAGTCGGACCGCGATCGAAGGCCGCAGGGTGCCCACCACCTCCTCCGGGCGGCCGATTCTCGGCCAGAGTGTCGGTGCAAGATCGAGGCCGGCGAGCAACTCCTCGTCCCACCGGCGCCCGAGGAGGTTGTAGACGAGCGTCGCCGCCGCGTGGGTCCCGTCGGTGACCGCCTGGCCCGTCAGCGCGAGCACGACCCAGTCGCGCGGTTGGAGGGCCAGAGTGGCTGATCGCCAGGCGCCGGGATCGTGCCGTCGAATCCACATGAGCTTCGGCGCGATGTGGAAGGCTGCCGGACGGTGCCCGGTCCGCGCGTGCATGGCCGTCTCTCCGAAGCGGGCCCGGATCAGCGCGGCCTCGGCGGTGGCGCGATTGTCGCGGTAGGTCAGCCCCTGCCCGACGGCTCGCCCGCGGGCATCAACGAGTACGACCGACGGGCACTGGCCAGTGAGCGAGATCGCGTGCACGCGGCGCCTTGACCCCAGCCGCCGGACGAGCTCCGCTAAGGAGGCCAGCGAAGCCGAGCGCCACTCGGTCGCCGACTGCTCCGCCCACCCGGGCCGGGGCGTCAGTGTTGGATAGGCCCGTCGCACCTCGACCAACCGGCGGCCCTCGAGGTCGAAGGCGACCGCCCGAGCCCCGGAGGTCCCGACATCGATCGCTACCAGCACGTCCGGGCTTTCTGTCATGCGAGCATCCGGGCGTTCATCCGCGCACGAGCTGGTGCGTTGCCACCCGGTCTCGCTCGAGCGTCACGAGCGCGCCATTGAGGGCGCCGGTTGCGTAGTCACTGCCCGGGTTGATCGCGATCGTGCGGCCGATTCTGCGGATGGCGGCCGATTCATGGATGTGCCCATGGAGGCTGAGAAGCGGCTGGGTCGTTTCGATCGCGGCGCGGACGGCAGTGCTGCCGGCGGGTGCGAATCTGACCTGGCCCAACGACTGCTGGACGGTCAGCGATTCGTCGAGGACCGGCGCGTCGTCGAGTCCCGACGCGATCGGCGGCACATGGAGGTTGAAGACGGCCCGAGCGGGATCGTGCAGCCTGTCGACCATCGCCGCGATCGAGCCGGCCAGCTCCAGCTCGGTCTGCTCGCGATGGCTGTGGAACGGGGTCAGGTTGGAATAGCCCCATGAGATCAATTCGTGGTCCTCGTCCAGCGCGACCACGAGGCCCTCCACGTGGGTCGCCCACGTCGCCTCGTCGAGGATCGTCCGGAGCTGGCGCGGATCGTCGTTGCCGAGCATCACGTGGATTGGAATCCCCTTCGGGCGCAGGCGCTCGTCAGCGAGCGCCATCCAGGCGCGAAGTCGCACGGCCATGAGCTCGACGAACAGGGCTTCCAGCGTCCCGGCGGCCTGGCGCGCCTCGAGCTCACCAGGTTCCGCCCGATAGGGGTAGTAGCCGTGATCCTCGATCAACTTCTCGAGGGCCTCGAGCTCCGGCCCCTCGGTCACGTCGTAGTCCGTCCCGATGAACCGCGCGTGCCACCGGCCGCCGGTGCCCCGGACGATCCCCTGGATCGCCTTGCCGCCGAGGTCCGCCCCGAGGATGAGGACGTCCGCACCATAGGTCGGTCCGGCGTTGAGGAATTTCCTGAAGCATTTGCTGGACCCGTGCAGGTCCGTCGCGAAGTAGACGCGGGTCCGCTTGGCCACCGGTCAGATCGCGGCCGCACGAGCGGTGCCGGCCGCCTCGACGAGCGCTCGAGCGCGATTCGGATCGACCTCGTTCCAGGTGATCCCCTCGCGTTTGAGGCTCGTACCCACGATCGCGCCGTCGGCAATGGTGAAGATCTCGGCGACGGTGTCGGCGCGGACGCCGGTGTTGGCGATCACCGGGACGCCGGGGACGGCCTCCTTGGCGGCCCTGAGATCGTTCATCTCCATCGATGTGCCGGCCGCCGGCCCGCTGATGAGGATGGCGTCAACCCCCAGGAACGCAGCGCCCTTCGCACGCTCGGCAACGGAACGACGGCCCAACGCGCTCGCGAACTCCGGCTGGATATTGTCGAAGAGCAGCACGTCGGTGGCGCCGATGGCGGTCCGGTAGCCGGCGATCTCGCCGATCTGCGGCTCGATCATCCCCAGGTCGCTCTCGTAGACGCCGGTCATGACTTCCCGAATGAACATCGCACCGGTCGCGCGCGCGACCGCCAGGCTCGCGATCGGGTCCCACAACAGATTGACACCGAAGGGAACCCGGAGGTCCGCGCGGAGCTGGCCGATCACCGCCGCCATGCCGGCAACGATCTCCGGCCCGACCCTCAGCTGGTACGGGAGATCCGCCTCGTTGCAGAACATGACCCCGTCCACTCCCGCGTCCTGGAGGACGGCGAGATCGCGCCCGACGACATCCACCGCCTTGGCGATGCCGGCGGGCGCGTCGTGCCATGGCCGGCCCGGGAGTCCTGGCAGGTGAAGCATGGCGATGATCGGCTTGCGGACCCCAAACGTCCGCTGCATGAGGTCCACGTTCAACTCCTCGTGGTAACGCGCTCTCGGCCAGATCGCCCCGGCGCTTCGGAGACCGGATCTCGCGGCTCGGTGGCGCCGGCAAGGACGATTCGGACACCGAGCCGGCTCAGAGCCGCGAGCTCGGCGGATGGCGCGCTCGAGTCGGTGACCAGCTCGTCGACGACGTCCGCCGGGCTCACGACCGCGCTCGTGGCTGTCCCCACCTTCGAGCCATCGGCGAGCACGATGACCCGTTCGGCCTGTCCGATCGCGGCCCGCTGGATCGCCGCCTCATCGTCGGACAGCTCGGTGATCCCCCAGCGGACGGAAAACCCAGCGGCCCCGATGACGGCAACATCGAAGTGGTACCGCTGGAGCGTCGCCACGGCGATCGGACCGATCGCGGTGAGATCGTCGCGCAGGATCGCCCCGCCCAGAGCGATCGTTCGCAGCGAACGCGTCCCGAGCAGGCTGGCCGTCGGGAGCGATGCCGTCACGACGGTCAGCTCGGGGTATGCGTGAAGGTACCGGGCGAACTGCTCGGCCGTCGTCCCGACTCCGAGGAAGATCATCCGGGCGCCCTCGACCAGGGAGGCGGCACGCATCGCGATGAGGCGCTTCTCGCGTGGATGCTGCAGTGCCCGGGCGTTGAATGCGACATCCAGGGCGCGGGTCAGGTGCGCAGTGGCGCCGCCGTACGTTTGGCGGAGGAAGCCATCGCGCTCGAGCAGGCGGATGTCGCGGCGGATGGTCATCTCCGAGACACGCAGCTCGCGTGCCAGTTCGGCCACGTGGATGGTCTGTTCGTCTGCCACCCGCTCGAGGATCACGTGGCGGCGATCGACCGGGACGAGGCTTCCCGTCGCTCGCTGGTTCGCAGGACCCAGGCCACCGGCCGTCACAGCATCGGACATGATGCAGCGCGAAACCTCACAAAAGCTCTTGACGAGACATGTTCATTCGTGTTCGACTATCGCCGGACGCGGCGCGCCGTGTCAAGAGGGCGCGCCCGAAATGAGGATCGGAGGGAGCTTGTGGCAAGCAGTTCCGAGACTGGTCGCGGGGGCCTGTTCGTTCGGCAGAGCACCGGCCTCGTCCGCGAGGCCTCGGCGCTCGACGCGACGATCTACAACGCCGTCTTCTCGGCGCCCGTCGGAGCGACGCTGGCGTGGGGCGTGTTCTTCGCGTTGAGCGCATTCCCCGGGGCCGACCTCGTGTCGGCCACGATCATCTCGTTCATCCTGAACATCCCGGTCCTCATCATGATGGCGCTGCTCGCTTCGGCGATGCCGCGGACCGGCGGTGATTACGTGTGGGTCAGTCGGATCCTGTCGCCGCCCCTGGCGACGATCTCGAACTTCGGTGCCGCGCTGTCGGCAATGATCGGCGCCACGTTCTGGGCGCGCTACTTCCCGGTCTTTGCGCTCGGCCCAGTCCTGGTCACGCTCGGCGTCCTGTTCGACAACCAGGGTCTGGTGGACGCTGGGAACAACTTCCAGAAGGACGGCCTGTGGATCTTCCTGGGCGGCTTCGCGATGATCGCGCTGATGACCGCGATCCATGTCGCCGGCATCAAGGCGACGTTCCGCTGGCAGAACGTGTTCTGGATCATCGCCTCCCTCGGGACGTTCCTGGCGTTCGCCGTCCTGCTTTTCGGCAACACCGCCG
>JBGPIH010000018.1:0-28609 GCA_041484785.1 Candidatus Limnocylindria bacterium
CGGTCGATCTCGACGCGGCTGACGTTGCTGTCGGCGCGGAGATCGGCGACCACGGTGCTGCCGAACGGGACGCTGATGAAGGCGAGGCCGAGGGCCGGGATGGTGTCGGTGACGTCGGCCGCGGCCGCAGTCAGGGTGTCGGCCTGGGTCGACGCGCTGGTGCCGTGGGCGAAGGTGACGATGTAGCCACTGGGCGGCTCGACGGGGGTGGGAGTCGGCGTCGGCGTGGGAGTCGGGCTCGGCTCCGGGGTTGGGCTCGCGTCCGGGGTTGGGCTCGCGTCAGGGGTTGGGCTCGCGTCAGGGGTTGGGCTCGCGTCAGGGGTTGGCGAGGCGTCCGGGGTTGCGTCGGGCGAAACCGATGCCGCCGCGCCCTCTGTTGGCGACGGGGCAGAACTCGTCGAGTTCGGCAGGTTCGGGCGGTCGCTCGGCGAAGGGATAGCGCTTGGCGTCTCCAACGCAGTCGGATTCGGCGATGTCGACGGATCTGGAGCGGGTGTCGGCGATGGGCCGTCACTGGGGTCGGCCGACGCTGAGGGTTCGACCTCGGGCGTCGTCGCCGCGGGGCTTGAGCTCGCGGCCGGAGCCGGTGGCGACGAAGGATCAGGGTCGGAATGAGCGCTCGCGCCAGGCACCGTCAGCAGGCACGAGAACAGAACCGCGGCCTGCGCGATCGCGAAAGCCCTGGACAGTCGTCGCCGACCATCGTGCAGGATCATGTCCTATGGCCCGGCCAGTGCCCAGCGGGTCGCAACCGGCGTCCCGTCGGCGGCGTCCGTCCAGGACACCGGATAGAGGGTGAATGCCACGTACGGCGAGGAAGCGCTAACGACCGCGAGGTCGACCGTGGACGCCACCCCGCCCGAACTCTTGCCATAAACGCGCACGCGCAGGTCGTTTGCGGCATCGGTGGATCCCACCGCACCTGCAATCGATGTCGATACCGTTTGAAGCGACGTGCCCGTGACGCACCCCGCCGGGCTGCCTGCGCTCCCAAAGGTTCCAATCACGGTGTCGGTCGATTGAGTGCGGACCTCGAGGTAGACACACGAGGCCACGCCTGCCGCGACGCTCGCGAAGGTCAGATCGAATGTTGCGCCCGACACGGCCAGCCCCCCGGGCAACGGCCCGTTCAGATCGAAGTCGAGGTAGCGGCTCGAACCGAAACTGGTCGACCACGCCTTGGTCGCCGCGGTGCGGCCGTCGCCCGCGAATGCCAGCGGACTGGACGCATCGACTTCGGTCCCAGACGACGCGTCGCGGACATCGAATGCCGGCGTCGTCCAGCTTCCGGCGAAGATGCGCCCCGTCGAAAAGGTGTTGCCGCCGACGCCGCTCGGGGCGGTGAACGCGGCAAACGCGATGCGCCCACCAATGCCTAGGGCAGCGGCAACCGCGACGACGATCGCGACGCGCCCCACTCGGCCGAACCGGAGGGGCGACGGTCGAGGGCTCGAATCCGGCGGTGTGACCGGACCAATCGGAGGCGGGACGCTCGTCACGCCGGCTGTCCCGTTCCCACTACCGGACCGGTCAGGCGCTCTTGGCGCCCCAGATCGCCCTCCAGGTTTTCCAGCAACCAGATCGCGAGGAACAGGCTGGCGAGCATCGAGAGAGCGGCGATCAGGCCGGTCGACAGAGAGAGCATCGCGAGGATGAACCCCGCGACGGGCGCGAACGCGACAACGCGGCCCGCAACGTTTGAGGCGGGGACCAGTGCAGGATCGGATGCTGCGTTGGCGTCGCCCTTGAGCTCCAGGTAAAGCCCGGCTGGGAGCTCCGCGACGCGGACGACACGGTGGGTGACCACGACTGCATCGTGCAGTCGGACGGTTACGATGTCGCCCGGACGAATGTCCGCAGGCGCGGGACGGTCGTCGATCACGAGCGATCCCAGTGGGACGAAGGGGCTCATCGAACCGCCGCGAATGATGTAGATGTCGCGCCCCACGAGGGGCGCGACGTGGGCCCCGGCGACGAGCAAAACGAGTCCGACGAGCAGCATGACCCACAAGGCAATGAGTGCGCGCCGGACGAGTTTCAAGATGCTCGACATGGGGCCTCACACGTGCACGCGGCCCGGGAACGAGGCCCGAGCCGCCGGCCGCAGCTGCTGGGACTAGTTGTTCGCGGTCTGCTCGGCCGAGAACGTGAACGTCGCGGTGGTCGTGGCCGCCTGGAAGGCATCGCCTGTCGCGGGCGGGAGGCTCACGTTGAAGCAGAGCACTTCGTTGGCGCTTGCCGCGAGGGTGCGGTCGCCGGTGTCCTGGCCCGTGGCCACGTCGCCGATGATCTTGCCCGCGCTTGAGTCGAGGTCGCCCGTGTACTCGATGGTGCCTGTCGCCGCGTAGGCGGCGTTGGTGCAGGTCGTGACAGCCGACTTGACGGTCAGAGTCAGCTGGTCCTTGAGGCCCTTGGAGTCAGTGTTCGACGCGACCGACGAGACGCTGTAGCGGAGCGCCAGGGTGCCGGCGTTGGCGACGGTCAGCGGTGCAGTCACCTGATCGCCGGGCGCCATGTTCGAAAAAGTCACGAGCGCCGTCGTCGGGTTCGTCGAGATGTCGACCGTCCCGGTTGAGAAGGTGTTGGGGCCAACAGCCTGCGAGTCGGTGAAGAGGGCCAGCGACATCGCACCGGCGCTGACGCTGACGATGACGAGCGCCCCTGCGACCATTGCGACCAGCCGCGGCTGCCGGATGCTGAACGTCATGACGATCCGTACTCCCGGGGACGCGCCCCATGTGGTTCGTGGCGGTCCGGGAACAGCCCCGGGACCGGCTGATCGATGGCCGGGCGATGGGTCCTCCGGCATCAGTGCCAACATGCAACTACATGGGGCAGCCGGTCGGTATGGCCGGATGGTCTACCCCGCCCAGTACCATCTGGTGCCAGCAGGCACCGTTCCGCGCGATGTTCTGGGCGCCGGCCCTGGTCGCCGGCCTGCCGTCCCGCGCCCCGCGACATGGCCGGCAGCCCGTGGAAGCGGTGGGGCATCCTTGGCGTCGATGGACTTCACCCTCTCTCTGGCGCAGCTGGAGCTCCAGGCGCGTGCGCGCGACTTCGTCCGCGACGTGCTCCAGCCGCGTGAAGTCGAGTTCGAGCGGGCCGCTGGGCGGGTCCCGCGCGACTGGGGAAACCCGATCCGCGAGGCCGCCATCGAAGCCCGCCTGCACGGCGGCTCGATGCCACGCCAGGTCGGCGGGCAGGGCTGGACGGTGCTGGAGCAGGTCCTCGTCCACGAGCAGCTCGGCCAGTCGACCGGCGGCCTCTGGTCGTACATCCCGGGCCCCTACAACGTCCTGCTCCACGCGAACGCCGAGCAACGGCGGCGGTACCTGGACCCGTCGATTCGTGGCGAGCGTTCCGGCAGCTACGCGGTCACCGAGGAGGGAGCCGGTTCGGATGCCCGCGCGGTCCGCGCGAGCGCCGTGCGCGATCGGGCAACCGGCGACTACGTGCTCAACGGCGAGAAGTGGTTCGTGACCGGCCCCGACGACACGGACTTCATGATCTTCCACGGCCTCGTCACCGACGGCGGCGCCCGGCTGCCGACGCTCTTCCTGGTGGACTACGACACGCCCGGCCTCGAGCTCAAGCACGACCCTGACTACACCCACACGTTCGCCGACCGGCATCCCCAGTTCGTCCTGCACGACGTGCGGGTGCCGGCCTCGGCGATCCTGGGGGGCGTCGGCCGGGCCGACGAGCTGACCAACGAGTGGTTCGTCGAAGAGCGCATCCACATCGGGGCTCGCTGCGCCGGTGCCATGGACCGGCTGCTCGGTCTTGCGGTCGAGTGGGCCACCGAGCGGGTCCAGTTCGGCGAGCGGATCTTCGATTTCCAGGGGGTCAGCTTCCCGCTCGCCGATTCGGCCGCCGACGCATCGGCCGCCCGCCTGCTCACGCGCGAATGCGCCTGGCTGGCGGACAGCGGCGCCGACCCGAAGCTCGTTCACGCCAAGGCATCGCTGGCGAAGCTGTTCGCTTCGGAGGCGGCCTGGCGCTGTGCCGACCGGGTCGTCCAGGTGTTCGGTGGTCGCGGCTACATGCGCGACTACGCGCCAGAGCGATTCCTGCGCGAGCTTCGCGTCGATCGCATCTGGGAGGGAACCTCCGAGATCCAGCGACTGATCATCGCCCGCGCGCTCGAGAAGCGCGGCGTGGGCCGGGTCGTCGGATGACGCTGACCGGCGAGGCGGCCGGCGCCCTCGACCTGCGTCCGCTCTTCGCCCCGCGCAGCATCGCGGTCGTCGGCGCCTCGCCGCGTTCCTGGATCGCCGAGACGGTCCGCGACAACCTGCGGGTCATGGGCAGCGCCACGCGTTGCCATTTCGTCAACCCGAAGTACGACGAGCTGTACGGCCAGCCCTGCTATCCATCCCTCGAGGCGTTGCCGGAACGGCCGGACATCGCGATCGTGGCGCTGAACCCGTTGCGTGCCGCGTCGGTGACGCAGGCTGCCGCTGACGCCGCCATCCCCGCCGTGATCATCCCGGGTGGGGGAGTGGTCGAAGGCGGCGAGGCCGCCGCCGCGATGCAGGCCGACGTCGCCTGCATCGCCCGCGAGCATGGCCTCGCCCTTGTCGGCCCCAACTGCATGGGCGTCATCGATCTCACCGCCAATGCCGCCACGTACATCGGCGACGTCTCGCCCTACCTGCCGCGCGGCGGGGTCGCGGGGATCGCGCAGTCGGGCTCGGTGACGGACGCCTTCGTCCATTCGGGCTCGCGCGTCGGCTTCTCGCGGATCATCAGCTGCGGCTCCGAGGTCGTCCTCGACATCTGCGACTACCTCGCCTACTGCCTCGACGATCCGGAGACCAACTCGGTGATCCTGTTCGTCGAGGGCTTCAAGCGGCCGGAGCGATTCCTGGCCCTGGCCGACCGGGCGCTCGAGCTGGGCAAGCCGATCATGGCCGTGAAGGTGGGCCGCAGCGACCAGGCGCAGGTGGCGGCGATCGCGCACACGGGCTCGCTCGCCGGGGAAGCCCGGGTCACCGACGCGGCGCTCGATGCCGCCGGGGTGATCCGCTGCGGCGACCTCGACGAGCTGCTCGAGACGGCGGAGCTGGTCGAGGGGATGCGCCGGACCGGCCGCCGGGTCGGCCGCGGGCGGACCGGCGTCGTCACCGTGTCGACCGGTGAGGGGTCGTTGATCGCCGACCTGGCGCCCCGGACCGGCGTCGACCTGCCGCCCATCCCGGCGGCCGCCCGAGAGAAGATCCTCGCGGCTCTTCCGACCATGGGCTACATCGGCAATCCGCTCGATCCCTGGGGGGCGGCCGACCCACCGACCGCCTACGGCGCCGCCTTCGAGTCGATGGCGGCGTCCAATGCCTACGACGTGCTCGTGCTCGTGCACGACTTCCCGTATCGATCCGCGCCGTCCGAGGTCGCGACGGCGAACGACGTGACATACCAGCTCCTGGCGGCAACCCGGGAGCGGCCGGCGATCCTGCCGGTCTACGTCTCGCTGACGTCCGGCGAACCGCCGTCGGAAACCAAGGCCGTGCTCGACGCGGAGGGCGGTGGCGCGCCGCTGCTGCGCGGCGCCATCGAGGCGTTCCGCGCGATCGCGGGTGCCGCGCAATGGGAGCAACGGCGCGAGCGGCGGCTGGCGAGCGGCCCATGGCGGGAGGCCTGGCCGGCGCTCGCCGCCGATCGGACGTCCTTCGGCGCCGATCCGGCTCCGTCGGGTTCCGGCACGCGCGCACGGTCGGGTGAATCCACGACCCTCGCCGAGCGCGAGAGTCTCGAGCTCCTGCGGGCGCGGGGCATCCGCGTCGTCGACGCCGTGGCCGTCCCCGGCGCCGAAGGGGCGGTCGCGGCAGCGCGGCGGTTGGGCGGCCCGATCGCGCTGAAGCTGGACGTCGCGGGGCTCGCGCACAAGAGCGATTTCGGCGGGGTCGTCCTCGGGCTGCTCGACGAGGCGGTCGGGGAAGCGGCGGCGGCGCTGCTCGAGACGGCGCGGCGGCTCGGCCCCGCCGTCCGTGGCCTGCTCGTCGAGCCGATGGCCGCGCCGGGCGTGGAGCTGCTCCTCGGCATGCGGCGGGATCCGCAGTTCGGGCCGGTCGTGCTGGTGGGCCTGGGAGGCATCCTGACCGAGGTCCTCGATGACGTGGCCATCCGGCTCGCGCCGGTCGACCTCGCGACGGCCGAGTCGATGCTCGACGACCTGCGCGGCGCGCGCCTGCTCCGCGGCGTGCGCGGCCGACCGCCGATCGACCGCGCGGCGGTCTCGTCGATGCTGGTCGCGCTGGGGCGGCTCGGCGTCGATCGGCCGGACGTGCTCGAGGTCGACCTGAATCCGGTCATCGCATCGGAGGAGGGAGCGGTCGCGGTGGACGCGCTGGTCGTGATCGAGGGCTCGGCCGATGACCGCTGACGGTCCGGTCCTGCTCACGAGCGCGACCCCGTGGGGTGTGCGCCTGACCCTGAACCGGCCCGCCAAGCTGAACGCGCTGTCCGCCGAGCTCGTCGCCGCGCTGGATGCGGCCGTCGCCGCCGCGGGCGCGGACCCGGCGGTGCGGGTCATCGTGATCGAGGGCGCCGGACGGGCCTTTTCGTCCGGCTATGACCTGACGGAAGAGGCCGAGGGCGGGATCGGCGGCCCGACCGAGTGGCGCGACGCGCTGGCGGTCGACGTTGCCGCGACCCTGCGCATCCTGGACAGCCCGAAGCCGGTCATCGCCCAGGTCCACGGCTACGCGCTGGCCGGCGGCCTCGAGCTAGCCATGGCCTGCGACCTCGTCGTCGCCGCCGAGGGCACCAAGCTCGGTGAGCCGGAGATCCGCTATGGCTCCGCCCCGGTGACGCTCCTGATGCCGTATCTGATCGGGCAGAAGAAGACCCGGGAGCTGCTCCTGACCGGCGATCTCATCGACGCCGTCGAGGCCGAGCGGATCGGCCTGATCAACCGGGTGGTCCCGGCCGAGCGCCTCGCCGCCGAGGTGGACGCCCTGGCCGATCGCCTCGCGCGGACGCCGCCCGAGGTGATGGGTCCAACCAAGCGGATGCTCAATCGGGCGATGGACGCGGCCGGCTTCCGGTTGGCCGTCGAGGCGGGCCTCGACCTCGGCGCGATCGTGAACGCGGCCGACACGCCCGAGCAGCGGGAATGGGACGCGATCGTCCGCCGCGACGGCCTCAAGGCCGCTCTTGCCTGGCGCGATCGCCGTTACGAGCAGCGGCTGGCCGAGAGCGGGCGCGCCGCAGAGGACGGGCCGGCGCGCTAGGCGACGGCCCCGCGGGACCGAACGTCCGGGCCGCGGAGGCTTCTGCTCGGATTGCCGGCGGTGGCGATCAGGCGACGCTTCCGCCCGGCTCCGGCGCGTGGACCTCGACGGCGCCGAGCCCGCGAGCGGCCAGCTCGGACCGCAGTTGATCCGGCGTCCCGGCAAGGATCGGGAACGTGCCGTAGTGGATCGGGATGACGTGCTTGACGCCGAGCAGCTCCACGGCCAGCGCGGCCTCGCGTGGGGCCATCGTGTAGTGGCCGCCGATCGGCAGGATCGCGACGTCCGGCCGATAGAGCTCGCCGATCAGGCGCATGTCGCCGAACACGTTCGTGTCGCCCGCGTGATAGAAGCGGAAGCCGTTCTCCACCTCGACGACGAAGCCGGCCGGTTCGCCGAGGTACAGGGTCGTCTCGCCCCCCGGATTCCAGTCGCCAGCCGAATGATCGGCATGGACCATCGTGACCTTCAGGCCGGCCACCTCCATGGTCCCGCCCTTGTTCATGCCGCTGGCCGCGTCGGCGCCACCGGGCAGCCGGCGGGCAAGCCACAGGCTCATCTCGTGGATGCACGGCCAGGCGGGGCGGAGGCGGCTGGCCAGCGCGACCGCATCGCCCATGTGATCGCCGTGGCCGTGGGTCACCAGCAGCACGTCGCACCGATCGACCGACTCGGCCGGGCGCGTGCTGCGCGGGTTGCCGAACCAGGGATCGATCAGGATGACCTTGCCGCCGGGCGTTCTGACCTCCATGCAGGCGTGGCCGTACCAGGTGAACGTCGTGTCTCGGTCGAGTCCCATCGCAGAGCACCTCCGGAGTCGATGCTAGCAACGCCGCTACACTCGCGTGCGTGTCTGCCACCCAGATCGGCCAGAACCTCGCCTTCATCAACTGGACCGTCCTGACCGGCCTCGCGCTCGGATCCTACGCGGCGGTCGTGCTGCTCCGGCGGCGGACGGCGGCGACGCGCGGCTACCTGGGATTCACGACGGCCTGCGCGGTCGGCTTCGGAGCGCTGGCCTGGGCATCCGATGCGGCGTTGCCTGCCTCGCTGGGCAGCTCGCCGGTCATCGTCGATCCGGCCTGGGACGGACCACGGGCGATCGCGCTCGGTGTCTTCTGCCTGCTCGCGGCGGCCGGCCTGGTCGCTCGTCGGATCGTGCCCGGCGCGGCCCAGGCCATGGAGTGGGCCGGGCTCGCCGCGGCCGGAATCACCCTGCTGTTCGGGGCGCTGGCCTGGGGTGGCGGGTCGACCGGAACGGTCCTGCTCCTCGCGCAGCTGACCGTCGTCAGCGCGGCAACCGGCGGCGTCTTCGCGGCGATGATCCTGGGCCACTGGTACCTGGTCACGCCCAAGCTGCCGGAGGCGCCGCTGATCCTGATCGCTCGCTCGCTGCTGGCGGTGGTTCTCATTCAGCTCGTGCTTTTCTGGGCCTGGGTCGCGACCGGGGCAGGGCCGGGCGACGGCGCGCCATTTGCGGCCCTGGTGGGTCCGTGGGCACTCTTCGTCTGGCTGCGGCTGATCGTTGGCCTGGTCTTCCCGCTCGTCGTCTCGTGGGCGGCGGTGCAGACGGCTCGGTCCCGCTCGATGGAGTCGGCCACGGGCCTGCTCTACATCAATGTCGGGTCGATCGCCGCCGGGACGATCCTGGCGGCCGGTCTCTATTTCGGCGCCGGATTGCTGGTATGAGGATCCGATGAGCAAGAACGATCAGGGCTGGATCCCGGAAGCCATCGACCTCGACTGGATCGAGGCGATCTCCACGCCCCTGCCGCCGGCCCTCGCGGCGATCGAGGCGGCCGCGAAGGCCCCTGGCATCCCGATCGTGGACCGCGACTGCGGTCGCGCCCTGTCCGCCCTGGCCGGTGGGCGGCGCCGGATCGTCGAGGTCGGCACCGCCTACGGCTACTCCACGCTGTGGATGGCGCTCGGTCAGCCGGCCGATGGCACGATCGTGACCATCGACCCCGATCGCGGCCGGACCGACCTGGCCCGGGGCTCGTGGCGCCAGGCGGGGATCCCCGACGAGCGGATCACGGTCATCACGGCGCGGGCGCTCGATGCCCTGGCCGCGAACGATCCGCTGCTCGCCGGCCCCTTCGATCTCGCCTTCATCGACGCGTTGAAGCCCGAGTACGGCGCCTACCTCGAGGCGCTCGCCGGCCGGCTCGCGCCCGGGGCACTGGTCCTCGCCGACAACGTCCTGTGGAGCGGGCGGGTCTCGGGCGCCCGACCCGCCACGGCCGAGGACGCGAACACGATCGCGTTGCGGGCGTTCGACCGGGCCGTGCTGTCCGACCCGCGGTTCACGGCCACGATCCTGCCGGTCGGCGACGGCCTGCTCGTGGCCGCCTGGCGCGGCTGACCCGGGTCGAGCGGTGGGCATCCGGGTCCGGGTCCGTCTCTTCGCCGTCCAGCGCGAGCTCGCCGGGACCCGCGAGGTCGCCCTCGAGCTGCCCGACGGCGCCGACATCGAGGCGGCCTGGGGGGCACTCGTGGCGCGACATCCGGTCCTCGCCCCCGGGCGCGCCTCGATGCGGTTCGCCCGCAACGGCGAGTACGCCGACCCGACGATCGCCCTCGCCGATGGCGACGAGGTGGCCATGATTCCGCCCGTCTCCGGTGGCGGCGCAGCCGAGGGGCGGCGGATCGTGGAGCTGCGCGAGGCGCCATTTGGTGCCGCGATCCTTGGCGAGCTGGCCGACCGCCTGGCCGTTCCGGAGGACGGAGCGTTCGTCGGGTTCCTCGGCCGCACGCGCTCCACCCCCGGCACCCCGGCACCGGGGCAGGAGGCGGCGGCCGCCCGCCATGCCGGCCGGTCGGTCGAGTCGCTCGAGTACGAGGCGCACGAACCGATGGCCCTGGCCGTCCTGGCCACGATCGCCGACGAGGTGGTCGAGCGGTTCGGGGTCGATCGGCTGGCGATCGTCCATCGGACCGGCGAGGTGCCGCTGGGCGAGCCGTCGATCGCCGTCGCGGCGGCGGCAGCGCACCGCGACACGGCATTCGCCGCCGCCCGGTACGCCATCGACGAGACCAAGGCCCGCGCTCCGATCTGGAAGGCCGAGCGCTTCGCCGACGGCCACGTCTGGATCGGCCACCAGGCGCGGACCGGCCCGACGGCCGAGACCGAACCGCTCGACTGAGCTCGGCGGACGTCCGTCAGGCCATACTGTCGTCGTGTCGTCTCCCCGCCAGCCCGCCAGCCCGCGTCCGCGCGATCGCGGCCTGCGGCGTCGGGTGCCGCCGCCCGGGCGAGCGCGGGCCCCCCTCCGCCCCAGCGGACCAGTGCGCGCATGAGCGACCCCTGGGGCTCGCTCGACCGGCTCGTCGGCTCGGCCGAGGCGCTTGCCGGCGCGTGGGGCGCCCGTGCCCGGAGCTCGACCACCCTGGGGCAGGAACGCGCCATCCTTCGCCTCTTCGGCGTGCAGGGGCTCGATGCCGCCGGACGACCCCTCGCCGGGACCGCGGTCAACCGCTGGCTGTCCGGTGAGCCGCATGCGCTGGGGGCGGGGATCGCGCTCCCGTTCGCGATGGCGTTGCTCGAGTACGACCTCGAGCCCCAGCAGCTGGCGCGGGACGTGGCATCGGGCGCGGTCGATCTTGCCCTCGAGACCGCGCTGCTGCGCGAACCGGACCGTCGAGCCGTCGCCGAAACGGAAGCGGGTCGCCTGGCCGAAGCCGCGATCGAGCGCATCGACGCGGAGCGGACGGTCCGTCATGAAACGATCGCCGTGCTGGGTGACGCCGTCCGACCGTGGCTGGGCGCGACGCTCCGCCAGCCCGATGAGGACATCGCGCTCGAGGAGGCGGCCGCCTTCATCGAGGCGGGCCTCGATCTGATCCAGATCGAGGTTCCCATCGGCCGGGAGCTCGCCGGTCGGTTGACGGCCGCCGGGCTCGAGGTGCCCGAGTGGCGACCGCGGGAGGGGGCTCGCGGCGCGGCAACGCGCGAGCAGTCCGATCCGGCCCCGATCGGCAGTCAGCGAGCGCTCGCCGAGCTGCGCTCGGTGGTCGATGAGGCCGCCGCGGAGCGGCGCGCCTATGTCCGCCTGGCGACGATCCTGCCGACGCTCGGGGCGCCCGAGGGGGCCGTGGTCGCCGCCTTCGAGCGGATCGACCTGGTGGGCCTGGACGTCGTCGCCGAGATCGTCGCCGACGCCGTCGAACCGGACCGGACGCTGGCCGACCATGCCTTCGCCCACCGGCTGGCGCGACGCGCCGGGACGCTGATCCTCGTCGGCCCAGGCCCGCTGGTCGTCGCGCCGGACCTGTCGGCAGGGCTCCCGTCGGATTCGGCCACCCGTGCCGGTCGGGCGCTCGCCCTCCAGCTGATCGGGGTGGCCCTGGCACGCAGCGACGGTTTGCCCGCGGAGCAGATCGTCATCGACCCGCTGCCGCCATGGCTGACCGACGAACCCGACCCGGCGGCGCGTGCCATCGCCGAGGTCGCGGTGCGGCGCGCGCTCTACCCGCGACACCCGTTCGGCTTCGTGCAGTGGCCCGCCGGCCCGCCCGGCGCCGACCTGTGGCCATACGTCGCGGCGGCGGCGGCGGTGCACGCGGGTGACCTCGCGCTCGTGCTGGGCCGCCTCGACCGCGACGGGATCGACTACGCGGCGACGGCCAAGGGTCTCCGCGCCATCTCCACCGTGGCGAGGGAGGTCGCCGGGGCGACGGTTCCCGGTGCGCTCACGGGAACCGCCCTGGAGCACGCCCGATCCATGGTGAGCGCGGCGGTCGCGACCCTCGACCGGCTGGCCGACCACGGCTGGCGGACCGTGACCGGCGATCCGCCTGCCGGAATGCTGTCCGGGTCGCGTGGCCCGGACACGATCGCGGAGCGGACCGAGCCGTTCGACCCGTTCGAGTCGACGCTGGGGCCTCGCAGGTAGCGTCGTCGGCCGGCGGGCGCTACGGGATCACGCAGCCGCCGGATACGGCAGGAATGATGTGCACGACCGCCTCCTGCCCGATCGGCGTCGCGAGCTCGGCCGGCGAGCCATCCACGAAGACGTTGATGTGCGGCCGGAGGCGCGGGCCGGACTCGACCAGCCGGTCGCGCAGCCCGGGCACCGTCAGGTCGAGCGCGTCGAGGACCGCGCCCACGGAGTCGCCACGGACCTCGTGGCGTCGCTCCACGCCGGGGAAGAGCGCGAGCAGCGATCGCGGCAGCAGGACGGTCGCCACCGGGTCAGCCGTCGAGCACCAGTGATTCGACGGCCCAGATCTCGGGCAACGTGTCCGTGATCATCTGCCACGACACTCCTTCGTCGACGCTGTGCCACAACTGGCCCGTGCTCGTCCCGAACGTGATTCCGACCGGATCCAGCGTGTCGCGAGCCATCGCCTCGCGCAGCACCGAGAGGAACGCGTCGTGGGTCGGGAGGCCACGGTCGGCCCGCAGCCACGACGCGCCGCGATCATGGGTGCGCCACACGGCCGCGTGCCCATCGGGCATGTAGCGGCCCTTGTCGGCGCCGTTGAGCGGGATGACCCAGGCGGTATCCGGATCGCGGGGGTGGGTCACGAGCGGGAAGCCGAACTCGCTCGGCAGGCCCGGGGTGATCTCCTCCCAGCTGGCTCCGCCATCGTCGGACCGGTAAACGCCACAGTGATTCTGCTGGTAGAGGGTCTCGGGCTGGCCCGCCGCCGGCGCGAACTTGTGGACGCACTGGCCGGTGATCGGATGCGGGTCGGGCATGAAATCGGCACGGACGCCGCGGTTGCGCGGCTCCCATGACCGGCCGCCATCACGGGTCTCGAAGATGCCCACCGCGGAGATGCCGACCCACGTTCGCGCCGGATCGGTGGGATGTGGGACGATCGTGTGCAGGATCAGGCCGCCCGCGCCCGGCTGCCAGGTATCCCGGGTCGGGTGGTTGGTGAGCCCTTCCACGTGCGCCCAGGTCGAACCGCCGTCCTCGCTCCGGAAGAGGCCGGCCGGCTCGACCCCGGCGAACAGGCTGGGGCCGCTCGACGCGAGGCTCCAGATGCTCCGGATGGCGGGCCCGCCGTCGCCGTACGTCAGCCCCGCCGACGAGTGCGTCCAGGTTGCCCCGAGATCGTCGCTGCGGAAGACGGCCCCGCCGTACCACGGGCTGCCGCCCGCGGCCAGGAGGGCTCCGCTCCCGGGCTCGACGATGAGGTCGTGCATCGGCCAGCCCTCGCAGAGCGGGCCGCGCATGGACCAGCGCTGCCGCGCGGCGTCGCTCTCCAGGAGGAAGGCGCCCTTCTTGGTGCCGACCAGCAATACGACTCGTTTCTCCACGTTCGAGGCCTCCAGGGTCACGGCGTCGGTCGCCTGTTCCAGCGTGGACGATAGGTTACGACCTCGCGATCGCCCGGATTGCCTCGAGCGTTCGCGGGTCATCGAGCCCGGACAGATCGCCCGGGTCGAGGTCCAGCCAGGCCGCCCGGATGGCCCGGCGCATGACCTTGCCGGAGCGCGTCTTGGGGAGCGCAGGAACGGCGGCTACCCGGTCGGGCTTGAGCGGCTTTCCCAGCTGGGCAGCGACGGTCTCGGCGATGGCAGCCGCGAGCTCCGGATCGTCCGCGGCGCCCGGTCGCAGGACGACCAGCACGACCACGGCCTCTCCCTTGATCTCGTGCGGAACGCCGATCGCGGCGGCCTCCAGGACGGAGCGGTGCGAAACGGCTGCGCTCTCGACCTCCGCCGGCCCCACCCGCTTGCCGGCGATCTTGAGGGTGTCGTCGCTCCGCCCGTGGATGTACCAGAACCCGTCGGCATCGATGCTCGCCCAGTCGCCGTGGACCCAGGTGCCGGGAAACCGCGACCAGTAGGTCGACTCGTAGCGGCCCTCGTCGTCTCCCCAGAAGCCTCGGGTCATGCCGGGCATCGGCGCCCGAATGACGAGCTCGCCGACCGTGCCGCGAAGGGATTGCCCGGCTTCGTCTACCACGTCGGCGGCCGTTCCGATGCAGGGCCCGGAGAAGGACGCGGGCTTGATGGGGCCGAGGAGGTTGCCGCTGACGATCCCGCCCGACACCTCCGTCCCGCCCGAGTAGTTGACGATGGGGCAGCGACCCTCACCGACGACCCGGAAGTACCACCACCAGGGATCCGGGTTCCACGGTTCGCCGGTCGAGCCCAGGACCCGCAGCGACGAACGGTCGTGCGCGTGGACCGGCGACTCGCCGTGGGCCATCAACGCCCGGATGACCGTGGGCGAGAGACCCAGGTGGGTGACCCGGTGCCGGGCGACGATCGACCAGAGCCGGTCCGGCCCCGGGAAGTCCGGGGCGCCTTCGTAGAGGACCAGGCGCGCGCCGCGCAGGAGCGCCCCGGAGATCGCCCACGGGCCCATCATCCAGCCGAGGTCGGTGAACCAGAAGAGCGCGTCTCCACGGCCCAGGTCGAACTGGTGGGCCAGGTCCTGGGCTCCCTTGATCGGGAACCCACCGTGCACGTGGACGGCGCCCTTGGGTCGGCCGGTCGTACCGGATGTGTAGATCAGCATGTACGGCGTCTCTGGGTCGGTGGCCGTGCCGGCGTCGGGAGACGGGCCCTCGTTCTCGCCCGGGACCGGGACGTGCCACCACGCGTCACGGCGGTCCGTCCAGGGGACGGCGACGGCACCGGCCGCACGCTGGACGACCAGCACCCGCCGCACGGACGGCGCGGCGGCCACGGCCGCGTCGGCCACCGACTTCAGCCCGATCCAGGCCCCGCGCCGGAGGAAGCCGTCGGCGGTGATCAGCATCGACGCCTCGCAATCGGCCAGGCGAGTGGCGATCGCCGGCGCGCCGTAGCCCGAGAAGATCGGCGTGTAGATCGCCTGGAGCCGCCCGAGCGCCAGGACCGCGATGACGGTTTCGATCAGCATCGGGAGCAGGATCCCGACCCGATCGCCGGGCCGAACCCCGTGGGCGTGCAGCCGGCGCGCCGCGGTCTCGACCGCCGCCGCCAGCTCGACGTTGCTCAGGACGCGGGTCGTTCCGTCCTCGCCCTCCCAGGCCAGGGCCTCGCCGTCCGGATCGCGCCCGACCCGCGGCTCGAGCGCGGCTCGGGCGTAGTTCAGCTCGCCGCCGAGCCACCAGCGGGCCCACGCAGGACCGCGGCTCGCGTCGAGGACGGTGCGCGGCGGTCGTCCCCAGGCGATCGCGAGGTCATCCGCGGCCGCGCCCCAGAACCAGCCGGGGTCCGCGACCGCCCGGGCCTGCAACGCCTCGAGCGAGCGTTCGCCCGTGGAGCGCAGGAACCGGGCGAGCTGCGAACGGCGGAGGAGCTCCTCGGTCGGCCGCCAGGCCACGCCATCGCTCTCGCGCCCGAAGATCGGCTCCCGCTCCACGGGAGAAGGGTACGGCAGCCCGTGTTCAGCGGCTGACGTGGTCCTCCCAGCGGTGGGTCGGCGCGTAGCCGAGCAGCCGGTGCGCCTGGTCGATCGACAGCAGGGTCTCGCGTCCGGTCACGGTTCGTCGCAGCGGGACCGTGGGAAACACCTCGGCCATCAGGTCGGCGCTCGGCCGGGTCATGACCGTGTCCGCGGCGGCCACGATGCAGATCTCCGAGCCGCTGACGTCCGCTTCGAGACCCAGGCGGGCCGCCGACGCCACGTCGCGCGCGTCGACATAGCCCCACAGGTTCCACTTTCGCAGCTGCGCGTCGTTCCAGAAGGTCGGGAAGAGCGCGTAGTCGTCGGGCTCCATGATGTTCGAGATCCGCAGGCCGACGAAGACCGTGCCGCTCCGCCGCGCGAACTGGGCGGCCATGGTTTCGCCCACGAGCTTCGAGAGCGCATACGAGGATTCCGGACGTGGCTCGATCGTCTCGTCGATCGGCGCGAACGCTGGTGGCGTGTCGAACGGCAGGCCGAGGACGGTCTCGCTCGAGGCCCACACGACCCGCTTGAAGCCGTGTGCGACGGCGGCCGCGAAGACGTTGTAGGTCGACAGGGCGTTGATCCGGAACGTCTCGCCCTCCGCGCGGAGGCTCGGAGCCGGGATCGCCGCGAAATGGACCACGGCGTCGGCGCCCGCCAGGGCATCCTGGGTCTGGCCGAGATCCGTCAGGTCGGCGACCATGCACAGGCCGAAGGCGCTGCCGTCGTGGCGGACGTCCACGTTGAGGACCTCGTGGCCGCGGTCACGCAGCTCGCGAACGACCCACCTGCCACCCTTGCCGCTGCCTCCGGTGACGACGATTCGCATGCTCCAGCCTCCTGGAGGGAAGTATGCGGTCCCGGCCGGGGTCGGGTGGATCAGCCGTTGGCTTGGGTCGACACGGCGGCCTGGTCCAGGGCGGACTGGAGCGACCGGGCATAGGCATCACTGGTGTAGGTCGCCCCCGAGACGATGTCGATGTTGGCGCTCTGGGCGGTCAGCGCCTCGCTCGACAGGATCGGCTCGACGTAGTTGGAGATCGCGCCGGACCGGCCGCCGGTGGGCATCTCAAGAGCCGTGACCGAGGTGATCCTGCCATTCGAGATCGTGACCTGGACTTCGGTGTTGCCGAAGCGCGACGAAACGATCGAGCCGGTCAGGGTCTCGGTTCCGGTGGCCGCCCCGGTGCCGCTCGAAGGCGCCGCGGTGGCGCTCGGCGACCCGCTCGAGCTCGAAGGCGCCGCGGTGGCGCTCGACGAGCTACGCGTCGACGAAAGGGAGCCACCCGTCGAAGCCACTCCGGTGTTCGTCGAGAGCTCGTCCGGCGTCTTGAAGTTGAACAGCAGGACCAGGGCGATCGCCGTGGTTACGAGGGCTATCGCGCCCCGTCTTGGGAACATGGGTGGCCTCCGTGCGAGGATCGACCGGGTGAAGGTCGACGGTACGGTCCTGACAGAGTCTCGAGGGCTCGTCTGAGGACTGCATGAGAAGGCGATTCTCAGCATCATCTCAGCCACGGTCCCGAGGCTGCGCCCATGCCCAACCGAACGATGCCGGCGCGTGCCGCGTTGCCGAACCGCAGCCAGCGGGCCGTGCCTCTCCCTCGGGTCTGGTCGGTGACGGCCGTCGAGCTGGTCCTGATCGCGGTCGCCAACGGCGTCCTGATCCTGGCGATGTGGGTTCGCCACGGCGGCCTCGAGCAGGCGACGTCGGTCGGCGGCCTGCTCACCGGCGCGGGCCAGGTCACCGCCCTGCTCGGGACCTATCTCGCGTTGATCCAGCTCGTCCTGATGTCCCGCAGCCCGTGGCTCGACCAGGTCTTCGGCATGGACCGGCTGGCGGCAGCGCACCGCTGGATCGGGTTTGCGACGGTCTGGCTGCTGCTCGGCCATGGCCTGTTCACGACGATCGGCTACGCCATCGGCGATCGCACCAACCTGGTCGCGGAGTTCCTGACGCTCATCACCACCTATCCCTACGTCCTGATGGCGACGGTCAGCGGCGGGCTCTTCGCGGCGGTCGCGATCAGCTCGATCAAGCGGGCTCGGCGCAAGCTGTCGTACGAGACCTGGTACGGCATCCACCTCTACGCCTACCTCGCGATTGCCCTCGGCTTCCTCCACCAGCTCTTCGTGGGGACGGACTTCATCCACGATCCGGTCGCGGTCGCCTACTGGGTCGGCCTCTACGTCGTGACCGTTGGCCTGGTCCTCGTCTTCCGTGTCGGCCAGCCGGTTCGCCTCTCCCTCCGCCACAGGCTGCGGGTCGCCAGCGTTGTCACGGAGGCCCCAGGCGTCTTCTCGATCTACGTTGCCGGCCGCGACCTCGACCGCCTCGCGGTTCGCTCCGGCCAGTACTTCGTCTGGCGGTTCCTCACGCGTGACGGATGGTGGCGGGCCCACCCGTTCTCGATCTCGTCGGCGCCAAACGGAACGTGGTTGCGGATCACGATCAAGGAGCTGGGCGATTGGTCGAGCGCCCTCCAGGGGGTCTCCGTGGGCACGCGCGTCTTCATCGAGGGGCCGTACGGCATCCTGACCGGCGCCCGCCGGACGCGGCAGCGGGTCCTGCTGGTCGCCGGCGGCATCGGAATCACGCCGTTGCGAGCGCTGCTCGAGGCCCTGCCGGCCAGGCCCGGCGACCTGACCCTGCTGTACCGAGTCAGGGACGAAGGCGACATCGTGTTCCGCCAGGAGCTGGACGCGCTGGCCAGGATCCGGGGCGCCGAGGTGCACTACCTCCCGAGCCGGCGGCACCGGCAGCGGGAGAGCGATCCGCTGGGGCCGGCCGGGCTGCAGGCGCTCGTTCCGGACGTCCGCGATCGCGACGTCTACGTGTGCGGGCCCGCGCCGATGATGCAGCACGTGGAGGCATCGCTGCGCAGGCTGGGCCTCCCGCCGCGGCAGGTCCACGCGGAGCGATTCGCCTACTGAGGCGGCGATCGCGACGAGGCCGCGACCGGCCGTCGCGGGCCGATCCTTTCGGTGCTCTCAGACGGCTCGAAGAATCGCGCGGCATCCTGCTTGTCAGGGTCGGTTTGGACGACCCGCGAATGCGCAACCGCGCGACATGGCTTCGGAGGTCATCCCATGACCGAACCTGATCAGATCGAATTCCTCGAACACGTCGGCGGGCGTGAAGCCGGGCAGCCCGGGGGCCCCCTGGCTCGATCCGTTCCAGTCCGGATCGGAATCGTCGCCGCGTCCGCGGCCCTGTTCGTGGTCGGCGCCGTGGCGGCCATGGGCGCGTCGCCTTCACCGACGAGCTCGACGGCCAACCCGGACGGGGGCGCCGTGCCTGGCACGCCGTTCGATGGCACGCTGCCGAAGATGGGGCCGCTCGGCGGCTTCGGGTTCGAGTTCCGCGGCGGCGTCCAGCCCGGTGGCTTCCACGACATCACGATCAGCTCGATCGAGGGCTCGAGCCTGTCGCTCCAGACCGACGACGGCTGGGCCCGCACGATCACGGTCGGTGGCTCGACGACGATCACCAAGGGCGGTCAGACGATCGGGGTCGGCGACCTCAAGAAAGGTGACCAGGTCGCCTTCACGGAGTCGAAGGCGACGGACGGGTCGTATTCGATCAGCGCGATCCGGGTCATCCTGCCGACCCTCGCCGGCCAGGTGACGGCCGTCGGCAGCGACACCATCACCGTGTCCGACCGGGGTGGCGGCAGTGCGACCATCCATGTCAGCTCCACCACGACGTACGACGTCAACGGCAACGCGAGCGCCAAGGTGTCGGACATCACGACCGGCTCGTTCGTCGTCGCCGAGGGCACCCTGCGGAGCGACGGGTCGCTCGACGCCTCGGCTGTTCACGGCGGCACCCGCGTTGGCCGTGATGGCGGCGATATGGGACCGATGTTCCGGGGCGGCCCGAATGACCCGGACCATCCCCAGGCCAATCCCAACGCCACGCCCAACAGCCCATCCAGCGCGAGCTGATCGACCTCCTCCGGCGCACGAGACGCGGCGCGGTCGCCTTCGGGCCCGCGCCGCGTCTTCGATTCTCAGGCCGTTCTCACGGTCCGGCGGTTTCATGGAGGCAGATCGCAAATCCCGCGACCCCAGTACGCTCGGAGATCCCGATGTTCGACTTCGACCCCAACACGACCCCAGAGGAACCCCTCGCGCTCGGCATCGTTGAGCCGTTGACACCCTCGCTGACGCCGGAGCCGCCGGCTGAGCCGGCGCCGGACCGGGAGCCCGCGCCGGACAGGGAGCCCCGCTCGAGCCGCTCGAGAAGCCGCATCAGCACCGTCCTCGCGGCCTCGCTGCTCTCGGCCATCCTGGCCGCCGGCGGAACCGCCGCACTCGTGACGGCGCAGCTGCCGTCCTCGAGCGGGGGCGCGACCCCGGCCGCCTCGGCCGCCGCCGGCGTGGTCACCACCGCCACCGGCTCGGGCACCTCCGCGGCGGCGACTGCGCCGGCCCTCACCGACATGGTCGCTGCCGTCCGGGACTCGGTGGTGACGATCACTTCTGAAGGGGTGTCGTCCCGAGGTCTGCTGTCGATCCCATCGACCGGTGTCGGTTCGGGGATCGTCCTGACCTCGAACGGCTACATCCTGACCAATCGGCACGTCGTCGAGGGGGCCAGCCAATCGCTCACCGTCGAGCTGGCCGATGGGCGGCAGTTCAGCGCGACCGTGGTCAAGATCTCCAGCGACCAGGATCTTGCCCTGATCAAGATCAAGGCCAGCGGCCTGACCGCGGCGGTCATCGGTGATTCGTCGAAGCTCCAGGTTGGCGAGACGGCCGTGGCGATCGGGAGCCCGCTGGGCACCTTCACCGAGTCGGTGACCCGCGGGATCATCTCCGCGACCGGTCGGACGATCACGGTCCAGGACGAGTCGACCGGCCGGCCCGAGACCCTGACCGGTCTCCTCCAGACGGACGCGGCGATCAACCCCGGAAACAGCGGCGGCCCGCTGCTCGATGCCTCGGGCGCTGTCATCGGCATCAACACGGCTGTCTCGACACAGGCCGAGGGCCTCGGATTCGCCATCCCGATCAAGGCCGCGGCGTCGCTGATCGCCCAGGCGACGGGCGCCTCGGTCAGCTAGGCGTGTTCCCGGCCGAGACCGCCAGCCGGGTCGGCGGCGTCCGGCGGGTCGAGTCCGTCATGGGTACGACCGTCGGCGTCGTCGTCCGGCCGCCGCTCGTCCCCGACGACGTCCTCGACCAGTTCTTCGACCAGCTGCGGGACGTCGACGCCCGGTTCAGCACCTATCGCGAAGACAGCGAGGTCAGCCGGCTCGCCCGGGGCGAGATCGGCGAGGCGGACGCGAGCCCCGACCTCCGCCATGTCCTTGCCGCATGCGATCACCTGGCGCTGGTCACCGAAGGCTCGTTCGACGCTCGCCGCCATCGACCCGACGGCCACCCGGACCCGTCAGGATTCGTGAAAGGCTGGGCGATCGAGGAAGCGGCCTGGCTCCTCGACAGCGCCGGGGCGCGCAACTACTGGATCAACGCCGGAGGCGACATCGTCGCCCGCGGTGCGTCGGCTCCGGGTCGGCCCTGGCGGGTCGGCATTCGCCACCCCGACCGGGGAGATCGGGTCGCCGCCGTCGTCGCCGTCTCCGATCGGGCGGTCGCGACGTCGGGCGACTACGAACGGGGCGACCATATCCGCGACCCGCGCTCCGGGGGCGGCCCGGTCGCCGGCCTGCGCAGCGTGACCGTGGTCGGTCCGGCGCTCGCGTTCACCGACGCCTATGCCACCGCGCTCTTCGTCATGGGCCTGGACGGCCTGCGCTGGCTGGGCGGGCATCCCGACTATGCCGCGTACGCCATCAGCTCGGACGGACGGGCCGTCTGGACCCAGGGGATGGAGCGCTACCTGGTCAGCGAGACCTGATCCGATCAGCCGGCCCCGATCGCCGTCGTGGCCGGCAGGTGCACGATGAAGCGGGCGCCGCCCTCGACCCGATTGGCAACCTCGATCTCGCCGCCATGCCGATCCACGATCCAGGCCGCGATCGCGAGTCCGAGGCCCGTCCCGCCGCCGGGAGCACCGTGCGCTCGATAGAACCGCTCGAAGAGATGCGGCAGGTCCTCCGGCCGGATGCCCGGGCCGTCGTCTTCCACGACCAGCGACGCTCCGCCGTCGTCGGCGCGAACCTCGACGCCCACCCGCCCGTCGGCGGGGCTGTGCCGGATGGCGTTGTCGACCAGGATCATCACCAGCTGGCGGAGGCGTGCCGGGTCGCCCGACACCACCGCCGGCCGCGGGTCGACCTCCACCCGGACGCCGCGGTCCGTCGCGGGCTTGCCGAGCGCGGAAGCACCGTCGGCGGCGACGTCGCCCAGGTCCACCGGCACGTGCTCGAGCTCGACCGCGCCTGAATCGGAGCGCGCGAGCAGGAGCAGGTCCTCCACGATCGAGGTCATGTGCCCGATCTCGTCGTCGATGTCCTCGAGCGCGGACCCGACCGCCGAGACCGGCTCGCTCCGATGGCGTTGGAGGTAGTCGACGCTGCTGCGGATGACGGTCAACGGTGTCCGCAGCTCGTGGCTGGCGTCGGCCGCGAATTCGCGCTGGCGGCGGAGGGCGATTCGCTGGTTCGAGAGCGATTCGCGAATCGGCACGAGCGCCCGTCGCGCATAAACCGCCCCGAACCCGAAGGCCACCAGCAGCACCACCAGGCCGCCCACGAGCAGCACCGCGAGCATCACCTGGAGCGTCCGCACCTCGGCCGAGCGATCCTGGACGATCTGGATCGTGAAGGTCTGGTCGTCCACCGCGACCGTCTCGGTCAGGATCCGGACCGGGGTGCTGGCGATGGTGGTCGTCCTGACGTCCCGCGCCGTCGTTGCCGCCGCCGTCACGCCGGCCGTGTAGGGCAGCCCGGGCGGCTGCGCCTGCGGCCCGCGCGGTCCGTTCACCACGGTTCCGTCTGGGCCGATGATCAGGGCGTACGTGCCGGAGCCGCCGCCACCGAAGATGAAGCCGTAGCGCGAGGCATCGGCCGGATCCGGGCGGTCGCCCCGGATCAGGCTCATCCGGGCGTCGAGCTGGCTGACCCCCGAGCTCTCGAGGGATCCGGCGACGGCCGCGTAGAGCGCGACGGCCAGCGCCACCAGGATCACCAGCGTCGTCCCGCCGCTCCACAGGACGAGATTGCGCCGGACGTGTCTGATCAGCCGGACATCGGTCACCTCGGCGGCCACTTCCGGGGCGGTGGTCTCAGGCGGCGTCGCGATTCCGTCAGGCATCGGCCAGACGATAGCCCACGCCGCGGACCGTCTCGATCAGCCGGCCAGCACCGCCGAGCTTCTCGCGCAGGTAGTGGACGTAGGCGTCCACGGCGTTGGGGGTCACCGCCACGCTGAACGGCCAGGCCTGGTCGAGCAGCTGGTCGCGCGACAGGGTCTGGCCAGGGTGTCGGAGGAGGCACTCGAGCAGCGAGAACTCGCGTGGGCTCAGGTCGATCGAGCGGCCATCGAGGGTGACCCGTCTCGAAGTCTCGTCCAGGATGATCGGGCCGGCGACGAGCTTGGGCTCCGGCCGGCGGACCTTGGCCCCCCGGCGGCCGAGCGCCCGCAGCCGCGCGGCGAGCTCCTCGTACGCGAATGGCTTGACCAGGTAGTCGTCCGCCCCGGCATCGAGCCCGGTCACCCGATCGCCGATCGTGTCGCGGGCGGTGAGCATGAGGATCGCCACCTCGGAGCCCGCGGCCCGGATCCGGCGTGCCACCTCCAACCCCGAGACGTCCGGCAGGCCGAGGTCGAGGATGACGACCTCGATCCCGGGTGCGGCGTCGGCGATCTCGAGGCCGTCCAGGCCGGTCGTGGCCGTCTCCACGACGTGGCGATCCTCCTCGAGGAGTCGCCGCAGCAGGCGAACGAGCCGCGGATCGTCCTCGACGACGAGCAGATGCATAGGGATGAGCCTACGCCTTCGTCATGGGACGACCGTGACGCTGCTGGCGGTGCCGATCGGGCCGGACGAGGGCGCCGCGCTGGCCGTTGGCCGCCCGCCCGCACCGATGGCGAGCTGGACCTCGACCTTCGATCCGGTCTTGACGTCGGCAGCCGTGGCGGGGGTCTTGGTGTCGTAGGTGGTGCCGGATCCCAGCGTGAATTCCAGGGTCTGGCCGTTGGCCGTGGTGACGGTCAGGGTGTCGGCGGTCACGGACTGGACGGTGCCGGAGAGGTTGAACCCGCCACCGCCGAACCTGCCGCCCACGAAGCCGAGGCCGTCGCCGGGCGCCCCTGACTCGCCGGGGGCGAAGCTGCCGCGCACGAAGTTGCCGCCCGCGAAGTTGCCCGCGCCGCGCTGCCCGGCTGCGGCGACCGGGGCCGTGCTTCGGCCGATCGCGAAGGCGACGCCACCGACTGCGACGATGGCGGCCAGGACCAGCACGACGTTCAGCCAGACGGCGGACGACTTGCGCCTCGGGATCTGGGCGATCGTGGGGCCCGGGACGATCGGTTGGGTCGGGAAGGCCGCGCCTTCTGGCGGCGCCGGGGCGAATGGCTCCGGGCTGGCGGGGCGATTCGGATCGAAGCTCACGCGGATCTCCTTCTCATTCGTAGCGCAGGGCGCTGATGGGATCGAGGCGGGCCGCCTGCCGCGCCGGCCACACGCCGAACACGACACCGACCACGAGACTGAAGAACACCGCCACCGCGATCGTGGCGGGGTTGAAGACGAACCCCCAGCCGGCGAACTGGCCGATGACCGCCGAGACGGCGAGTCCGACGACAATGCCGATCAGGCCGCCGAGCAGCGAGAGGGTCAGGGCCTCCACCAGGAACTGGGCGAGGATGTCGCGACCGCGGGCCCCGATCGCCTTGCGGATGCCGATCTCACGGGTCCGCTCGCGCACCGAGACCAGCATGATGTTCATGATCCCGATGCCGCCCACGACCAGCGAGATCGAGGCGATCCCGCCGAGCAGCAGGGTCAGCGTCCCACTGATCGACGACGCGGCATCGAGGAGCTGGGTCTGGTTGAAGACGTTGAAGTCGGCCGTAGCGGTCGAGCTCAGGCCGTGCCGCTCAGTCAGCAGCGAGGTGATCTCGGCGGTGGCAGTGGTCATTTCGTCCGCCTTGGCGACGCTGACCCCGATGCTCCGGACGCTCTTGCCGCCGACGAAGTACTTCTGGACGATGCCGACAGGCACCATGACCTGGTCGTCCGGGTTCTGGAAGCCGGTGCCCCCCTTGGACTGCAGGATGCCGATCACCTGGAAGGGCAGGCCGCCGATCGTGACCGACTTGCCGACGTCGGACGCGCCCAGCCCCAGGTTGGTCGCCGTCGTGGCGCCGAGGACGACCACGCGCAGCTTCTGATCAACGCTCACGTTGGTGAGGAACGTGCCCTGCCAGACGTCATAGGCGCGCACCGAGGCGTAGGCGTTCGTCGTGCCCACGACGGCCACGGTCTCGCTCTGGGTGCCGGCCTTGATTGTCTGGGTAGAGGAGATCTCAGGCTCGACGGCTCCAACCGAGGCGAGCTGGCCGATGGCCGTGGCATCGTCGAGGGTCAGGTTGGTGGAGGTCGTTCCACCGCGGCCGGTCGGGCTGATGGTCAGGAGGTTCGTCCCCAGGCCGGCCAGGCGCGAGGTGATGTTGGCGGTCGTGCCCTGCCCGACGCCGACCAGGGCGACGACCGAGGCCACCCCGATGATCACGCCCAGCATCGTCAGAGCCGCCCGCAGCCGATGCGTTCGCAGTCGCGAGAGGGCCAGCCGAAGCAATTCGGTGAAGGTCATGCGACAACCCTCCCGTCCCGCAGGTGGATCTGCCGGCTGGCCGCGACCGCGACGTCAGAGTCGTGGGTGATCATCACGATCGTCCGTCCGGCGGCGTTGAGCTCGTGGAGGAGGGCGAGGACGTCGGCGCCCGAATGGCTGTCCAGGTTGCCGGTCGGCTCGTCGGCCAGGATCAGGGCCGGCTCGGTGACCAGCGCCCGCGCAATGGCGACCCGCTGCTGCTGGCCGCCGGAGAGCTCGGTGGGTTCGTGGTGGAGACGATCGCCGAGGCCGAGCCGCTCGAGCGCAGCCTTCGCGCGAGCCGTCCGCTCGCGACGCGACACGCCCTGGTAGAGCAGGGGCGTGGCGACGTTGTCGAGCGCCGTGGTGCGTGGCAGGAGGTTGTACGACTGGAAGACGAATCCGATGGTCAGGCTGCGCAGCTTCGCCAGGCCGTCGTCGTCGAGCTCCGAGACCGGCGTCCCGGCCAGCAGGTAGTTCCCGCCGGTCGGCCGATCCAGGCAGCCCAGGATATTCATCATCGTGGTCTTGCCAGAGCCTGACGGCCCGATGATGGCCACGAACTCGCCCGGGTGGACGGTGAGGCTGACGTCGACAAGCGCCGGGACCTCCATCCGGCCCATCGAATAGACCCGGCTGACGTGGTCCAGGGAGATGATCGCGTCCAGCACGTCAGTTCCCGTTTCCGCCGCCGCCGCGGAAGTTGCCGCCCCCGACCGGGAGACCGAGGCCGCCGCCCCCGAAGCCGCCGGTGGTCGTCGTCGCCGTGCCGGTCCGAGCGGTATTGACCCCGGTCACGACGGTCTGGCCTTCGGTCAGGCCGGCGGTGATCTCCGCGAGCGAGCTCGTGACCAGGCCAACCTGGACGGACTGGGACGTGGCAACCCCGTCAGCTCCGAGCACCCGCACCGAGTAATTTCCCACGGAACCGCTCAGGGCGGTAGCCGGAACGGAGAGGACATTGCTCGCTTCGGCGATCGTGACCTCGATGTCGGCGCTCATCCCCGAGGCCGTCCCGTCGGGAGCCGGGTCGATCGTGACCACGATCGGGTAGCTGACGACGCCGCCGGTCCCCGACGAGCTCCCGATCGGGTTGATCTCCTTGACCGTTCCGGTGGCTGTCTGGTTCAGCGCGGTGATCGAGACGCTGACGGCCTGCCCGAGCTTCAGCGACGGATAGTCGGTCTCGGTGACCGTCGCGCTGACCTCCATCTGGAGCGAGGCGACCGCGAGGTCCGCGCTCGACGGCGCGGTCGCGCCGCTGACGACGTTCACGGCGGTGACCACGCCATCGACCGGGCTCGTCAGGCCCGATCGGCTCAGCGTGTCCTGTGCATCGGTCAACGAGCTCTGAGCGGTGGCGACCGATGCTTTGTCGGTGGCGATCGTCGAGGCGGCGGCGGGGGCGACCCTGGTCGAGTAGGTGTGCTGTGAGCTCGTGAGCGAGAGCTCCGCGGACGCCAGCTGATTGGCCGCCGAGCTGTCGGATGACGTGATGCTGAGCTTGAGCGTGTCGAGCTGTTGCTGCGCCTGGTCGATCGCCGACTGGTCGGCCTTCATCGTCGCATCCGCGGGTCCGGCCGACTGGTCGCCCGCGAGCTTCTGCTGGGCGGTCGCGAGGGCGGCTTTCGCCTGGCTGAGCTTCAGCTGATTCTGCTGGTCGGTCACGCTCGTCTGGGTATTGGCCGCCTGGATCTGGAGGTTGAGCGAGTCGAGCTGTTGCTGAGCCTGGTCCATGGCCGCGTTGTCGGCGTCGATCACGTTCTGCGTTGCCTTAGCGGCGATGTCGCTATCGCGTTGATTCGCGGCGTTCGAAAATGCGGTTTGGGCCTGGCTGAGCTTCAGCTGGTTCTGCTGGTTGGTCACGCTCGCCTCGGCCTGCGCGCCCGAGATCTGGAGGTTGAGCGTGTCCAGCTGCTGCTGCGCCTGGTTGATCGCGGATTGGTCGGCGCTGATCGTCGCGCTGGCCGGCCCGGCCGTCTGGTCGTCGAGGAGCTGCTGCTGGGCCTTGGCCAGGGCCGCTTTCGCCTGGCTCAGCTTGAGGTCGTTCTGGCCGGCGTTCTGGGTGCGACTCTGCTTCGCCACCTTGAGCTGCTGCTGGGCCTGGCGGATCGAGTCGTAGGCCGCGGCTCGCTCGGCCCCGGTCAGTCCGGCCGTGTCCACCGCGAGCCGGGCCTTTGCCACGGCAAGGTTCGCCTTGGCCAGGTCGACTGCCGCCTTCGCGTTCGTCGTGTCGGCCGTGGCCAGGACGTCACCCTTGGTCACTCGGTCGCCCACCGCGACCACAACGCTCTTGACGAGCCAGGATCCCGACGATGCGCCCGAGCTGGCGCTGCTGGCGGAGCTCGCCGAGCTCGAGCTGCTGCTCGAGGTGCTCGCGGAGAGGACCGGGTCGGCGCCGAAGGCGAGGTTGTAGGTGGCCGCCGAACGGACGCTCCCGGTCGCCACGACCTGCTGGGTCACGTTGCCGCGACTGACCGCGGCGGTCAGGAACTGGCTCTGCGCCGCAGAATTGCCACCCGGCGCGAACAGCACGTAACCGACGGTGCCAAGACCAACCGCGAGCAGCAGGACGACCGCCGCCACTTTCCAGTTCATCGGGATGCCTTTCTATCCTGGACCATTGGTCCGCGCCCTCAAGACGGGTCGGCGGGCCGGGCTGGGCCGTCCCCACGACGGCGCACGAAACCCATTCGAACGCCTGCCTCTGAGACCTTCGTGAGAACCGGGCGTCCCGGGTCCGGGAGACGGCATCACGCAGGACGCGCAACCCTCGGCGGGCAGTCCGGCCGTAGCATCCGCTGGTGGAGCAGCCGTTGGATCAACACGAGGGCCCTCGACGCCGTCCCCGACGGCCGCCACCCGGCCTGGGCCAACTCCCGTGGCGGACCCTGGTCAATCCGTTCAGGCCGGTCGAGATCTTGTCCGTGGATCAGGTCGAGGCGATCCATGCGGCGTCGCTACGGATCCTCGCCGAGATCGGCATGGAGGTCCTCGGCGACCGCGCGCTGGACGCCTTCCGGCGAGCCGGGGCCACGATTGACGGCCTGACCCGGAACGTCCGCCTGGATCCCGCCCAGGTCGAGTCGCTCGTCGCCGGCGCGCCGTCGCAGTTTCGGCTCCACGCCCGCAACCCGGACCGCACGATCACCTTCGGTGGGTCGAACCTCGTCTTCGGCGCGGTCGGCGGGCCCGCCTTCGTCAGCGACCTCGATCGCGGCCGGCGGGCGGGCAACTTCGCGGACTTCGCGGACTACGTCCGGATCATCGGAGCGCTCGACATCATTCACCAGGAGGGTGGCGGCCC
>JBGPIH010000019.1:0-28064 GCA_041484785.1 Candidatus Limnocylindria bacterium
GATCAGCTTGAGCTCGTGCATCGTCTCGAAATACGCGAGCTCGGGCTGGTAGCCGGCTCCCACCAGGGTCTCGAAGGCCATCTTGACCAGGGCCGCCGTGCCGCCGCACAGCACGGACTGCTCGCCGAACAGGTCGGTCTCGGTCTCCTCCGCGAACGTCGTCTCGAGGACCCCGGCCCGCGTATTGCCGAGCGCCCGGGCGTAGGCGAGGACCCGGGCGCGGCCGCTGCCCGACGCGTCCTGGTGCACGGCGAACAGGGCGGGAACGCCCCCGCCGGCCTGGTAGACGCTGCGGACCAGGTGGCCCGGGCCCTTGGGCGCCACCATCCCGACGTCGACGAAGCCGGGTGGCGTGATCCGCTTGAAGTGGATGTTGAAGCCGTGGGCGAACATCAGCAGCTGGCCCGGCCGCAGGTTCGGAACGATGTCGGCATCGTAGACGGCCTTCTGGCCCGTGTCGGGGACCAGGATCATGATCACGTCGGCGGCCCGCACCGCCTCGGGGACGTCCAGGACGCGGAGGCCGGCCTCCTCGGCCAGCGCCCGGCTCTTGGACCCCTTCGCCAGCCCGACCACCACGTCCACACCCGACTCGTGGAGATTGAGGGCATGGGCATGGCCCTGGCTGCCGTAGCCGATGATCGCGACGGTCTGGTCGGTCAGGGCCGACGGGTCCGCGTCATCGTCGTAGTACATGCGTGCGGTCATCGCTTGATCGCCTCCTCGATGGATCCCGAGCCTCGAGCCATCACGACGGCTCCGGTGCGGACCAACTCCTTGATGCCGTAGGTCCGGACCAGCGCCACGAACGCGTCGATCTCGGACTCGGTGCCGGTCACCTCGACGATGACCGAGCCGTCGGCCAGGTCGACGACCCGGCCGCGCGAGAGCTCCACCAGCTTCAGGACCTCGACCCGGTTCGAGTCGGTCGCCCGGACCTTGACCAGGGCGAGCTCCTGCTGGATGGTGGGTTCGGCGGTGACGTCCTGGACCTTGAGGACGTCGATCAGCCGGTACAGCTGCTTGGTCGCCTGCTCGATGGCCACGTCGTCGCCGTGCAGGGTGATGGTCATCCGGCTGATGTCGTCGGCATCGGTGTGGCTGACCGCCAGCGAGTCAATGTTGAAGTTGCGGGCGCGCATCAGGCTCGAGACGCGGTTCAGCACGCCGGGCTTGTTGAGGACGACGGCGACCAGCACGTGCCGGCGGGTCTCGCCACCGCCGGGCAACTCCCGGGGCGGCGGCGCGCTGTGCGCCGGAGCCGCCTTGGCCGGCTGCGCCGCCGGAACCTGTCCGTTCGACTGCGGGTCGGCGCTCATTCGTCCGCCCCGCCCCACTTCTCGATCAGGTCCGAGAGGCCCTTGCCGGCCGGCATCATCGGGAAGATGTTCTGCTCCTCGGCGATCTCGAACCAGATGAGCGCCGGTCCGTCGACCGCCTGGGCGGCTCGGATCGCTTCGTCGACATCGGCCGGCTTGCGCGCCCGGAACGCGGGGATGCCGAACGCGTCGGCGAGCTTGGCGAAGTCCGGCCCCGGGAGATTCGAGGAATGGTAGTTGCCGGCGTAGATGATCTCCTGCCACTGGCGGATCATCCCGAGCTTCTTGTTGTCGAGCAGCGCGATCTTGACCGGGATGTGATCGGCGACCAGGGTCATGAGCTCCTGAAAGGTCATCTGGAAGCCGCCGTCCCCGGTGATCGCCCAGGTCTCGCGATCCGGCCGGCCGAGCGCCGCTCCCATGGCGGCCGGGACCGAGTAGCCCATCGTCCCGAGCCCGCCCGAGCTGACGTGGCTGTTCGGATGCCGGAACCCGGCGTAGCGGGCCAGCCACATCTGGTTCTGGCCGACGTCGGCGACGTAGGTCGCCTCGTGGTCCGTCAGCTCGCCGATCCGCTCGATCACGTAGTCGGCCGACAGGAGCCCGTCGCGCCAGGCACCCGAGCCGTGCCAGCTCGATGCCACCGAATCGGCTTTCCACTCGGCGAGCTGGGCCAGGTACGGCGCCCGCGCCTCCGGATCGACAACCTCGACCATCGGGATGAGCGCACGCAGCACTCGCCCGGCGTCGCCCACGATGGGAACCTCGACCGCGACGTTCTTGCCGATCTCGGCCGGATCGATGTCGACGTGGATGATCCGCGCGTAGGGGGCATACGTCCGCACGTTGCCGGTCACCCGGTCGTCGAAGCGCATGCCAATGGCGATCAGCAGGTCGGCGCTCTGGATCGCGCGGTTGACGTGCTTCCAGCCATGCATCCCCATGTAGCCGTAGGCAAGCGGATGGGTCTCGTCGATGACCCCGATCCCGAGCAGCGTCCAGGCGACGGGGATCTGGGTCTTCTCGGCGAACGCGCGCAGGTCGTCCCAGGCCTCCGCGTGGAGGATGCCGTGCCCGGCCAGGATCACCGGCCGTTTGGCGGCCGCGATCTCGGCCGCGGCCAGCTTGAGCTGCCGCCCGTGCCCGTCGAGGTTGGGGCGGAAGCCCGGAAGGCCGGCCACCACCTCCGCCTCGCTCGGGTGCGCGGCCTGGGTCTCCTGCTGGAGCGCGTCCTTGGTGATGTCGATGTGGACGGGGCCAGGGCGGCCGGTTCGGGCAATGTGGAACGCCTCGGCGACGACGCGCGGCAGATCGTTCGCGTCCCGGACCAGGTAGTTGTGCTTGGTCATCGGCAGCGTGATGCCGTTGATGTCGATCTCCTGGAACGCGTCCTTGCCGATCAGGGCGCTCGGCACGTTGCCGGTGATCGCGACCATCGGAATGGAGTCGAGGAGCGCCGTCCCGATACCGGTGACCAGGTTCGTCGCCCCGGGTCCCGACGTTCCCATGCACACGCCAACCCGGCCGGTGACCCGCGCGTACCCGTCGGCGGCGTGCGCGCCGCCCTGCTCGTGGCGAACCAGCACGTGGCGCAGCTCCGGGTAGTCGCCCAGCACGTCGTAGAGCGGCAGGATGACCCCGCCCGGATAGCTGAAGAAGACCTCGACCCCCTGCCGCAGGAGCGCCTCGCACAGCACGTCGGCGCCGATGCGGGTTCGCCTGAGCTCGCGACCCTCGTGGAGCATCTCCTTGCGGGCGCGCTCGACCGCAGCCGCGCTCGCAGTCCCGTCATTGGGCACGTGGCTGCGCCGCTCCGGCGGCGCGGTCGTGCGTCCGATGGAACGTGTCGGGTTGGCTGGGTCTCCCTTGGCGATCGTCATGGCGCTCTGGGTCCTCCGTGGCGGGTCGATCGGTAGAAAAACGAAAGACCCTCGCCGTCCGGCGAGGGTCCCGTGGGTGGTGGGTGTTGGTCGAGCTAGTGGTGCTCGCCCCGCCGTGTCCCTCGGTCTCGCCGGGAGCCGGTAATGAGCCCAAGCAGGCCATCAAGCCCCGGAAGCGAGCGAAGAAGGTCGAGGAGCGATACGCCGGCCAGGCCGGTCGGCTCGAGCGGGACGTGGACGCGCCGACCATCGGCCGTCACGACGACGGCGACAACGCGGCGGTCTCCACGATCGAACCAGCCCAAGGGGGCCTCCGGGTATGGCCGGCCTGCGGTCGGATCCGCAGCGTTTCGGCAGTCTAGCAGGGATCGCGCCCTCGTCAACCACTCGGGCATCAGGTGGGCACCGCACGGAGACGGTCGATCAGAAAGTCCGTCCCCCGGACCAGGCCGTCGAGATCGATCGACCCGATCGGCGGCTGCTCGACCGGATGCCCCAGCAGGTAGCCCTGGCCGGCACCGATGCCGAGTGACCGGACGACCTCGAGCTGCGCCGGGGTCTCGATCCCCTCGGCCACGACGAGGGCGCCCCAGCGGTCCGCCAGGTCGCGCAGCGTCCGGACCACCTCGAGCGACTGCTCGCGGCGGTTTCCGCCCTGGACCAGCGACAGGTCGATCTTGACGATATCGAAGCGCAGCTGGCTGAGCAGCCGAAGCCCGGCGTTCCCGGATCCGACGTCGTCGGCGGCGACGCGGATGCCGGCCGCCCGGCAGTCGTCGACGGCACGGCGGAGGCGATCGATATCCTCGACCGCTTCGCGTTCCGTCAACTCCAGCACGATTCGCCGTGGATCGAGGCCGTGCCGAGCGATGATCCGGAGGAGGCCCTGGATGCTGAATTCGTCCATCTCGAGCGTCCGCGGCGAGAGGTTGACGGTCAGCGACCCGGGCAGTCGGAGGTGCGCGGCGGCACCCATCACGGCCTCGAGGCAGGCAATGTCGAGCTCGGCGGTCCGGCCAGTCGCCTCGGCGGCCGCGAACATCGTTCCCGGATCGTTGAAGCCGCTGTTTGGCAGCGGGCGAACCAGGCCCTCGAACCCGCGCGGCGCCCCGCTGGCGAGGTCGTAGATCGGCTGGAATACCGCCCGGATCGCGCCGCTGGCGGCGACCCTGGCGACGAGCGCCGACAGCTCGGCCGGCTTGTGATCCGTCGTCGCGCTGTCGTGGCGCTCGCGGTCATAGAGGGTCACGCAGGTCCGGCCATGGCGCTTGCCCCAGTAGAGTGCGGCGTCGGCCTGGCTGTAGAACGACTCCCGATCATGGGCCGCGCCGGGCAGCGCGGCGATCCCGGCCGAGAACGACAGGGCATTCGATCCGCCGCGCCGGGCATCCCCCTCCAGGCAGGCGGCCAGCAGGCGACGGGTCACGACGTAGGCGCCGTCGCCGTCGGTCTCCGGCAGGATCAGGGCGAACTCGTCACCCCCGATCCGGAAGGCACGGTCCGAGCGGCGCAGGCTGCCCGTGATCTGCCGGCCCATCCGGCGCAGGAGGAGATCACCGGCCGCATGGCCGGACGAGTCGTTGATCTGCTTGAACTCGTCGAGATCGAGCAGCACCAGCGAGAGCGGGCGGCCGTAGCGCATCGCAGCCGACCATTGACGCTCGACCTCCTCCTGGAACGCGCGGTGATTGCCGAGGCCGGTCAACCCGTCGAGCAACGCCTCCGAGCGGGCCTGGTCGTAGGCGCCCTCGAGGGTTCGCAGCGCCGCCTCCAGCCGCTCGGCCGGTTCGAGCACGCGATGGGCGAGCCAGACCGTGAGGATCCCCAGGACGGCGGCCAGCGCGATGATGATGACCGTCGGGACGAGCAGCGAAGCGCCCGTGCCGCGCGAGAGCCCGAACGCGACCGGCGCCGCGATCGCGATCGGAATCGCGAACATCGTGACGAGCGCGAGGAACAGGCGGAGCCGGACCAGTCGCAGGTTGGTCGACCCGACGTATGCCTGATGAGCCGTCTCCTGATCCCCTGGAATGACTCACTCCTGCTCGAAGGTGTGTTGATGAAGAACCGTTATAGCCGGGCCGCCTGCCGTTGCCAACGAACACCGTCGTACTCCGGCGAACAGGACCTATGGATACGGCGAGTGCCCGATGGCCGCCTCTTTCGGACGTCGCGACGCGCTCTGCTACGCTCTCGGGTACCCTCCGCATCCCGTGATAGCGAGCCTCCGCATGACCAGACCGCGCACCATCGTCGAAAAGATCTGGGACGATCACGTCGTCTCGCAGGACCCCGGCGCGCCCGCCGTCCTGGCGATCGATCTCCATCTCGTCCACGAGGTGACCAGCCCGCAGGCGTTCTCCGCGCTGCGCGCCCGCGGGATCGGCGTCCGCCGACCGAGCCAGACCGTGGCCACGGCCGACCACTCGATCCCGACCACGGACCGCAGCCTGCCGTTCCTCGATTCGATGGCCGCGGCGCAGGTCAAGCAGCTCGAGACCAACTGCGCCGAGTTCGGCATCCCGCTGCACGGGATCGGCGATCCCGGGCAGGGGATCGTCCACGTCATCGGTCCGCAACTGGGCCTCACCCAGCCCGGCATGACCATCGTCTGCGGCGACTCCCACACCAGCACGCATGGGGCGTTCGGCGCGCTCGCGTTCGGGATCGGGACCAGCGAGGTGGAGATGGTCCTGGCGACCCAGGCGCTCCTCCAGCGCGATCCGAAGACCTATGAGGTCCGGGTCGACGGCCGCCTCACGCCGGGCGTGAGCGCCAAGGACATCATCCTCGCCCTGATCGCCCGGATCGGCGTCGGCGGGGGCACCGGCCACGTCTTCGAGTACACCGGCGAGGCGATCCGCGGCCTGACCATGGAGCAACGGATGACCGTGTGCAACATGAGCATCGAAGGCGGTGCCCGGGCCGGCCTGATCGGGCCGGACGACACGACCTTCGCGTACCTCCATGGGCGGCCCCATGCGCCGAAGGACGCCGCGTGGGACGCGGCCGTGGCCAGCTGGCGACGACTCCCGACCGACGACGGTGCGGTCTACGACCGGTCGATCACGATCGACGCGGACAGCCTCGAGCCGATGGTCACGTACGGGACCAACCCGGGCATGGGGATCCCGATCAGCAGCCGGGTCCCGAACCCGGCGGACCAGGCCGATCCCGGCCAGCGGCGCGCCCTCGAACGGGCCCTCGAGTACATGGACCTCCGGCCCGGCCAGGCGATTCTCGGCCAGAAGGTCGACGTCGTCTTCGTCGGCAGTTGCACCAACGGCCGGATCAGCGACCTGCGTCTCGCGGCGAGCGTCCTCAAGGATCGCCACATCGCCGACGGTGTTCGACTCATGGTCGTTCCCGGTTCGGATGAGGTGAAGCGCGAGGCGGAGCGCGAAGGGCTCGACCAGATTTTCAAGGCCGCCGGGGCCGACTGGCGCGAGGCAGGTTGCTCGATGTGCATCGCCATGAACGGCGACCAACTCCAGCCGGGACAGTACGCCGTCAGCACCAGCAACCGCAACTTCGAAGGCCGGCAGGGCAAGGGCGGACGGACCTTCCTCGCCTCGCCCCTCACCGCCGCCGCCAGCGCGATCGCCGGCGTCGTGGCCGATCCGCGGCGCCTGCCGGGGATCGAGACGCTGGCTGCCGTGGGTGGGCGCTGACCGTGGCCGAGCCCTTCACCGTCTTCCGGAGCCGGGTCGTCCCGCTGCCGGCCGAGAACGTGGATACGGACCAGATCGTTCCGGCGCGCTACCTCAAGCTGACCGACAAGGCCGGCCTCGGGGAGGCCCTCTTCCGCGATTGGCGGTTCAACGAGGACGGATCGCTCAAGGACCCGCCGTTCGTGATCGACCAGCCCGGGATGGCCGGGCGGCGAATCCTGCTCGCGGGTGACAACTTCGGGGCCGGTTCGTCGCGCGAGCACGCCCCGTGGGCCCTCGCCTCGTGGGGCGTGCGCGCCATCCTGTCGACCTCCTATGCCGACATCTTCCGCACCAACAGCCTGAAGAACGGGGTTCTCCCGATCGTCGTCGACCCGGCCACCCACGCCCGCCTCTTCGAGCTGCTGGCGGACGATCCGGATGCCGAGCTGACCGTCGACCTGGCCGAGCAGGGCGTCCTGCTCCCGGACGGCTCGACGATCGATTTCGAGATCGACCCGTTCGCCAAGCGGATGATCCTGGCCGGCACGGACGAGCTCGGCTACCTCCTCTCGAAGGATGCCGAGATCAGCGCCTGGGAAGCGAGGCATCCGCCGCGCATCGACGCGTTGACGCCGGCTCGCTGAGCCGATTGCGGGCGCCCTCCCGGAACCGCGACGGAGCGTACGGCGTCTGCCGGCCGTGACCACGGCTCCCCGCCCTGCCCGGCCCGCACGCGCCGTCCTCGCGACGGCCCTGCTGGCGGCGATCGCCCTCGGCGCCTGCAGCGCAGGCGCACCCGAGACCAGGAAGCCGCCAGGGTCGACGGCACCGAGCGCAAGCTCGGGCCCGTCGGATTCGGCCGGCAACGGCCCCGGCGGCCACGGCCCCGCTGGCAGCGCAGAGCTCGTGGTTCCGAAACCCGGGCAACTCGACGTCCATCCGATCCCGGCCGACGCACTCGTGGCTCGCGTCGACGGACACCGCGTGGTCGTCACCGTCAGCTACACGAGCGGCGTCGAGCCGTGCTCGGTGCTCGATTCGATCGATGTCCAGCGAGGCGCCGGAACGTTCGCGATCACGCTGCGCCAGGGGCACGCACCTGGGCAACTGGTCTGCATCATGATCGCGAGGCTGATGAAGACCCAGGTCGACCTGGGCGAGCTGGAACCCGGGACGTACACCATCAGCGACGGGACCGGCGGGGCCGCCTCGATCCAGGTGGTCGTCGACTGACCTGATCCGGGCGCCGGCGGCGCGCGCGTCCCGCCTGTGCGACGATCGAACGGTGAACCTCCTCGACGCGCTGGCCGTCGCGCTGGCGATCGTCGCGCTGATCCTCGGCGCGCGATCCGGTGCCATCCCGCAGATCGGCGGCCTGGTCGGCGCCGTCGGTGGAGGGGCGTTGGCAATCCTGGCCCTTCCAGCGCTCGCGGACCCGCTGTCGGGGATCGACCCGACTCTCCGTCCGTTCCTGGTCGTGGGCGGCCTGATCGGCACCGTCGCGATCGGCGAAGCGGTCGGGGCGGCGATCGGGCGCTGGCTGGTCCGCGGCGTGGGCAACGGGCTCCTGAGCAATGCGGATCGTGTCGCCGGCGCACTCCTGGGGGCGGCCCAGGCCGTGCTGATCGTGTGGCTCGCCGGAGGCCTCCTTGCCGAGGGCCCCTTCCCGATGCTCGCCCAGTTGGCCGGCAGCTCGACGGTCGTGCGAACCGTCTCAAACGTCCTTCCGCCGCCGACCGAGCTCGCCGTGGAGCTCCGCACCTGGCTCAATGCGTCGGGGCTGCCGGACGTCTTCATCGGCTTCGAGCCACTCCCCGCACCACCGGTCGACCGGCCGGCCGATCGCGAAGCCCAGGCGATCGCGGCACCCGCCGAAGCGAGCGTCGTCAAGGTCTCGGCCGCAACCTGTGGGCTCTCGTCGGTCGGGACGGGGTTCGCCGTCTCGCCCGACGACGTGCTGACGAACGCCCACGTGGTCGCCGGTGCCGGGGGTCGAGGAATCCGCGTCGCCGCTCGCGACGGTCGTCTCCTCGACGCCGTCCCGATCCTGTTCGACCCCAGGCTCGACGTCGCCCTGCTCTACGTGCACGGCCTGGGGATCCACCCACTCAGCTTCGCCGCGACGGATCCTGAGCGGGGAGCCATCGGCGCGACGCTCGGCTTTCCGAACGGAGGACGGCTGACCATCCTGGCCGCCGCCGTCGCCGGAAGATACCCGGCGACCGGGCACGACATCTACGGCGCGGAACAGGTCACGCGGGAGATCCTGGAGCTGAGAGCGGCCGTCGAACGTGGCGACAGCGGCGGCCCGCTGGTCCTGGCCGATGGCACGGTGGGCGGCGTCGTCTTCGCCGAGGCGAGGACCAACCCGGACGTGGGCTATGCGCTCACGCCGGCCGACGTCGTCGCCCGGATCCGGCCCGCCCTCGGAACGACGATCGCGGTCGACACGGGGGCCTGCCTCGACTGATTCGTCAGGCTGCGCCGCACCGGTCGATCGCCTGGCTATAGTCTTGGACGCCGCACAGGACCGACCGCACCCGTACGCCAGGAGACCCGATTCGATGTCCGAAGCGCCGACACCTTCCGACCCCGCCAAGCGCCATTCCGCTGCGATCACCGATGGGCCGGACCGCGCCGGCGCGCGGTCCATGCTCAAGGCGATCGGATTCACCGACGAGGACCTGGCCAAGCCGCTGATCGGGGTCGCCTCGGCCTGGATCGAGACGATGCCCTGCAACTACAACCACCGGCAGCTGGCCGAGTTCGTCAAGGCCGGCGTCCGCGCCGCGGGCGGAACGCCGATGGAGTTCAACACGATCGCGATCAGCGACGGCGTGACCATGGGCACCGAGGGCATGAAGACCTCGCTGGTCAGCCGCGAGGTGATCGCCGACTCGATCGAGCTGGTCGTGCGCGGGCATCTCCTCGACGGCCTGGTCTGCATCGTGGGCTGCGACAAGACGGTTCCGGCCGGCGCGATGGCCCTCGGCCGGCTCGACGTCCCGGGCGTCGTCCTCTACAGCGGGACGATCCACCCGGGCGTCTACAAGGGCAAGCGCAACGCCACCGTCGTGACGGTCTACGAGGCGATCGGGGCGTACCGCGCCGGCAAGATCACGCTCGATGAGCTGTACGAGATCGAGAACGTCGCCTGTCCCGGAGCCGGCGCCTGCGGCGGCCAGTACACCGCGAACACGATGAGCACGATCATGGAATTCATCGGCCTGTCGCCGGCCGGCCTGAACGGCATCCCGGCCGAAGACCCGGCCAAGGAGACGGCCGCGCATCGCACCGGCGAGCTGGTCATGGACCTGGTCCGGCGCGACGTCCGGCCATCGTCGATCGTCACCCGCCAGGCGCTCGAGAACGGGATCGCCAGCGTCGCCGCCACGGGCGGCTCGACCAACGGCGTGCTGCACCTGCTCGCGATCGCCCACGAATACGGAATCCCGCTCGACATCGACGAGTTCGGGGCCATCGCCGACCGCACCCCCGTCATCGGCGACATGCACCCAGGCGGCCGGTTCGCGGCGACCGACATGTACGAGGCCGGCGGGGTCGCGCTGGTCATGCGCGAGCTCCTCAAGCGGCCCGGCCTGCTGCATGGCGGCGCCGCGACGGTCGACGGCCGAACGATCGCCCAGATCGCCGCCGACGTCGTGGAGACGCCCGGCCAGCAGGTCGTGGTGCCGCTGGAGACCCCGCTCAAGCCGACCGGCGGGCTGGCGATCCTCCACGGCACGCTCGCGCCCGAAGGCTGTGTCGTCAAGCTGGCGGGCCACGAGCGGCTGCTCCATCGTGGTCCGGCCCGGGTCTTCGAGTCCGAGACGGCCTGCTACGAGGCGGTCCGCGCGCAGCGGATCAAGCCAGGCGATGTCGTGGTGATTCGCTACGAGGGTCCGGTCGGAGGGCCGGGCATGCAGGAGATGCTCCAGGTCACGGCGGCACTCGTCGGTGAGGGGCTCGGGGACTCCGTCGCCCTCCTGACGGATGGCCGGTTCTCGGGCGGCACCCACGGCCTGATGATCGGCCACGTCGCCCCCGAGGCCGCGCTCGGCGGCCCGATCGCGATCGTCCGGGAGGGCGACGAGATCGTCATCGACGTGGATCGCAAGGCGCTCGACCTGAACGTCGCCGCGGACGAGGTTGCCCGTCGCTTCCAGGCCTGGGCGCCGCCCGCCGCCCGCTACCAGACGGGGGTCATGGCCAAGTACGCCGCCCTCGTCGGCTCGGCCTCGTCCGGCGCGGTCACGACCGGGTCGCGGATGACCGCCAATCTTCGAGCCAGGTGACGGCGAACGACCCGGTCAGGATCGGGATCAAGACCTCGCCGCAGGACACGGACTGGCAGACCCTCGACACCAGCTGGGCCCGGATCGGCGAGCACGATGTCTTCGACTCGGTCTGGGTCAACGACCACCTGACCAACGCTCGCGATCCGCGCGGCGGCCCCAGCCTTGAGGCGCTCACGACCCTGGCCGCGCTCGCCCATCACGTCGCGGGCAAGTGGCTCGGGATCGCCGTCCTGTCCGCGACCTTTCGTCATCCGTCCGTCCTGGCCAAGCAACTGACCGTCCTCGACCACGTCACCGGCGGCCGGCTGATCGTGGGCCTCGGCGCTGGCTGGCACGAGCCGGAGCACGGCCCGTTCGGGATCCCGTTTCCACCCATCGCCGAACGGTTCGACCGGTACGAATCCGCGCTCGGCGTCGTCCGCGCCCTGTTCTCCGACGAAGCGCGCAGCCTCCCGGGCGTGACCCGCCCAGACTCATTCGTCCCGCTGGCCGGCGCGACCAATGAGCCCGGGGCGTTGACGCCGGGCGGACCTCCGATCTGGCTCGGTGGACAGCGGCGGCGCGGGATCGACCTGGCGGCCCGGTACGCCCAGGGCTGGATCACGCCGTTTCTGCTGCCGGGTGGCCGGTCCGACCGGCTCCCCTACTTCGTCGAGCTGCGCAGCAGGCTGCTGGCCCGGATGGCCGAGATCGGGCGCGATCCGGCGGGGTTCGCGTTCGCGATGCAGGTGCCGACGGGTGACACGGCCCGGTCGCGGCGCGACGGCCTGCGGCTCGCCCTCGACGCCGTGGAGGCCGGTGCCAATCACCTCGTCCTCTCGATGCCGGCGGAGCTCGGGCCGGCCGGCGTCGACGCGGTCGCGAAAGAGCTCGCGACGCCGCTGCGCGAGTCCCTTCGATGAGCGCGGCCATCCGCGACGCTGGCCGCGACGATGCCGACCTCGCCGCGATCGTGGGCGTCGTCGACGCGGTGACCCCGGACGATCCGACCTCGATCGAGGAGATGCGCTGGGCGGACGCCACCTACCCGGGGACGGTCCGTTTCCTGGCCGAGCTCGAGGGACGGCCGGTCGGGGCGGCGACGGCCGGCCGCATCTTCATGCACCCGCCCGAGTTCGATGGCCTGTGGGCGACGATCGCGGTCAGGCCGGAGGTGCGGCGACGAGGGATCGGCACGGACCTCCTGATTGCCATCTCGGACCGCGCCCGCGCGGCGGGCAAGGGCTGGCTGCACATCCCGGTCACCGATGCCCACCCCGACGGCGTGGCGTTCCTCGCACATCGTGGCTTCACCGAGTACGAGCGCGCCAAGATGACCAGGCTCGACCTGGCGAGTGTCGCCGTACCTCCGGTCGACGTCCCGCCCGGGATCGGGTTGACGACGCTGGCGGAGCGCCCCGACCTCGTCCGGGGGGTCCACGCGGTGGCCCTCGAGACCTTCCCGGACATCCCCGGCGGCGACGTGCCGGACTCGGCTGGCGACCTGGCCGAGTTCCGGGCACGCGACGTCGACCGGCCGAGCATCCCGCGCGACGCGTTCATGGTCGCGCTCGAGGCGGCGACCGGGCGCGTCGTCGGCTACGCCAGCCTGATCATGATTCCGGGGAGCCGGACGGTGGCCTGGCACGACATGACCGCGGTCGTCCGCGCCTGGCGCGGCCGGGGCGTCGCCGGAGCGTTGAAACGGGCAACCATCGGCTGGGCGATCGCCAACGGTCTCGATGCGCTCGAGACCGGCAACGACCTCGACAACGCGCCGATGCGGGCCGTCAACGCGCGGCTCGGCTTCCGGCCGCTGCCGGACCTCATGACGATGCGGGGCCGGCCGTTCGGCGGCATGATGGAGAAGTGACGACACAACCCAGCGAGCGACCGGTGCAGCTGCCGCCGGATCCCGAAGCCTACGACGAGGTTCGCAACCAGCATGCTCGCGCCCGCGGTCTCTCCGCGCCGTACATCGCCGGCGGCCGCGACCCGGACCCAGAAACCGGCCGGCGCGAGGAACGCTTCTACGGGCGACTGCTCCTGGCGATGGTGGCCGGGCTCATCCTGGGTGGTTTCGTGATCGGGATCGTCCTGAGCCTGGTCCTGGCGAACGCCGCGTGACCACCCAGGCGAGCGCGCCCTGGCGCGAGCTCGACCCGGCGACCTGGGAAGCGGCCCACGCCGGCCTGCTCGAGACGCTTCGGGACCTGATCAGAATCCGCTCGGTCAATCCACCGGCTCCCGACGCGCCCGACGGCGAGCTCATCGCCGCGCGGCACATCGCCCGTCTCCTCGAGGACTCCGGCCTGAACCCTGAGATCGTCGAGCCCGTCGCGGGGCGCGGCTCGGTCCATGTCCGGCTGCACGGCGACGGGACCGGCGGCGACCCCCTGCTGCTCCTGTCCCATCTCGACGTCGTCCCGGCGCCACCAGAGCGCTGGACGCACGACCCGTTCGCCGCAGACCTGGCCGACGGCTATGTCTACGGCCGCGGCGCCGTGGACATGAAAGGCATGGTCTCGATGGAGCTCGCGGTGGTCAGGCTGCTGGCCGGCCAGGCCCGGGCCGCGGGCCTCGATCCGTCGCGGGACCCGATCCCCGGACTGCGCCGCGACCTCCTCTTCACCTGCACCGCGGACGAAGAGGCCGGCGGCACCGCCGGCGCCACCTGGATCGTGGACCACCGGCCCGACTGGCTGCGCGCCGCCGGCGCGCTCAACGAGTGCGGCGGGGTGACGATGACCGTCGCGGGGCGGAGGCTCTACCCCATCCAGGTCGCCGAAAAGGGCTACGCGGCCTATCGGCTCACGGTTCGCGGAACCTGGGGACACGGGTCCATGCCGCGCCCCGACAACGCCGCGGTCATGGCCGCGGAGGTCATCGCCAGGCTCGCCCCGGCCGGACCAAGCCGGGTCACGCCGGCGATGGCTCGCTTCCTTGAGCAAGCCGCCTCGGCCATGCCGTCCCGGGCCGCCGAGATCTTCCGTGGGCTCGCTTCTGACGTTCCTGCGACCGCGGAGGCGGCCGCCGGAGCGCTCGCCACAACCTGCGACCCGATGTACGTCCGGGCGCTCAGCGCGTTGCTCCGCGACACGATCAGCCCTGACGTCGTCCATGCCGGCATCAAGTACAACGTCATCCCGGGTGAAGCCGTGATCGAGATCGACTGCCGGATCCTGCCGGGCACGAGCGAGCCACAGATGCGGGCCGCGATCGTCGAACGGCTCGGGCCCGCCCTGGCCGCGGCCTGCGAGATCGAGCGAATGGTCTTCGGACCGCCGGTCGAGGCTCCGGCCGAGGGCGAGCTCTTCGATCTCCTCGTCTCGACCATCGTCGACCACGACCCCGAGGCCATCCCGTTGCCGGCGATGGTCCCGTTCGCCACGGATGCGAAACAGACCCAGCGACTCGGCGTGCCGACGTACGGTTTCTCGCCGCTGATGCTGGACCCTGACGAGCGTTTCCTCGAGCGCTTCCACGGAGTGGACGAGCGCGTCTCGGTCGATGCCCTGCGCTGGGGCCTGCCGGTCCTCTACGACGTGGTTCGTCGCTTCTGCGGCTGAGGAACCAGCCGCAGAAGCGAACGCGCTAATCGGTGAATTGGTGTCGGGTTATGCCGATCGGCCCCGGCGTCCGACCTGGACGAGAGTCACGGCACCGGCAAGGACGCCGATCAGGACGAGCAGGCCCGTCGCACTGCCGCCCTGGCCCGGAATCCCGGGCTGAACGGTGGAGGTCGGTGGTACGGTCGCCCTGGGGGTCGGCGTCGGCTGAGGCTGCGGCTCGGGCGTCGGCGCCGGTGTCGGTGTCGGGTTCGGCGCGGCCACGGTGACCCCGATCTGGCCGCGGATTTCACCACCCGGATGGGCGGTCGTGTGCAGGTTGAAGTAGGTCGTTCCGGCGCGGATCGCGGCAACCGCCTGGGCGAATGTCGTCACCGATCCCGACGCGGTGAATGTGGCGGACGTCAATGTCCCGCTCATGGGACTCGGTCCGGGGACGATCGGCAGGATCACACCGCCGTTGACACCGACCGCACCGGTATGGATGTGCGACGCATTGACGGTGCCCGTCAGTCCGCTGTACGTGATGAGGTAGGTGACGGTGCTGGAATCTGCGCTGATCACCGCCAGGCCTTTCCCGGTCCCGGTTTCGGCAAGCGGTGGATTCTCCTGCGCCGCATTCATGTCGGCGAAGTAGGCGTCACCCGCGGCGACGATCTGGCCGCGGATTTCGCCGCCCGGATTCGCCGTGGTATGGAGGTTGAAGTAGGTCGTCCCGGCGCGGACGGCGGCGACGGCCTGGGCGAATGTGGTGATTCCACCGGCGGCCACGAAGTTGGCCGCGGTGAGCGTGCCGGTCATCGGGCTGGGTCCGGGGGTGATGGGCAGGATGACCGGGCCGGCCACGCCGGCCGCGCCGGTGTGGATATGGGACGCGTTGACGGTGCCCGACAGCCCGCTGTAGGTGATGATGTAGGTGATCGTGCTGCCGTCCGCGCTGATGACCGCGGTGCCTTGCCCGGTCGCCGTGGTCGCGACCGCCGGAACCTCCTGGGCGCCGCTGAGCGGCCCGCCGTAGGCCGGCTGGGTGGGGTCGACGGCGAATGCCGTTGCCGGCGCGGCCACCAGGGCCAATGCTGCGACGATCAAGGCCAGACGCTGACGCATACGTAGCTCCCTTCCTGTCCCGGTGCCGCCCGCATGGGCACGCTCATGGCCGGTATCTGGCGCTACGACGAGAGCAGGGCCTCCGGTTTTCCGGGCCGGCCGCAAACCGAGATCGGGTGACTGTCGTATCCCTGGGCAATGACTGTCAAGGGGATTCCGCGTCGCTCCAGCCGCATCCGTGCTCTCCTGCTCGGCGCGGCCGTTGCGCTCGTTGCGATGGCGGGGGTTGGCTCGGTCCAGGCGACGACGGTCACCGTCGCCGCGATGAACTACCAGTTCTCCCCGGCAACGCGCACGATCGCCGTCGGTGATGTCGTCCACTGGACGTTCGCCGGTGATCCGCACTCGGTCACGTCGCGCGACGGCCTGTTCGATTCGGGCGTGACCGATCCCGGGGGATCGTTCCAGTTCACGTTCGTCAAGGCGGGCACCTACCAGTACTACTGCCAGGTGCATCCCGAGCAGATGTTCGGCACTATCGTGGTGAAGGCCGCCGCCGCACCGACACCGACGCCGAGAACGACGCCTCCGCCGACTCCCAGGGCTACCCCTCGACCGACATCCCGACCGACCCCGGGTCCTACTGCAACGCCGGCCGTCGCGGCCACACCGTCGCCCACCCCCACGCCGACCCCGAGTGCCAGCCTCGCGCCGCCATCGCCACGGGCATCAGAGACGGCCGGCGCGTCCATCGCGCTCGTCGAGACACCGCCACCGTCTTCCGGGGCATCCGCCTCCGCGGGCCCCGAGGCTCCAGCTCCGGCCAGCGCGACGGATTTGACGCCCGTCGCCGCCCTGGTCGTCGTGCTCGCGATTCTCGTCGGGGGCGGGCTGATACTGGTCCGCCGACGTCGTCCTCGCTAGGGGCCTGGCGGGGTCTCCCTCGGTTGTGACGTCCAGGATTCGGACCTCCTCGTCGCACGTCTTGCAGACGTAGACCCGGCCGCTCGCCCAGCTTCGCTCCGGATCGTGCTCGACCGGATCGTGGTGGCTTGGCCGGGGCTCGAGCGTCGCCCACGAACCATCCTCGTGGCGGTGCTCCAGGCGAAGCAGGACTTCGGCGTTGCCCAGTTGAAAACATCGAGGCGACCACAAGTTCGGAGCTGAGGCTACTCGCGGGGCGTCCGGATCAGCCGGCCTCGCCGCGAGATCGCATGGGTTGCCAACGCCGCCACACCCATCGCCACGATCGCACGCTCGGCGCTGGGAAGCGGCCGGACCGCGGCCAGGAACTGCTCGGCCCGAGCACGATCGACGACGCGCAGGATGGCGTGGCCGCGTGGGGTCAGCCGCAGTGTCCGTTGCCGCTTGTCCTCCGGCTCCCGGTGGCGTTCCACCAGCCGGCGGCGCACCAGGCCATCGACCAGGCGGCTCGTCGCCGATGGCGATCGCCCGATCGATTCGGCCAACTCCCCGACGGTCAGGGTGCCGCCGTCAGCCAGGACGTAGAGGCCTGCGAGCTGGGTGAAGCCGAGGCGCAACTCCCCGAGCTGACCGGCGAATCCAATGACCAGCTCGCGCCAGAGGGCCCGGCCCATGGCGACGCGCTCGCTGATCTGGCGGACGTTGGGAAGGCGGTTTCCCGCCGCGAGAACCGGTGCCGAGAGATCCGCCTCGAATCGCCGTGCGATGGATCGCACCGGCGCGGGTCGCGTGGACGGGCGCGCTGGCGCGCGATCGGCGGGCACCGCACAAGCGTACCGTGCGTGGCGAGACCTATGCAACGGTGCATGCGAGTTCCCCTGCGCGGCCTCCCGGGCGCGTACCCTCGCGAGGATGACGTCCATCGCCTTCGTGTTTCCCGGGCAGGGATCGCAGTCGGTCGGCATGGGCCGCCTCGTTGCCCAATCCTCGCCCGCCGCGGCCACCGTGTTCGCGGCCGCCGACCGGGCCCTCGAGACCCCGATCAGCCACTTCGCCTGGAACGGCCCGTCCGAGCAGCTTGACCTCACCGAGAATGCCCAACCGGCGCTCCTGGCCACCTCGATGGCGATCCTGGCCGCGCTCAGGGAGCGCTGGGCAGCCGACGGCCTCACACCCCCCGAGCCGAGGTTCGCGGCCGGGCACTCGATGGGGCAGTACTCGGCGCTCGTCGCAGCCGGCGCCCTCTCGCTCGAGGATGGTGTCCGGCTCGTCCGAGAGCGCGGCCGCCTGATGCAGGCCTCGGGCGAGGGTCGCGACGGCGCGATGGCGGCGCTCATCGGGCTCGACGACGCGAGGCTCCCCGAACTGGTCGCGGCGGCGTCCGCGATCGGCGTGTTCGTGGTCGCCAACCGCAACGCCCCGGGCCAGGTCGTCGTCTCCGGTGAACGAGCTGCGATCGAAGCCGGAGCCGAGCTTGCCCGATCGATGGGCGCCAAACGGGCCATCGTCCTGCCGGTCTCGGTGGCCGCCCATTCCCCGTTGATGGCCGATGCGGCGGACGGCATGCGTCGGGCACTTGCCGGCGTCGAGTTCCACGATCCTGAGCCATCGCTGCTGGCCAATGCCGATGGCCATGCCCTGACGACGGCCGAGGGCTGCCGGGCCGAGCTCGTCGAGCACCTGACGGCGGGCGTCGACTGGATCCGGATCGTCGAAGGGATGACGGCGGCCGGCGTCACCACCTTCGTCGAGATTGGTCCCGGCCGCGTCCTGAGCGGCCTCATCAAGCGCATCGCCCCCGTTGCCGAGCTGATTCCGGCCGACGACCCGGCCTCGGCCGGGCGGCTGCTCGAACTGGCCGCGGTTCCCGCCTGAACCCGCCCCCTCAAAGGAGTACCGCACCTTGCGCAAGCCCGACTACGATCGACGCGTCGCCGTCACCGGTCTCGGGGTCATCAGTCCCGTCGGCAACGACGTCGCGACGGTATGGTCCAACCTGGTCAATGGCGTGTCCGGCCTGGCCCCGATCACCCATTTCGATCCGACGCCGTACGAGGCCAAGCTCGCCGGCGAGGTCCGTGACTTTCGGGCCGGCGACTGGATGGACGCCAAGGCGGCGCGCCGCAGCGAGTCCAGCCTCCACTTCGGCGTGGCCGCGGCCAAGCAGGCCCTCGCCGATTCCGGGTTCGAGCTCACCGACGAGAATCGCACCGAGGTCGGCGTGGTCTTCGGCTCGGGGGCGGGCGGCCAGCAGCTCATGATCGACAACTACGCCGCGCTCCAGCAGCGTGGCGCGCGGACCGTTGCGCCCACGTTCATCGCCAACGCGCTGGTCGACAGCTGCTCGGGGATGATCGCCATCGAGACCGGGGCGATCGGCCACAACGTGTGCATGGTCTCGGCGTGCGCCACGGGCACCCACAACGTGGGCGAAGCGGCCGAGGCGATCAGGCGCGGCGACTGCATCGCGGTCATCTCCGGCTCCACGGAAGCGCCCCTGATCGAGGTCGCCCATGCGGGCTTCTCGAACATGCGCGGGATGGGAATGCCGCGACCCGGCGAGGGCCCGGAGACGGTCTCGCGACCGTTCGACCTGACCCGCGACGGCTTCGTGCTGGGCGAAGGGGCGGGTTCGTTGTTCCTCGAGGACCTCGAGCTGGCGAAGGCACGCGGCGCGCGGATCTATGCCGAGGTCGTGGGCTACGGATCGGCGGCCGATGGCTGGGACATGATCCAGCCGATCGAGGCCGGGGTCGGAGCGGCCCGGGCGATGAAGATGGCGCTCGAGCGGCGCGGCGTCCCGGCCGACGAGGTCGACCTGATCAACCCGCACGGGACCTCGACGCCGCTCGGCGACAAGCGCGAGGCGGAGGCGATCTGGACGGTCTTCGGGCCACGCGCGGCGGGCGCGAGGCGTTCGCTGGCGATCAGTGCCACGAAGTCGATGACCGGCCACATGATGGGTGCGGCGGGGTCGTTCGAGGCGTTTGCGACCGTGAAGTCCGTCGCCGAACAGTGCGTCCCGGCCACGATCAACTACCGCGACGCGGACCCCGAATGCGACCTGTGGATCGCGACCGAGACGGCGCCACTGGCGATCCGCTACGCGCTCTCGAACAACATCGGCCTGGGCGGCCACAACGGCGCCGTCATCTTCAAGCGCTACGACGGCGACTGAGGCCGCCGGCCATGTGACTCCGCCGGGCTCGGCCGAGCCCGGCGTGCCCTGCACCCGGCTACAATCGCGGCCTGCGCAGCCGCTCCAGCGCGGCGCGGACCCTCGTCGAACCCGACATGACCACCCTTCGGGGAGGACCAATTGCCTGAACAGGACCCTGCGCGCCGAGCGGTCGTGACCGGCCTCGGGGCGATCATGCCGATCGGGAACGACTTCCCCACCTACTGGGCGAACCTGAAGGCCGGCGTCACCGGCACACGGCTGATCACCAGCTTCGACACGACGGGTCACGAGGTCAGGATCGCGGCGGAGGTGATCGGGTTCGACCCGTCCACGGTGATGGATCCCAAGATGGCGCGCCGGATGAGCCGCTTCATCCACCTCGCGATGGCGGCCGGCAAGGAGGCGGTCGCGGATTCGGGACTCGACGTCGCGGCGTTGAGCCAGGAGGAGCGCGACCGGGTCGGGGTCGTGGTCAACACCGGCGGGGGCGGCATCGAGCAGATCATCGACGGCACCCACGTCCACGACAGGAAGGGCCCGCGGTTCGTCAGCCCGTTCGCGGTGCCGGCACTGTCTGGCTCGATGGCGGCCTGCATGCTGTCCATGGAATACGGGGCGAGCGGTCCGGTGATCACCCAGGTGGCAGCCTGCGCGACGTCCGTGATCGCCTTCCACGACGCCCTGCGGCTGATCCGGACGGGCGAATGCGACGTGGTCCTGGCCGGTGGCTCGGAGGCGCCGGTGTGGCCCATGGGCGTTGCCGCACTGTCGAACATGACGGCGCTCTCGAAGCGGAACGAATCGCCCGAGACGGCATCCCGGCCGTTCGATCGGACCCGCGACGGGTTCGTCCTGGGCGAGGGTGCCGGCGTGGTCGTGGTCGAGTCCCTGGCGCACGCCCGCGCGAGGGGCGCAACGCCGATCGTCGAGGTGCTGGGCGGCGCACTCACCGCCGACGCGTTCCACATCAGCGCCCCCGATCCAACGGGGCGCGGGCAGGCCCGCGCGATGACCCTGGCGCTCCGGAATGCCGGCGTCGCCCCCGACGAGATCGACTACATCGTGGCCCACGGCACCGCGACCCAGCTCAACGACTCGACCGAGACCAAGGCGATCAAGGCGGCCTACGGCGCCCACGCCTACAAGGTGGCGATCAGCTCGCCGAAGTCGATGATCGGCCACCTGGTGGGTGCCGCCGGGATCGCCTCGGCGTTGGCGGCCATCGGGGCGATCCGCGACCAGGTCATCCCGCCGACGGCCAACCTGCGAGAGCCGGACCCCGAGTGCGACCTCGACTACGTCCCGCTCGTCGCCCGCCCGGCCCGGGTCGACACGGTCTCGATCAACGGCTTCGGCTTCGGCGGCCAGAACGCCGTCGCGGTCTTTCGGCGGGTCGTCGACTAGCCGGTCGACTCGGTAAGGGGGCGGCCCTCGTAGGCCTCGATCGCGACCATGTGGGCCGCTGACAGGGCGACCGGCCGGGCGGTCGTGTAGTCGTAGCGCACGACGATCGACTCGCTGACCGCGACCAGGCGCGGCGTCCCGCCCGGAATGGCAGCCAGCAGCCGGTGCTCGAGCGTGAACGAGGAGTGACCGATTCGCCTCGCCCGGCTCTCGACGGTCACGATCTCCCCGTGAAACGCAGGTGCTCGGTAGGTGATCCGGGCCTCCGCCAGGATCAGGCTCTCGGCCCCTTCGGTTCCGAGCGCAATCGGCTCGCCGGTCACGTCGGTCCAGTAGTGGATCCGGCCCATCTCGCAGTAGGTCAGGTAGACCGCGTTGTTCACGTGGCCCATCGCGTCGGTGTCGGCCATCCGCACGACGATCTCGACGCGGTGGCGGAACGGGCCGGGCAGATCCCGCTTGTCGACGGTCTCGCCCGCACGGTGGTCGTGCATCGTCGCGAGTGTACGGGCAGCGGCCCGCGCCGGCGCCTTGTCCTGACGTCGCCGCTGGATCACACTCGCGTGATGGACGACACCGTCGCGATCAGGACCACGCTGGCCGGCCCGTGGGGCCCGGTCCACGTCGCCGCAACGGATCGCGGAATCGTCGCGGTCGAATGGCTGATGACCGAGGCGGCTTTCGACGCGGCGCTCGGCCGGCGACTCGGCGGCCGGGTCGCGCCGGCCAAGGCGGGTCGCTCGTTCGGACGGCGCGAGCGGCACCTCGGCGGCGGCGTCAAGTGGATCGAGGCGTTCCTCGCCGGCCGCCCCGCGAAGTCCGGCGTCACGCTCGACCTGGCGGATCGGCCGGCCTGGGATCGTCGCGTCCTGGGCGTCGTCGCGACCATCCCATGGGGCCACACCGCGAGCTATGGCGAGATTGCCCGGCGGGTGGGCGCGCCGCGGGCCGCCCGTGCGGTTGGCGGAGCCCTCGGCCGCAACCCGATCTCCTTCCTGATCCCCTGTCACCGGGTGATCGCGGCGGACGGGACCCTCGGCGGTTGGGGCGGCGATCGATGGGGAGACCTGACCCATCGCCTGGCGATGAAGCGCAATCTGCTCCTGCGGGAAGGCATCACCGTCGCCACGCGAGACGGCTAGACTCCCCGAACGTCCTCGAGGGATCGCAGGGAGGCTCGATGACCGCTGGCACGGCCCCGGCACCGTCCATGTTCGCCGTCTTCCGAAAACGCGACTTCTCCCTGCTGTGGGTCGCCCAGCTGGTCTCGACCGTCGGCTCGTCGCTGACCGACCTGGCCGCCGGCATCCTGGTCTACCGTGTGACCGGGTCGGCCCTCAGCGTCGGCCTGATGCTGATGGCGACCGCCGTACCGAGCCTGGTCGTCGGGCTGCTGGCCGGCGTCGTGGTCGACCGCTACGACCGCAAGCGGATCATGATCGCGACCGACATCATCCGGGCGTTGCTGGTGGCCAGCATCCCGTTCCTGATCTCGTACGACGTCGCGTTCCTCTACCTGATCGTGCTGATCGCGAGCGGCGTCAAGCAGTTCTTCGATCCGGCCGAACAGAGCGTCCTGCCCGACGTCGCGTCAGAGGAGGAGCTGGCGTCGGCGAACGCCTTCCTGTCGATCTCCTCGTTCGGCTCGACCGCCATCGGCTTCGCGGCCGCCGGACTGCTCGCGTCGATCAGCCTGAACCTCGCCTTCTGGTTCGATGCCGCGACGTTCATCTTCTCGGCCGTCTGCATCGTGTTCGTCCGGATCGCCCCGAACGCAGCCCAGGAAGCGACCAACGTGAGGGCCGTGGTCGACAACCTGCGAGCCGGCATCCGGACCCTGCTCAACACCCCGATCCTGCGCTCGACGCTGCTGGTCTTCGCGCCCGTGCTCTTCGCATTCGGGCTGTGGAACGTCCTGCTGCTGCCGTTCGCGGTCAAGACGCTGGGCGGCACAGAGTTCCAGTACGGCCTCCAGGAAGGCCTGACGTCGCTCGCCTTCGTGGCCGGCAGCCTGATCATGGCCAAGTACATCGAGCGGCTCGCCCCCGGCACCTGGATCGTCGTCAGCCTGGCGGCGATGGGCGTGGCCGGGATCTTCTACGGCACCGCCCAGAACATCTATTTCGCGATCTTCTACGTGATGCTGTCGGGCTTCATGCAGCCGCCGTCGTCGATCTCGCGTTCGCTCATCCTCCAGCGCAACACGCCACGCGAGTTCCGCGGCCGCGTATTCAGCGCCTTCTTCGTGTCACGCGACGTGCTGTTCCTGCTCGGCATGGTCGCGGCCGGCCTGGCCGACGTCATCGACATCAGGCTTCTGGTCGTGCTCGCCTCGTGCATCCTCATCGGAGCTGCCGGCGTCGCCCAGCTGATGCCCGGCCTGGGACAGCCGGCGGCGGAGTGGCGTCGGGCGATCCAGCTGCTGCGGACCGCACCGGGCGCGACGACCGCGGCGCTCGTCCGGCCGGCCGCCATGGCCGACTTCGACCTGCTGGCCGGCCATCTGACGGCGCTGTCCGCACTCGACCAGGCTCGCCGGCAGTCGTTCATCGACGATGCGACCGTTCGGGAGGTGGATCCTGGAACGGCCGTGATCAAGCAGGGCGACGCCAGCGATTCCGCCTACTTCGTCCTGTCCGGCAAGCTCGTCGCCGGGGTCCCCGAGGAGGACGGCGGGTACCGGTCACTGTCGACGATGGTGACCGGCGATTTCTTCGGCGAGATCGCCGCGCTCACCGGCAGCCCGCGGACGTCCAATGTGCTGGCCGAGGAGGCCTCGACGCTGCTGGAGATCCCGGCAGCGACCCTGCGCGGCATGATGGACGTGCCGGCGCTCAGCTCCCTGTTCATGACCACCCTGACCGAACGGCTGGGCCGGACGACCGGCGCCGACCGGCCACGCCTGTCGGGCCTCGACCAGGAGGCGCTGCGCGACCTGCGCACGCCGCGGCCGACCGTCGAGGCGCTCCCCCGCAGCTATGACGAGGACCCCGCTGTCGGCTGAACGACTCGTGGTCGTGCACGTCCTGGCCATTCGAGGGAAACGTGCCGAGCGGAGCGGCCTAATGCCTGACGGTCGTCTCGGGCGCCTGGATAGTCGCCTGCTGCGCGGCTGCGTCGTTGAGGCCCTGGGCGAGGGCCCTGGCCAGCGCCGGGCTCATCCGCGCCCGGGCGACGATCTGACCCAGGTCGACGTGCGGGCCAGGTTCGAGGCTGGGCTGAGAGAGTTGAAATGTCACGGTGACACCGAACGGGCCGATGCTCACCGAAATGCCGTCGGCGTAGAAGTCGGGGTAGTCCGCCATCCGGGCCTCCTCGTCAGCTGCGTGCGATCGGGCGCATCGGGTAGACGCCGATGACGATCGGCGTCCGGGGATCGAGCGACAGCTCATAGCCGATCTCGCCACTCCGCAGGAGATCACCGAGCAGGCGCCCCTCGTGCGACGGGAGACCGACATAGACCCAGCCCGGGTCGAGCCGGACGGGCGTCACGTCGTCGTCCTCGCCGTTGATGCTGAAGCGGCGTCTCAGCTCGTGCATCGGGACGTACGGTCGGCTCTTGATGAAGCGGCGGAGCTGCGGGGCGGTGCACTGGGCCATCCGCTGGGCCGACCCGTTCGAGACCTCGAGCACGGGCAGCGCGCCGGGCGCAGCGCTGTTCGGCGCCGCCAGGGCGACGGAGCGTGGCGGTCCCGGCTCGATCGACTCCGGCGCGTGGGCCGTCGTCATGGCGGCCGCCGGCGGTGCTGCGGCCGCTCGCGCCGACGCGGATTCGGGCGTGCTCGAGGGGCGTGCCTCGATGCCCGTCGCTCGCCTGGGCCCATCGGCGCTCGCGAACCCGCTCCGGCTCGGGCGACCGTGGTGACGCCGGCTCATCGGCTGGATGGCCCGGACCCCGTGGCCCGGGACGACGGTGCGGCGCCGGATCGGCGCTGGCAGGTGATGGTCATGCGGATCTCGGACGGCGTTGACGGAACGCATCGGGCGCACTCCGTCGGCCGATGATACCGCAGGCCGCTCGCAGGGAGCCGGCGGGTGGATCCGGCGCGGGTCAGCCGTCGACGACGTAGAGCTGGCGGGACGATTCGTTGAGGGCGATCGGGCCGTCCGGGCCGCACACGACGATATCTTCGATTCGCGCCCCGTAGATGCCCGGCAGGTAGATCCCGGGCTCCACGGAGAAGGCCATCCCCTGGCGCAGCGGCTCACGGTTGCCGCCGATGATGTACGGCTCCTCGTGACCCTCGAGGCCGATTCCGTGACCGGTCCGATGGAAGAACGCCTCCCCGTAGCCCTCCGCCTCGATGGGTCGCCGCGCGGCGGCGTCCACGGCCTCGCACGCGAGGCCTGGACGAACCGCTCGGGTGGCGGCGGCTTGAGCGCCGAGCAGCACGCTGAACAGGTGCCGGAAGTGTTCGTCGGGGCCCTTTGCCGGATCGCCGCCGGTGACCCACAGGGTCCTGGTCGTGTCCGACCCGTACCCACCCAGGACCCCGCCGATGTCGAGGACGATCGGCTCGCCCGCCTGGATCATCCGGTCGGAGGCCTCGTGATGGGGCGACGCCGAATTGGGTCCGGAACCCACGATCGCGAAATGGGCCTCGTCGTGCCCCTCGGCGAGCAGGCGTTCGCGGACCTCGCGAGCGACGTCGGACTCGGTTCGGCCCACGAGGGGGCCGGCAGCGATCTGCCCGACGACGCGGTCCGCGGCGTGCGCGGCGAGGGTCAGCAGCGCAATCTCGTCGGCATCCTTGACCATCCGGAGCTCTCGCAGGATGGCCGAGGCGACCGTGACGCGAGCGCCGGCCAGACGCTCCTGGAGCGGCAGCAGGTGACGGGCGGGGAGGTCGTCGGAGACCGCGACGCGCAGGTCGGGACGGCCGGCCCGGCCCGTGGCGCCGAGCACCAGCGAGGCGGCGAGCTCGTGAGCGTCGTCCCCTTCCTCCCACGTGACGACGGGGAGCACGCCGGCGGCGGCCGGCGGAGCGAGCCGGGCGGGTGCGGCCTCGAGGCGCGGAACGACCAGCCCAGGATCGCCCACCGCCGGCACGACCAGCATCGTGAGGCGCTCCAGGGGCATCGCGGCGTAACCGGCGAGATAGCGCATGTCGGCCCCCACGCCGACGAGGATCGCGGCGAGCCCCGCCTCGTGGGCGAGCGCCTGGGCGGCCGTGAGGCGCTGGGCATAGCGAGTCGCGGAGATGGTCGGGCGAGTCGATGTCATGGGGCGGGTTCCGGGGCGGGCGCGACCGCGAGCCAGGCAGCGAGCTGGCGCGGGCCGTCCTCGAACAGGCCGCGATACGGGTAGACCCGGCTGGCTCCGGCTGCCAGCGCGCGCTTTCGCATGTCGCGATCGTCATGCTGGCCGACCGCCAGGACCGGCCGGCCGGCCGCGGCCGCGCGCCCGATGGCCGCGATCCCGTCGTACGCCCGCGCGGTGAGATCGACGATCGCGCGATCGACCCCGACCAGCGCGGCCTCGAAGGCGGCCGCGGACCGAACCGGGACGGCGGTGGCGCCCGCGCCGCGCACGAGCTCGGCCAGCCTGGTCGCCCAGATCAGATCGTCGGCCAGAATCGCGACTCGCTCGGTCAGTGCAGCGACTCCGCAAGGTGGTGAAAGACGTCGCGGGCGGTCACCACGCCCGTGGGGCGGCCGTCCCGGATGATCGGGATGTGCCGGAAGCCGCCGACCGCCATCTTGTGGATCGCCAGCGCGATCGGATCGTCGTGGCGCAGCACGACCGGATCCGGGGTCATGAAGTCGCGGACCTGGAACGCCTCGAGGTGCTTGCCGGCCGCCTTCACCACGGCGTCGCGGTCCGTGAAGATCCCGATCAGCCGGCCGTCCACGGTGACGAGCACGAAGTCCGACTCCGCCCGCTGCATCTCGGCGATCGCGACGTCGACGGGCGTGTCCGGCCCAACCGTGAGCGGCGGCGGGGCGCCGAGCTCGTCGAGATGCTCGCCGAGCAGCCTGCCCTGAAAGGAGAGCGCCGGTTGCGGCGTGTCGTGGCCGGCCAGGTCGGCCCCGCAGTTGTCGCAGACCTCGGTACCCGTCAGGTTTTCGAACCCGCAGACCGGACAGTGCATCCTTCGATTCCCTCCGCCCGTCAGGCCTTTTCGACCGTCCAGGTCTCACCGCCGTTGAGCACCTGCTCGAGATCGCCCGCTCCGCTCCGGGCGACGGCCGCCGTCAGCTGGTCCACGATCAGCTGATCGTGGGTCGGCCGCGACACCGCGCGCAGGACGCCCACCGGGACTGGATAGGCCGGCCAGAACATCCGCGACAGCATCAGCGCCAGGTACGGCTCCTCGGCCTGCTCGTCATGGACCAGGAGGTCGGCCTCGGTGATGCCGTTCTCGCCGATCGTGACGACCTCGGGGTGGAGCCCGACCAGGCGGATCCCCTTGTCGCGGTCCTTGCCGAAGACCATCGGCTTGCCGTGCTCGAGGAACAGCATCCGGTCCTCCCGGAACTCGCGGTCGGTGAAATCCCGCCAGGCGCCGTCGTTGAAGATGTTGCAGTTCTGGAGGACCTCGACGAAGCACGAGCCGTGGTGCCGGCCGGACCGTTCCAGCGTCTGCTGGAGGTGCTCCGTGTGGGTGTCGACCGAGCGCGCGACGAAGCTCGCCTCGGCGGCCAGGGCGATCGTCAGCGGCATGATCGGCGTGTCGACGGTTCCGGCCGGCGTGGACTTGGTCCGCTTGCCGAATTCGGAGGTCGGCGACGCCTGGCCCTTGGTCAGGCCGTAGATCCGGTTGTTGAACATGACCATGTTGATGTCGACGTTGCGGCGCATCGAATGGA
>JBGPIH010000020.1:0-27989 GCA_041484785.1 Candidatus Limnocylindria bacterium
GTGACCTCCGAGGTCGGCCCTGATGACCCGCGATGCCGTCCCGATCCCGCCCTTGAACTCGTGGCAGACCATCCCCGTCCCACCGCCGACGTTGCCCTCGACAACCGGCCCGCCGGTGGCGGCATCCAGCGCGGCCCGAAGGTGTTCCGCGCGAACGTGGAACCCGTTGACGTCATTGAGCAGGCCGTCGTAGGTCTCGCCGACGACCGGGAGCGACCAGGGCGCGGCCCGCAGTCCGGCCTGCTCGACGGACACGGCGACCAGGGCGTCGCGGACCACGCCCACGCTGTGGGTGTTGGTGATCGCGATCGGGGTTGTCAGCTGGCCCGATTCGCGGACCCATTCCAGGCCGGTCAGCTCCCCGTTGCCGTTGAGCCGGTGACAGCCCGCGAAGACCGGCTCGTGCCATTCGCCCGGACCGCGCGGCATGACGACGGTCACACCGGTCCGAATCGGGCCCCGGCCCACGACGAGCGGTCCGTCCCCCTCGATCAGGGTGACGTGTCCGACGCGCACGCCAGAGACATCCGTGATGGCGTTGAGGGGTCCGGGCCGGCCCATCCCGATGACGATGCCGAGATCGCGTGCACGCATCCCGCGATGCTAGCGGTCCGTAGCCGACCGGGTTCGGCCGTATCATCGGGCGGTGATCCCGACGCCTCGCAACAGCGCGCCAGTTCGCCTTCGGAGGCTGCGCGATTCGATCGCCGGGACCCGAGCCATCGACATCGCCGAGGCCTTCCGCGATCTCCCCGGGCTGTGCCTGCTCGAGAGCGCACGGCCGGGTCGCAACGCACGCTGGACGTACCTGACGGCCGACCCGGTGGCGGTGCTCGAGGCGCCGGCGGCGGGTCCGGACCCGTTCGCCGTCGCTCGCCGCCTCGTCAGCCGGCTGGACCGAACGGTCATCGTACCCGCCGATGCGCCCCCGTTCCTCGGCGGGCTGGTCGGCTTCATCGGGTACGACTTCGGCGCGCTGCTCGAACGCCTGCCGTCGATCGCGCCGGCCGATCAGGACCTGCCGCTGCTGCGCCTGGCCCTCCACGACTGGGTGATCGCCTGGGATCGCCGGACCGGTCACGCCTGGCTCGGGGGCCGAGCGCTCGACGGCGACGGTCGACGACAGGCGCGCCGCCTCGACGACGTCCATGCGCGCCTGACGGCCTGGCCGCGGCGACCGGATGGCACCGCCCCCAGCGGCGAGCGACCCGGGGCGGCCGGGACCGGCGCCGCGCTCGCCTTTCGATCGAGCGTCGGTCGGCCCGGGTACCTCGCCGGCGTGGAGCGGGTGCGCGATCACATTGCGAGGGGCGACCTCTACCAGGCGAACCTCACCCGGCGCCTGGAAGCGCCGTTCGATGCCGATCCGTGGGAGCTCTACCGGCGGTTGCGGACCGGCGACCCCTCGCTCTTCTCCGCGTTTCTCGACCTCGGGCCGGGCCAGCTGACCGGCCGGCCCAGGGCGCTCCTGTCCGCGTCGCCGGAGCCGTTCCTGTCGGTCGATTCGCGTGGGCACGTGAAGACGGACCCGATCAAGGGGACCCGTCCGCGCGGTCGTGACATGGCCGAGGACCGCGCACTCGCGCGCGAGCTGCTGGCCAGCCCGAAGGACCGGGCCGAGAACGTGATGATCGTGGACGTCCTGCGCAACGACCTCGGCCGCGTCTGCCGTCCCGGGACGGTCCGGGTGCCGCGCCTCTGCCGCCTCGAGCGAACCGCGGCCGTCCAGCACCTGGTCTCGACCGTTACCGGCGATCTCGCCGAGGGGCGCGACGCCTTCGACCTGCTGGCGGCGTCGTTCCCCGGGGGCTCGATCACGGGAGCCCCGAAGATCCGGGCGATGCAGATCCTCGAGGGGCTCGAGCCGGTCCGGCGCGGCCCGTACACCGGTGCGCTGGGCTGGATCGGTCCCGAGGGGGCGATGCAGACGAGCATCCTGATCCGGACGTTCGTCGCCGACGGCCGCCGGCTGACCCTCAATGTGGGTGGCGGGATCACCTGGAAGAGCGATCCGGCGGCGGAGTGGGACGAGACCGTGGTCAAGGCCCGCGGCCCCCTCGCCGCGATCGGCGGGATGGAGGTCGAGTGACGGCGCCTTCGGGGACGAGGGCCGGCCCGGGCCACGTCTGGGTCGATGGGCGCCTTCGCCCGGCGGACGGCGCCCACCTGTCGGTCTTCGATCGCGGCTTTCAGCTCGGCGACGGGGTCTTCGAAACCCTCCGCGTGCGGGCCGGTCGCGCGACCGAGCTGGACGACCACATCGCGCGCCTGCGCCGATCGGCCGGCGGGCTTGCCATCGCGCTCCCCGGCGACATCGACGCTCGACTGGCAACCGCGATCGCCGAGCTGCTGGCGGCCGACGGGCTCGACGGCCCGGGCGGCGACGCCTCGGTGCGGATCACGGTCTCGCGAGGCCCATATCGCGGCCGCGGGCTGCTGCCTCCGGACGAGGTCGTGACCGCGACGATCGCGATCCAGGCCTGGCCGGTCGTGCCGGCGTCGCCAGCGCACCTCGAGCGAGGCCTGCACGTCATCGCCTCCGCGGTGCGGCGCGACCCGGCCAATCCCATCGTCGCCCTCAAGACCACGTCGCGAGCCGACTATGTCTACGCCCGGCTCGAGGCGCGCCGGGCCGGCGCCGACGACGCGCTGTTCCTCACGACCAACGGCTACCTGTCGGAAGGGACGACCGCCAACATCTTCCTGGTCAGGCCGGGAGCCGATGGCGTTCGGGAGCTCGCGACGCCCTCTCTCGACTGCGCGATCCTGCCGGGCACGACGCGGTCGTGGCTGCTGGCCTGGGCGCCGCGGGTTGGCCTTCGGGCGCTCGAGGGACGCCTCTCGCGCGAGGACCTGGCGACCGCGGACGAGGCGTTCCTCTCGTCGAGCGTGGCCGGCGTGCTGCCGGTGACCAGCTTCGAGGGCCGGCCGATCGGAACCGGCGAGCCCGGCCCCTGGACGCGCCGCGCCCGTGCCGATCGCGAGGCGATGATCCGCGGCGAGACGGCGCGATGATCCGAGCCGGGACCGCCGGATGACCCGCGACGAGCTGATCGCCGCCACGCGCCAGCTGATCGCCGAGGGCGACCGGCTGCGAGCCAGCCCGTCGCTCGCCTCGCTCCAGATGTGGCTCCAGCGATCCGACGACCTGCTCTCGACGGCGTGGGGAAGCATGGATCGCTACCACCTGGCCTGGCTGATGGTCGGCAAGCCGAAAGGGGTCGTCAGGGGCCGGCCGATGACCGCCGACGAGGAGGCCGAGTACGTTCGGGAGGTGGCGGCGCAGAAGACGGCGGCGCTCCGGATGAGTCTCGACGCCGTGGAGCGGCAGCAGATGCCGTTCGTCGGCGAGACCGGCGGCCGCGGGGCCGGTCGGCAGCCCGCGGGCGGCCAGCCCCCGAGCAGCCAGCCCGCGGGTGGCCGGCCCCCGAGCAGCCAGCCCGCCGACCGCGCGCCGGACCGGGCCGGCCTTCCCGCCGACCCGGGCCTGAGCGAGCGCCTCGCCGAGGCCCGCCGGCGCGCCGACGAGCACCTCGAGCACGGTGCGCGGCGAGCTCCCCGACCGGACCGGATGCAGCGTTGAGCCCCGCTCGGGGCCGGGCGGAGCACGCGCCGGCCGTCGGTGGCATGAGAACGGTTCCGGCACCGGACCCGATCGCTCGCGACTACCTGCTCCTCGCGCTCCGGCTCGACCAGCACATCCCCGGTCTGGTGGACGGCTATTACGGACCCGCCGACCTCAAGGCCCGGGTCGACACGGAGCAGCTCCGGGCGCCGGCCCGGTTGCGCGAGGACGCTGCCGCGCTGCGTGGCCGGCTCGCGGCCGAGATCGACGCCGCGGATCGGCGAGCCTGGCTGGAGGACCAGCTGATCGCCCTGGAGACGCAGGCCGCCGCGCTCGCCGGCGACGCCCTGCCGTATCTCGACCATGTGGCTCGCTGCTTTGCCTTCGCGCCGTCCCGTCGGCCGGATGCGGAGTTCGAGGCGGCAGCCGCGACCATCGACTCGCTTCTGCCCGGCGGGGCGTCGCTGGCCGAACGGCTGGCGGCCTGGGACGCCCGGTTCGAGGTACCGCTCGGGCGGCTGCCGGGAATCCTGGCCTGGCTGGTCGAGCGCTGTCGCGCACGTGCCGGCTCCTTGTTCGGCCTGCCCGATGGCGAGGACCTGCGGGTGTCGCTCGTGACCGGGCAGCCGTGGACCGGCTACAACTGGTTCGACGGTGGCCGCCGGTCGCGCGTCGACTTCAACACGGACCTGCCGCTCCACGTCGCGGACCTCATCTCGACCGTCACCCACGAGACGTATCCCGGCCATCACCTGGAGCACTCCTGGAAGGAGGCCGACCTGGTCGACCGCCTGGGACGGCTCGAGTCGTCGGTCCTGCTGATCAACACGCCCGAATGCCTGATCAGCGAAGGCCTGGCCGACCTCGGCAGCCGCTTCGTCGTACCGCCTGACGAGCATGCGGGCCTGCTCGTCGAGCTCTACGAGCGAGCCGGCCTCGACATCGCCGCCGACCCGCGGGCCGCCCGTGCCGCGGCAGACCGAACGGTGGCGCTGGCCGGACCGCGCCGGTCGCTGGCAGCAGTGCGCGGCAACGCCGCGATCCTCCGCCACGCCGACGGCCGCTCACACGACGAGGTGCTCGCGTATCTCGAGGCAGTGGGACGCTACGCGCCGGCGACCGCGGCCAAGCGCCTGGAGTTCATCGAACATCCCCTGTGGCGCACCTACGTCTTCGTCTACGCGGAGGGAGAAGCGCTGCTGGCCCGCTGGGTCGGCGCGGTCCCCGAGCGCGATCGCCCGGCGCGGTTCGGACGCCTCCTCCACGAGCAGCTGACGCCGGCGGCGGTCACAGCTCCCGGCTGAGGACCACCTTGTCGTCGCCTTCGGCGTCGTAGTCCGCATAGGCGGGCGTCCCGTAGAGGCGCTGCGTGCCGGGCCCCTCGTCCACCCGAAAACCCATCGCCCGGTGGAAATCGACCGAGACCCGGTTGCCGGGCCAGGTGATGGCGTCGACTCGTCGGACGCCGCGCTTCGACACGTCATCGAAGAAGCGTTCGTAGAGCATCCGCCCAAGGCCTCGTCGCCGATGATTCGGGCTCGTGGCGACCAGGTGGATGTAGGCCCGATCCGGGTAGTCGGGGCTGACGAAGCCGACCAGGAAGCCGACCGGTGCGCCGGATGCGTCTTCGGCGATCCACGAGGTTCCCGTGAAATGCTGGAACCACAGCCGCGGGAACAGGTGGTGGAGGCGGCGACCACCCCACCATTCATCGACCAGCCCGACGAGGCGGCGATGATCGGCCTCCTCCGGGCGGCGGAATCGGAACTCCGTGGTCACCGCGCGGCGATCCAGGCGGTGATCGCGGCGGCCACGAACTCGAGTGGGACGAGGCCGCCGTAGACCTGCCAGAGGAAGTCGATCGGCTCCAGGACCCCGCCCTCCGACCGCGCGAATGCCCACAGCCCGATCTGGCCCAGCGCGACGGCGACCAGGGCTACCGCGATGGCCGCCCGGCCTCGCCCGGCATAGCCCTTGCCGACGGCCCAACCCGTGGCCGCGGCGACGACCAGGAGTCCGGCGGTGACGGTCAGGACGCCACCCAGGATCGCGAGCGCCGCCGCGCCCGCGATGCCGGCCATGGCCCCGAATGGCGCGCCACGACCAGGCGATGCCGCCGAATCCGGTTGCGGCGCTGGGCCGAAGCCGGCCGGTCGGTAGCGGTCCGACGGCGGATGCGCCAGGCGTCGCTCGCCGGGCGGGTTCGTGGGGTCGGCCATCCGGTCATCGTAGCGGCCTCTCGCTCGGGGCGAGGTGGTCCGGCCAGGGTCGATTCCCAGGTCGTTCCAACCAAGCGGAATGATCCCGGGAAATGGTTCCGTTTGCCTGGAACCATCTCGATTCGCAGCTGCGGAGACCCCCGTCCCGGCGCTGCGGCCCTGGCGCCGCGCCGCCGCGCCGACGCGCGGCCGCAGCCCGCCCGCACCCGCCCCGTGGCGGCCGCCGGGCCCTCACGCTAGACTGCCGACCGTGAGCCACCCAAGCCTCGGCCTGCCGCCGCTCGACCTGACCGCCGGTTTTCCCGACGCGGCTGAGCGCATCCGCGCGAACGGGGACCGGCTCGCGGCCAGGGCCTTGAGCGTGGCCATGGATGCCGATCCGACGATCCGCGAGCGCTACGACGAGACCGGTCAGCGCCAGCTGCTACGTGACGCAGGCCTGCTGGCCGAGCGGGTGACGATGTGCGTCGTGGCCGCGAACCCGCTCCCGGCCCGCGAGTACGCGGAATGGACCGCGCCGCTCTACCGCCGTCGGCGAGTCCCGATGGACGACCTCGTCGCATTGTGCGAGGGCCTTCGGGCCGCGCTGCCGAGCCTGCTGGACCCGGCCGAGCTGGCCGCGGCGTCGGCCGCCCTGGACGAGGCGATCGAGGTGTATCGCTGGCACCGCCGGCTGGCCGGTGACGCGCGCAGGAAGAACGCCTTCCTGCAGTTCCTGTACAAGGGCGGCTGACGGTGACGATCAAGTGGATCCAGCAGGATCCCCTCGTCATGAACGGCGAGCCCTTCTGCTACAACTCGCGGCTGACCGTCCGCCAGCTCCTCGAGCTGCGTTCGAACGGCTACGACCTGACCCGCGTGCTCAATGACCACCCCGAGCTGCGCGTCGTCGGCATCGCCGCGGCCTACGCGTTCGCAGCCGCGCATCGCGAGCGCTACGCGGACTTCTTCGAGGACGACGGCTCACTGATCGGACCGGGCTACACCGATGCCGAAGCCGCGATCCTGCCGGCGCAGTATCGAATCCCCGGAGTCGTCACGAGCCCGGAGTCACCGGCCGCCTGAACGACCAGGCGCCGTCCGGAGAGCGTTCGGCGGGCTGGTGGTACGCTCAAACGACGCACCCGGAGAGCCGAATGACCGACAGCACGACGCAGACCCCAGCCCCGGCGGCAGCCTCTGCCGCCGAACCGCCTGCCTTCGATCCGCAGCGGCGCGCCACCGAGCTGGCGATCCTGGATGCCCTGCGCGCCGTCGTGGACCCCGAGATCGGGATGAACGTGGTGGAGCTGGCCCTGATCAAGCAGATCCTGCTCGGCACGGACTCGACCGAGATCAAGATGATCCTGACCACCCCGTTCTGCCCGTATGCGGGCTCGATGATCGCGCAGGTCAAGGAGCAGGCCGAGTCGGTCGTCGAGCACGATGTCAAGGTGACCCTGCTGGCGGAGCGCTGGGACCCGCGCGAAGCCGGCCTGATGTGGTGATCGCAAGAGCAGCGGAGAGCGCGCCCCGATGAACCAGAACCCGATCCCCAACCAGTACGCGAACTCGCCGGCGACCCCGTCGGCGCTCGGCGTCAGGCCGGACGCCCGTCTTGCCTCGGCCTTTCTCACACAGGCGTTCGTCTGGATGTTCGCCGGCCTGCTGCTGTCGGCCGGCGTCGCCTGGGCGGTCCAGAGCAACGAGCAGCTGCTCGCCTTCGCGCGCGACTACTTCTTCCTGCTGTTCATGGGTCAGCTGGCCCTCGTCTTCGTGATCAGCGGCGCGATCAGCCGGATCAACGCCAGCCTCGCCTTGCTCCTCTTCTTCGTCTATGCCGCGACGCTGGGGATCACCCTGGGCCTGATCGTCTCGCTCTACAGCGAGGCGTCGGTGGTCACCGCGTTCCTGAGCGCCTCGACGATGTTCGGAGGGGCCGCGCTGTATGGCGCGTTGACCCAGCGATCGCTGGCGGGTCTCGGCGGGATCTTGTTCATGGGCCTGATCGGCCTGATGGTCGCGATGGTCCTGAACCTGTTCCTGGCCAGCAGCGCGATCACCTGGCTCGTCTCGATCGCCGGCGTCGTGATCTTCACCGCCCTGACGGCCTACGACGTGCAGCGGATCGGAGCAGGAGACCTCGCCGCGATGACCGGGTCGATGGAGAAGGCGGCCGTGATCGGCGCGCTCCGTCTCTACCTCGACTTCATCAACCTGTTCCTGTTCATGCTGCGCCTCCTCGGCGGGCGCAACTGAGGGAGCGCGCCGCGGACGTCGCGTTCGCCTAGCGGCCCGACTCCGGCGCGACGCGCCTGCGCCGCGAAGGCGACACTCGAGATCGGGATCTGGGGTGTGGCAGGATGGCCGCTGGCGCGTGGACCCGGGCGGCCGGTGCGATCGCCGACCGGATGACCGAGCCGGAGCGGCGTGAACCAAGCAGGCGACCCGCTTCGTTGGCCGGCAAGGGCCGGGAGAAGAGGTAGCCCTGGCCAACATCGCAGCCGATCTGGCGCAGGATCTCGAACTGCGCCTCGGTCTCGATCCCCTCGGCGACGACCCCGATGTGCAGGCCCCGGGCGAGCGCCACGACCGCCTCGATGATCGATCGGTCGGTGTCGCCGGCGAGCCCGGCCACGAAGGTTCGGTCGATCTTGATCGTGTCGAGCGGGAGGTGCTTGAGGTACGAGAGCGACGAGTATCCGGTCCCGAAATCGTCCAGCACCAGGCGGACTCCGAGCTCCCTCAGCCGACGGAGCGTTCGGATCCCCGCCTCGGATTGGTCCATCAGGACGCTCTCGGTGATCTCGAGCTCGAGACCCCCTGCCTCGAGCCCGGTCTCGCTGAGAATCGCCCCGACCTGGTCGACCAGGTCGGCCTGGGCGAACTGGCGGGCCGACAGGTTCACCGACATGAACATCGGCGGTCCGTTGGGCCGGGCATCGCGCCAGGTTCGCGCCTGGCGACACGCGGTCTCGAGGACCCAGCGGCCGAGCGGCAGGATGAGTCCGGTCTCCTCGGCCAGCGGGATGAAGGCGACCGGTGGCATGAGCCCACGGAGGGGGTGCTGCCAGCGTACGAGGGCCTCGAAGCCGACGATCCGATCGGTCGCCAGGTCGATCAGCGGCTGGTAGTGGAGGCGGAGCTCGCCGCGCTCGATCCCCTGGCGGAGGTCGGTCTCGAGGTCGATCCGCTCGATGGTCTGGTCGGACATGGACGGCTCGAACAGGGCGTGGCGCCTGGACGGGTCGGACTTCGCCCGGACCATCGCGATCTCCGCCTCGCGGAGCATCTCCTCCGGCGTGGCCCGTCCGGGCCGGCCCAGCGAGATGCCGATCGACGCGCTGATGAACCACTCGCGAGCGCCCATCGGGAAAGGAGCCCGCAGCTCCACCCCGATCCTGTCGGCGACCGCGCGCGCCTCATCGGCATCCGCCACCTCATCGAGGATGATCCCGAACTCGTCACCACCGAAGCGAGCCACGGTGTCGCCCGGCCGGAGGCAGGCGATCAGGCGCTGTCCGACCGCGATCAGGAGCCGATCGCCGACGGTGTGGCCAACACTCTCGTTGATGACCTTGAAGCGATCGAGGTCGAGCAGGAGGACACCGACCTGGTCCGCCCCGTCGGGACGGGCGGTCGACAGGGCGTGGGCGATCCGGTCGGTGAGGAGCTCGCGGTTGGGGAGGCCGGTCGTCGGGTCGTACAGGGCCCCGCGCTGGGCAGCGTCCACGAGCCGGGCGTTGTCCAGCGCGATGGACGCCAGCTGGGCGAAGCTCGTCAGCGCATCGATCTCGCGCTGGCCCCAGTCCCGCTGGATCTCGCCTGAGGCCAGGCCGAGGACGCCGATCACGCGTCCCGCGGACATCAGCGGAACCCCGACCACCGCCCCGACCGAGCCGACCGGGATGCTTCCCGATCGACCGGTCCAGCTGTCGTAGTGGTCGACCGCCACCGGAGCGGCCGTTCGGAAGACCTGGCCGGCCAGGCCGTCACTGACCGGCATCCGGTGCCCGACGTACTCGCCGAAGAGACCCTTGCCGAAGCGCACGACCAGTTCCTCGTCACCCGGTTCGACCAGGTAGATGTAGCAGTGCGGCGTGCCGAGGAGCGACGTCGCGCGGGTCATGATCGTCTCGAGCAGGACCGTTGGATCATGACGGTCGAGCAGGGAGAGAGCCGTCTCGCCGAGGGCGCGCAGGTATGGATCGGCCTGCGGCTCGTGGCCCGACCCGGACGGGCTGACGGGTTTCGCGAGGTAGAGCGCCCGATCGGCCACCCCGACGAGGGCGTCCTTGGTGCGTCCGTCGTCCGGGTAGCACGCCACCCCGATGCTGATCGTCACGTGCGGTCCGCCGGTCGCCTCGGACAGCTCCGTGACCGCCTGGCGGATCCGCTCGGCGACCTCGTGGGCGGCCTGGCGGTCCGCGCCCGGCAGGATCGCCGCGAACTCGTCGCCGCCGTAGCGGTAGAGCCGGTCCCCGTCGCGGGTGGCCGTTGCCAGCGTCCTCGCCAGCGCCGCGAGCAGCGCGTCGCCGGCGGGGTGGCCGCACGCGTCGTTGTAGCGCTTGAACGAGTCGAGATCGAGCATCAGGATCGAGATCGGGCGCCCGCCGCCGCCGCTGGCCACGGCCTCACCGAGCTCGCGCTGAAACGAGCCGTGATTGCGCAGCCCGGTCAACGAGTCGTGCTCGGCGCGGACCCGGACGGCGCCATGGATCTCGGCGTTCTGGAGCGCGATCGAGGCCTGGCCGGCGAAGAGCTGGGTCAGCTCGAATTCGTTGTCACTGAAGTAGGCCTCCCGCCGACCCATCCGGCCGATGTTCAGCGTGCCGATGGCCTCGCCGTTGACGAGCAACGGGACCACGATCATCGCCTCGGGCTCGAACGGCGTGCCGGGAACCTGGATCGACCGCGGGTCGAGGTGCGCCTCGTTGGCCAGGACCGCCTCGCTGTGCTCGATGACCCAACCGGAGATGCCGGCCTTGAGCGGGCCCTCGTAGGCCAGGATCAGGTCGGCGAACCGGTCGCGGGCCACGACGGCTCGGCGGACTCCGGCGCCTCGATCGATCCGGTAGATCGTCAGCGAGTCGTACGGCACGATCGCCTTGAGCGAGTCCGCGATCAGGTCCAGGACGCCGGCGGGCTCGAGGGTGGACAGGAGTCGCTCGTTGACCTCGAGCAGCCGGCGCTGGCCGTCGAGCTGGTGCTCGAGCTCCAGCTGCTGGCGGTTGAGGCGCTCCATGTTCGTGGCATTCAGCAGGGCATGGGCCGCGTAGCCGGCGAAGATGTTGAGCGTGGTCTCGTCGTCCGCATCGAACTGGTCGAGGCCGGCCTTGGACACGACGAGCACGCCGTGCACGGTTCGCTCGTAGGTCATCGGCACCAGGAGGGCGGATTCGGGCCGGTCGCTCGGCGCGACGGTGAGGGTGCGCGGATCGCGCCCGGCATCGCCGAGCCGGATCGTCTTGCCGCGCGCCGCGACCCAGCCGGTGAGTCCGGTGCCGATTGGCACGCGAAGCTCGGCCAGGTCCGGGTTGGACGTGCCGTTGAGAGTGCCGTGAAAGGCGATCGGCTCGCACATCCCGGACTCGTGGTCCACCACGTACACCCGGATCGTGTCGTAGCTGATCAGTCGCCGGGCCTCGGCCACGATGGCCCGGGCGACCCCATGGGCATCCTGGAGGCGGTTGAGGCGGCCGGCCAGCTCCGAGATCGCACGCAGCCGCTCGGCGAGCGTCCGCGTGGAGGCCGCCAGGCGTGCGTTGCTGATCGCGGTCGCCAGGTGGTCGGCGAACGCTCGGGCCAGCTCGGTCTCGTCGGCGGTCCAGCTGTATTCGGTCTTGTGGTAGAGGACCAGCAGGCCCAGCGGTTCGTTGCCGAAGACGACCGGGACGTAGCAGATCGTCTTGATCCCGGCGGCCAGGTAGCGGGTCCGCACGTCCGGGAGGGTCCCGCGGAGATCGCCGCCCATCACCCGGACCTCGCGCAGGCGCATCGCTTCCATGCCCGCGGTCGGGGCGTCGGGCGGCAGGGTCGCGACGGCCTCGAGGACCTCGCTGGCGAGGCCTCGCTGCGCCACGAGGTGCAGCAGTGCGGGAGACCCGTCGTAGGTCCACAGACCGGCGGCGTCCACCCCGAAGAGCGTGAACGACTCGTCGATCACGTCCTCGAACAGGCCTGCCAGGTCCTGCCGGCCGCTGACTTCCGCGGCGAACCGCCGCAATGCGTCGGCCCGCGTTGGATGATCGGTCGAGGGCGAGGATCTTGCCTCGGTGACTGAGCGCTCGTGCGCGGGGACCATTGGTCGGCGCGATCCTCCCGGGGAAATGGGTTGGGTCGAAGGGCGGCTTTGATGGATGGCATCACCGTAGGTGCGCGGGCGCTCCACCGCGATAGCCCATCGGTACCAGAGACCCTCGGGCGGGTGGGGTGCGATGGGGTTCGGGTCAGTCGATCCCGAGGTCGGCCACCGAGGGCAGGACGAGATCGGCGGCCGGGGCCAGGGCGGTCGCGTCGTCGACGCCGGTCAGCACGCCGACGACGAGGCCGGCTCCGGCCCGCCGCCCCATCTCGAGGTCGGCCACGGAGTCGCCCACGACGGCCGTCCGGGCCGGGTCGATCGCCAGCCGCGCGCACAGATGCAGGACCATGTCCGGCGCGGGCTTCACGGCGATTCCGTCGTCGGCGCAGACGATCGCGTCGAGCTGGTCCGTGAGGCGGAGCGCGGCCAGCGTTCGCTCGGTCGGGTCGCGGTCGTCGCTCGTGGCCACGGCGATCCGGCGGCCGCCCGTCCGGAGACGGTGGAACAGGCCGGCGAGATCGGCCAGCGGGTGCGCCAGGGCCACGGGGTCCGGCGCATGCCAGGCGCCGTCGAGGGCCCGCTCGGCAGCGGCACCGGTGAGGCCGGCCGCGATGAGCAGCTCGCCCGTCCGTTCGCGCAGGCGCGCCATCGGCGTGGCCGCCAGGCTGCCGCCGGGCAGGACCCGGCCGGTCGCCGGATCAAATCCGAGCATGGCGAAGAGGGCATCTCCCACGGGCGTTCCGGCGGCTCGTTCCAGGCTCGCGGCGAGATCGAGCGCCCAGCCGCCCCACATCGCATCAAACGCGATGAGCGTGCCGTCCTTGTCGAAAACCACCAGGTCGATGCCGACCAGGTTGCGGCTCACACCTCCGCTTCGACGTCGGCGACGGAGGCGGCCGCTCCGTTGCGGGCCGCACCGAGCACGAAGCAGGCTTCCGGCGGGAAATGGACGGTCACCGTCTCGCCGACCGTCGGCAGGGCCAGGTGCGGCTCGTTGAAGGTGTCGAGTGAGATCGTGGTCGCGCCGTCGCCCGCGAGCCCCTCGCCGAGGCGCAGCCGGATGCGCACGATCGAGCCGAGGAAGTTGATGTCCTCCACGGTTCCGCGCACGCGGTTCGCGCCGGCCGGTCCGTCGCCGAACGAGATCCCCTCGGGTCGGAGCGCCAGGGTGACCCGTCCGTCGGACCCGGCGCCGCTGACCGCCTTGGCCACGCGGACTTCCTGCCCGTCGATCGAAAGGCGGCCGGCCCCGGCGTCGATGACCCCGGCCGACACCAGGTTGAGCGTTCCGACGAAGGAGGCGACGAAGGTGGTCGAGGGGAAGTTGTAGATCTCGAATGGCGTGCCGATCTGCTCGATCCGGCCCTCGCTCATGACCACGACCCGATCGGACAGGGAGAGCGCCTCCTCCTGGTCATGGGTGACGTAGACGGTCGTGATCCCGAGCTGGCGCTGGATCGCCCGAATCTCCTTGCGCAGGATGATCCGGATCTTGGCGTCGAGCGCGGACAGCGGCTCGTCGAGCAGCAGGACCTGCGGCTCGATGGCCAGGGCACGGGCGAGCGCCACCCGCTGCTGCTGGCCGCCGGACAGCTGGTACGGGTAGCGATCGCCGCGGCCCTCCAGGTGGATGAGCTCCAGCAGCTCTCCGACTCGCTTGTCGATCTCGGTCCTGGGGCGCTTGCGAACCTTCAGGCCGAAGCCGATGTTGCCGGCCACCGACATGTTCGGGAAGAGCGCGTACGACTGGAAGACCATGCCCACGTTGCGCTGGTTCGGGGAACGCCTCGTGATGTCGACGCCGTTGACCGTGATGGCACCGCCGGTCGGCTGCTCGAAGCCCGCGATCATGCGCAGGGTCGTGGTCTTGCCGCAGCCGGACGGGCCGAGGAACGAGACGAACTCGCCTCGCTCGGCGGCCAGGTTGAAGTCGAGCACGGCGGCGACGTCGCCGAACCGCTTCTGGATGCCGGTCAGTTCGAGGAAGGCCATGTTCTCAGTCGTCTCCTAGCGAGCGCCGCCGACCGTGACCCCGCTCCGCGAGCCGCGTCCCAGCAGGGCGATGAAGCCCATGGCAATCCAGGTCAGGCCGAAGCTGATCAACGCCACGGCGGCCTGCTGGTATGGCTTGCTGTCGCCCAGCAGCGAGAGGTACGGGGCGAATGCCGGGCGGGCCAGGAAGATCGCCATGGTGAACTCGCCGACCACGATGGCCAGGGTCAGGAACGCACCGCTCAGGAGCGCGACCCGGAGGTTCGGCAGGATCACCTCGATCATGATCCGCACCCAGCCGGCGCCGAGGCTCTGCGAGGCCTCGGTCAGGCTCTGGATGTCGATGGCCCGCAGGCCCGTGTCGACCGCCCGGTACATGTACGGGAACGAGAGGATGACGTAGCCGGCGACGAGCAGCGCGCTGCTGCCGAGGTCCGTGTGGGTGAACGGGAGCGGCGGGTGGCTGTAGGTGCTGATGAGGCCGAAGACGAGCACGATTGGCGGGATCACGAAGGGCAGCAGGGTGATGAACTCGATCATCGGCCGCGCTCGCGGGACTCGCAGCCGAACCCAGAAGGCGGTGGGCACGATGATCGTGATACTGACCAGAATCGTGATCAATCCGATGACGAACGAATAGATCAGGCTCGAGAAGAACTTCGGATCGTCCACGATGGCGGTGTACGCCGACAGGGCTGGCTGGGACTTGAAGGAATAGTTCAGGGTCCCGATCAGGGGTAGCAGGAAGTAGATGACCCCGATGCCGAAGACGATCATCCAGGGAAGCGCTCCGAGCTGCCGTGCCGGCCGCGACCGAGGCCTGGCCGCCATGGATCCGGCGACGCTCTCGATCGCGTCCGGGTAGTCACCGAACGGTGTCTGGGCGGTCATCGCAGCCAGCGCTCCGATCGGCGCTGCAGCCACGAGTAGGCCAGCAGCGTGACCCCGAGGATGGCGACCATGCCCATGGCCAGCGCGTATCCGGCGCCCTTGTTGTGCAGCACGTCGCCGGTCAGCTGGTTGCCGATCAGGATCGTCACCAGGTTGATGAACCCGCCGGTCAGCTGGTAGGCGGTGGCCTGCGCGCCGAAGGCGTTTCCGAACAGCAGGATCATCGAGCCGAGCAGTGATGGCATCAGGACCGGCAGCGCCACATACCGCCAGAACTGCGCGCTGCTGGCGCCCATGTTCTCGGAGGCTTCCCGCCACTCCTTCTTCAGGCCGTCGATGGCCGGCGCGATGATCAGGATCATCAGCGGAAGCTGGAAGTAGAAGTAGGTCAGCTCGAGACCGAGCTTCGTGTAGAGCGAGAAGCCCTGATCGTAGATATTGACGCCCAGCCCGTCCTTGAGCAGGACGGTCAGGAGTCCCGTCCGACCGATGGTGAACGTGAACGCCAGCGCCAGGGGCACGCCGGCGAAGTTGGACGCGACGCCGGAGAAGGTCATCAACCCCGATCGGAGCGGGCGTGGCAGCCCCCCCGAGATCACGGCGTAGGCCATCAGGAAGCCGAAGACGCCGCCGGCGACGGCCGTGACGAAGCTGATCTCGATGCTGGTGAGGTAGGCGTTGACCGGGATCCCGCCCGTCAGATCCTGGTAGTTCTGGAGGGTGAACTGACCGGTCCGATCCTGGAGGCTCCCAACGATCAGGTAGGTAGTCGGGATCAACAGGAAGAGCGTCGCAAAGCCGAGGAACGGGAGAAGCCCGAGCCAGGCCAGCCGAGGACGCTGACGCCCAGGGCGCGCCAGCGGCGCGCCCTGGGCAGTCGTTGCGGTCACCGCGCGATCCGCGGCTTGGGCCGGATGCCGGGCTCTACTTCACCGAGGCGCCGACCGTGGTCGGCCAGCCCTTGGTGATGGTGTCGGTTGCCTTCGTGATCTGGTCGAGTGTCGGCAGCGAAGCGCCGGTCGTGTCCGGCAGCTTGGCCTTCAGGTCGGCCGGGACCACGTCCCGCTTGACCATGTCGTCGTAGCGGATCGGGTTGCAGTAACCCTTCAGCCAGACGTTCTGGCCCTCGTCGGAGTAGAGGTACTCCATCCACAGCTTGGCGGCGTTCGGATGGGGCGCGTAGGCGCTGATGGCCTGGACGTACATCCCACCGAAGCGACCGGTGGTCGGGACGGTGACGGTGATCGGCGGGTTGCCCGCCAGCGAGTCCTTGTCGGCAAGCGCGTTGTAGGTCCAGGCGATCCGGATCGGGGTCTCGCCCGAGGCGACCGTGGCGGTCTTGCCGATGACCGGCACGAAGTTGCCGGCGTCATTGAGCTTCTTGAAGAAGTCCAGACCGGGTGCGCCGTTGTCGAGCGATCCGCCGTTTGCAAGGGCGGCCGCCCAGACCGCGGAGATGGCCTGGTTGGACTGGGTCGGATCGCCGGCCAGGGCGACCTGGCCCTTGTACTCGGGCTTCAGCAGGTCGGACCAGTCGGCCGGCACGTTCTTGACGACCGAGGTGTTGACCTCGAACGACAGGACACCGTAGTAGTCGCCGTACCAGTAGCCGTCGGCGTCCTTGGCCGAGTCGGGAATCGAATCCCAGGTCGAGACCTTGTACGGCACGATCAGGGCGTCCGTCTTGGCCTGGGGCCCGAATGACAGGCCGACGTCGATGACGTCCGGAGCCTGGGGGCCGGGATTCGACTTGTTGGCCGTGATGGCGTCGACTTCCTGCGCGGAGCTGCCGTCCGGATTCAGCTCGTTGATCGGAATGTTGTACTTCGAGGAGAAGTTGGTGAGCATCTCGCCGTAGTTGCACCAGCTGTGGGGCAGGGCGATTGTGGTCAGGCCACCTTCGGCCTGTGCCGCCGCGACGAGGGCGGCCATCGGATCCACGGAGGCGGCGGCAGATTCGGCCGCTGACGGGGCGGCAGCCGACGGGGCGGCAGCCGAGGGGGCCTGCGCGGATGGCGCCGTGGTGGCGCCGGACGACGAACAGGCTGCAAAGACGACGGCCGTCGTTGCCAGGAGACCCGCGAATCGGGTCAACGAGCGATGCGTAGACAAGGTCCATCCTCCAACTGATCTCGGGATTGGCGATCGATGGCGGCGGGGACTCGCTCCGGGGACCTCCTCTTCCCCTCGACCCGACCCCGACCCTCGTTCGTCGAGAGTCTCGCAGACGCCGGAGCCGCATGCCCGGACTCGCGCATTGGACAGCCCACGTCGGCGGGCGTCAAGAGGATGTGATGGATTCGTTAACGGCATGTCATCGGCATTGGCTGTTTCGTGATCGTCGCGGCCAGTTGCCGACACGCATTCGCTGGGCGACTGGCTGGCAATTGGAGCGTGTCCCGCTTGACAACGATCCGCGTCGGGACTCATAGGCACGCTGTGAGGGCCCGCGAGGCCACATTCGGGGTCCACGCACGCTCAGCGCTGCGTCACTCAGGACCGGCCGCCGCCGGATTCGCGGCCTACCAGTCGCCGGAAGGATGCCTGGCTGGACCGGAGCCTCGACCCGAGAGGGTGGGCGCTGAAGATCGGCGTGGCGAGTCCCGTGGCTGAGGCTCCGGTGCGGCCGTCGGAATGGGTCGCCGTGGCCCAGCGAGGCCACCCTATACTGCCGATCCCCCATAGGGAGGCAGGAGTCCGGATGAGGATCTTCTTCGCGACCGACGTTCACGGCTCGGAGGTCTGCTGGCGGAAGTTCCTGAACGCGGGCGCCTTTCACAAGGCCGACGTGCTGATCATGGGTGGTGACATGACCGGCAAGGCAATGGTCCCGATCGTGGCGACGTCGGGCGGCTGGGAGCTGAGTCTCCAGGAGCAGCGCCACGAGCTGACGAGCGAGGATGAGGTCCGCGCGATGGAGAAGCGGATCGGCGATCGAGGCTACTACCCGGTCCGCCTGGACCGTGACGAGATCGACGCCTGGGCCGCCGACCCGACCCTCGTCGACGCTCGCTTCAAGGCCGAGATCTTGCGAGCCGTCGAGCGCTGGATGGCGCTCGCCGACGAGCGCCTTGCTGGCTCAGGCATCCGCTGCGTCGTCTCACCGGCGAACGACGACATGTTCGAGATCGATCCGATCATCGAGCGGGCCGAGCGGGTCGAGCTGGGCGAAGCGAACACGATCGAGCTTGAAGGCCTGGCCCTGGTCTCGACCGGCTGGGCGAACCCGACGCCCTGGAACACGTTCCGCGAGATGCCCGAGCCCGAGCTCCGCGCCCGGATCGACGAGATCGTCGGAAAGGTCCCGGATCCGGGCCGGGCGATCTTCAATTTCCACGCGCCGCCCTATGGCTCCAACCTTGACAATGCGCCGAAACTCGATGCCAACATGAACTACGTCGCCGGCGGCCAGGCGCTCATCCCGGTCGGGTCCCGGGCCGTTCGCGACGCCATCCTGGCCTACCGGCCGCCCCTCTCGCTGCATGGCCACATCCACGAGGGCAAGGGCGCCGTGAAGCTGGGAGCCACCCTGGCGGTCAATCCAGGCAGCTCCTACGAGGACGGTGTGCTCCAGGCCGCGATCGTCGACCTGGACACGCGAAAGGGCACGGTGAAGCGCTATCTGCTGATCAACGGCTGACCACGATCGACTGCCAGCACGGTGGCAGAACTCGTAGAGGAGAGGGAAGCATGGCATCGGTGAGCCGCGAGACACCGTCGCTGTTCCTGAGGAACGCGACCGGGCTCGTGAAGGGTTGGTCGGGGTTCGACGCGTTCGCCTACTCGTTCATGTCGGTGAACCTGGTCACCCTCGGCATGTTCTATAGCCTCGCAATCTTCGCCTTCGTCCCGGACGGCTCGGCCGTCGCATCCATCGTCCTGTCGGGGGTGGCCGTCACTTTCCTGGCCATCGCCTACGCCGGTCTCATCGCGGTCATGCCGCGGGCCGGCGGGGACTACGTCTGGCAGAGCCGGATCCTGGACGGCATCCCCGGGATCGCTTCGGGCGCCGTCGTCGGGCTGGTCGGCGGTTACGTCGTCGGTGGGGCGACGCTCGGCGGCGATTCGGGGTCCCTGGTCGGCGGGATCGCCGGCCTCGTGGTCGGCGCCGCGGTCGGCAACCTGCGCGGCGGCATCGCCTTCGTCCTCGCCGCGACCGGCTGGTGGTTCATCCTCGCCCAGTGGGCGCCGATCTACGGGGCGATCGCCAAGATCGAGTTTTTCCAGCCGCTCGCCGCCCTGGCGGGCTGGACCGACGGCGTGACGTTCTTCGGATCGGCTGACGGAACGTTCGTGACGTCGCTGATCGTCATCGTCGTGACGTCCATCCTGGTCGCGCTCGGGATGGCCGGCTACGCGCGCATCCAGCGCTGGAGCCTGTGGCTCGGCCTGGCGGGCCTCGCCGTGATGTTCGTGCTCATGCTGGTCTTCTCGCAGACGGACTTCCAGCACGCATTCGACAAGGCCTCGTCCGACCTGTTCGGGGTCAGCAACGCGTATCAGGGGACGGTCGACCAGGCCGCCTCGAACGCCGATGTCGGCTATACCGGCGGCGACCTGAACCCGTTCAGCTTCGGAGCCGGGACCTTCGCGCTGATCCCGTTCATGATGTTCTGGATCCTCTACCCGAACTGGGGCTCCACGCTCTACGGTGAGGTCCGTGGCGCCAAGGACTTCGGCAAGGTCCTCAACGGCATGCTCGGCGGGATCTGGGTGACGATCATCCTGGCCCTGGTGTTCGTCTTCCTGGCGTCCAAGACCTTCGGCTGGACGTTCTTCAACGCCGCCAACGTCAACTACATCGACTACTCGTACGCCTACACGACGGTGGCCCCGACGATCCCAGTCTGGAGCTATCCGCCGCTCCTCGTGTCGTTCCTGATCGACAACCGGATCTTCCAGATCGCCTTCGTGGTGATCTTCGGGGCTTGGTTCCTGGGCTGGTCCGGAACCCTGTTCCTTTCGTCGACCCGGATGATCTTCGCCGCGGCCTTTGACCGGGTCCTGCCCGAAGCCGCGGCGCGAGTGTCCGAGCGACGCGCGGTGCCCTGGGTCGCGCTCCTGCTGATCATGGTCCCGTCCGTGGTGGTCAGCTGGTTCTACGCCTACCAGGGAGGCTTCGTGGCCCTGACCCTGGATGCCTCGCTGGTCATTGCCGTCACGTTCTTCGGGACGGCCGTGGCCGCCACGATCCTGCCGTGGTGGAAACGGGACATCTACCAGAATTCGCCGATCGCGAACCGCAGCATCGCCGGGATCCCGCTGATCAGCATCGGCGGCGCGGTCACGGTCGTCGTGCTCGGCTGGACGATCTGGCGCTGGCTGGCCGACCCGTTGTACGGGATCGGCGTCGGGAACACCCAGTCCATCATCTGGCTCGGGTTGCTGTACAGCGCGGCCGTCGTGCTCTACGTCGTCGCCTGGCTGTACCGCCGGTCGCAGGGCGTCGACCTGGCCAAGATCCACTCGCAGATCCCGGCCGAGTAGCCCCGCGCACCGCAGGCCGGGCGCTCGCTTCGGCGACGCCCGGCCTCTTCGTGCCCGGTCGAGGCTAACCCTCGAACCAGCCGGTCGGACCGGGCGAGGTGTTCTGCCAGATGTGCTTGGTCTCGCGGTACTCGTCGAGGCCGCTGGGGCCCAGCTCTCGGCCGATCCCGGACTGCTTGAAGCCGCCCCACTCGGCCTGCGGCAGGTAGGTGTTGTAGTCGTTGATCCAGACGGTCCCGTGGCGCAGGCGGCCGGCGACCCGCTGGGCGCGACCGGCGTCGGCGGTCCAGACGGCGCCGGCCAGGCCGTAGGTCGTGTCGTTGCCGAGCTCGATCGCCTCCGCCTCGGTCGAGAAGCGCTCCACGGTCAGGACCGGCCCGAAGATCTCCTCGCGGATGACCGTCATGTCGCGGCGGCAGTCGGCCAGCACGGTCGGGCGGTAATAGAAGCCGGCGGCCAGCTCGGGCTCGGACGGAGGCGCACCACCCGCCACCAGCCTCGCCCCCTCGGCGATCCCGATCTCGACGTAGCGGGCCACCTTCGCCCGGTGTGCCGCCGAGATGAGCGCGCCCGCCTCGGTCGCCGGATCCGTTCCCGCGCCCAGCCGGATGCGATCGGCGCGGCGGCCCACCTCGGCCACGAATCGGTCGTAGATCTGGTCCTGGACGATCGCCCGGCAGCCCGCCGAGCAGACCTGGCCGGAATGAACGAACGCCGCGGTCAGCGCGTTGTCGACCGCGGTCTCGAAGTCGGCGTCGGCGAAGACGATGTTCGGGCTCTTGCCGCCCAGCTCCAGCGCGACCCGCTTGATGTTGCCGGCCGCGCCCCGCAGCAGGGATCGGGCGGCGTCGAGGCCGCCGGTCAGCGAGACCATGTCCACGTCCGGGCTGTCGGCGAGGGCCTGGCCGACGCGCTCGCCCGGCCCGAGCACGAGGTTGACCACGCCCGCCGGGACGCCGGCCTCCTCGAACAGCCGGGTCAGGTGGATGGTCGACAGCGGCGTGAGCTGAGCGGGCTTCATGACCGCGGTGTTGCCGGCCGCGAGGGCCGGCGCGATCTTCCAGCTCATCTGGAGGAGCGGGTAGTTCCAGGGCCCGATCAGGCCACACACGCCGATCGGCTCGCGAACGATCCGGCTGAGGGCGTCCGGGTTGCCGGTGTCGACCAGGCGACCGGCCTCCTTGTCAGCGAGGTCCGCGTAGTATCGGAAGACCCGGGCGACGTCGGCCATGTCCCAGCGGCTCTCGCGCATCGCCTTGCCGGTGTTGATCGTCTCGAGCCGGGCCATCTCCTCGAGGTCGCGATCGATCAGGCCGGCGATGCGGTCGAGCAACGCGGCCCGCTCGGCGGTCGGGGTGCGCGGCCAGTCGGTCCGGTCGAAGGCGTGTCGCGCCGCGGCGATTGCGGCCTGGACCTGCGCGTCGGTGGCGACGTCGACCTCTGCCACCAGCGAGGCGTCCGACGGGTTCAGCACCGGGCTGCACTCGCCGCTCGCCGAGGCGACCCATTCGCCATTGATGTACAGGCTGGGCACGGTTCCCTCGCGCGCTGCGACCAGGGGACGACGGTGGGCCAGAGGATGGTTCTCGTCGGGGGGAGCGTCAAGCCGCCGTTCCCGCGCGTGGGCCGCGTCCCGGCAACCCCGCCCGCGCGCTAGGATTTCGGCCCACACCCTGCTTCGGGCTCGACCAGACCAGCACAGGAGGACGACACCGGCATGAGCGCGCTTCCGGATCGGGCGAACGTCGTGGTCATCGGCGCGGGCATCGTGGGCAACAGCGTCGCCTACCACCTTGCCCTGGCCGGCTGGCGGGACATCGTGCTGCTCGACAAGGGCACGCTGCCGAACCCGGGCGGCTCGACCGGACACGCCTCCAACTTCATCTACCTGACCGACCACTCGAAGGAGATGACCGCGTTCACGGTCGACAGTGCCCGGCAGTACCGCGAGCTCGGCGTGTACCACGAGTGCGGCGGCATCGAAGTGGCGAGGACGCAGGAGCGGCTCGAGGAGCTGAAGCGGCGGATGGCATCGTCGACCTCGTGGGGGATCGAGGGGACCCGTCTCCTGTCCCCGGTAGAGGTCAAGGCCATGGTCCCGTTCATCGACGAGACCGTCATCCTCGGCGGCTTCTACACCCCGGGCGTCGGCGTGGTGGATTCGCTCCAGGCCGGCACGCTGATGCGCCAGAAGGCGGTCGACATGGGTGCGCTCACGATCGGCGCGGGTGTCGAGGTCAGCGGGATCGATACCGAGGACGGGCGAGTCCGGCGAGTCCATACGAACCAGGGCGACATCGAGGCGGGCGTGGTCGTGATCGCCGCCGGAATCTGGAGCCCGCGGCTGGCGGGGATGGCCGGCGCGTCGATCCCGCTGACGCCGGCGGTCCACCAGATGATCGACATCGGGCCGGTCCCGCTCTTCGAGCATGCGCGGAGCGAGGTCGACTACCCGATCGTTCGCGACATGGACACCAACATGTACGAGCGACAGCATGGAACGGGCTTCGAGATCGGCTCGTACGCGCACCGCGCGATCCTGATGGACCCCGACGACATCCCCTCGATCGAGGCGTCCGCGCTGTCCCCAACGATGCTGCCGTTCACCCAGGAGGACTTCGATCCGCAGCTCGAGGACGCCCTCGAGCTTTTCCCGTCCATCGTCGGCGACGAGAAGGCCGGAGTGAAGCTCGCGATCAACGGCCTGCTCTCGCTCACGCCGGACGGCAACCCGATCATTGGCGAGACCCCCGAGGTCAAGGGGCTCTGGTCGGTCGCGGCGATCTGGATCAAGGAGGCGCCGGGGATCGCGAAGTGCGTCGTCGAGTGGATGACCCACGGCACGCCGGAGATCGATCCGCACGGCTCCGACGTGGCCAGGTTCTACGACCACCACAAGACCGAGCAGCACATCAGGGCCCGGACGACCGAGGGCTTCAACAAGACCTACGGCATCGTCCATCCGATGGAGCAGTGGCTCTCGAACCGCGACGTCCGGCTGTCGCCGTTCAACGCGCGCCAGCGTGAGCTCGGGGCCGTCTTCTTCGAGGCGGCCGGCTGGGAACGGCCGTACTGGTACGGCGCCAACGAGCGCCTGCTGGCCGAGTACGGCGAACGAGTGATGCCGCGAGCCGCCGAGTGGGATTCGCGCTGGTGGTCGCCGATCGTCAACGCCGAACACCTCGCCATGCGCGACCGGGCGGCGATCGTCGACCTGTCCGCCTTCGCCATCTTCGACGTGACCGGGCCGGGCGCGTGCGCCTGTCTCGAGCGGCTGTGCGTCAACAAGGTCGACGTGGCCCCCGGACGGACCATCTACACGCCTCTGCTCAACCCGGCCGGCGGGATCCTCGCGGACCTCACGATCATGCGGCTCGCCCATGACCGCTTCCGGGTCGTGACCGGCGGCGGTCTCGGCATGCGCGACCGCAAGCTCTTCGCCGACGCGCTGCCCCCCGATGGCTCGGCCCAGCTCCACGACGCGACCAACCAGTGGACGACGATCGGGCTATGGGGCCCGCGGGCGCGCGACATCCTGGCCGGCGTCACCGACGCCGACGTCAGCCACGCCGGCTTCCCGTTCCTGACCACGAAGACCCTGGACATCAACGGCGTGCGGACCCTCGCCTCGCGGATCAGCTACGTCGGCGAGCTCGGCTGGGAGATCTACGCCCCGATCGAGCAGGGCCTGCGGGTCTGGGACGCCATCTGGGAGGCGGGCCGGCCGCACGGGATCGTCGCCGCTGGGATCGGCACATACGCCGTCACCGCGAGGCTGGAGAAAGGCTATCGCGCCCACGGCGCCGAGCTCGAGCTCGACTTCAACCTGGTGGAGGCGGGGATGGCCCGTCCGACCGTCAAGGACGCCGATTTCGTCGGCAAGGCCGCCTACCTCGAGCAGCGCGCGCGGCCACCGGCCGCGGTCCTGTGCACGCTGACCGTGGACGACTCGATCTCGTCGAGCGGCGTGAAGCGGTACATGCTGGGTCGGGAGCCGATCCTGACCACCGATGGCCGGCCGCTCGTCGACGCCCGGGGCCGACGTTCGTATGTGACCAGCGCCGGTTCGGGCCCGTCGCTCGGGAAGCACCTGCTGATGGCCTACCTGCCGCCCGAACACGCCGTCGAGGGCGCCCGGCTCGCCGTCGAGTACTTCGGCGAGCACTACCCGGTGACCGTGGCCGTCGCCGGCGCGACGCCCCTGTTCGACCCGGACAACAGTCGCATCCGGAGCTGAGCGGGTCCCGGATGGAGGTCCTCGTCTGCGTCAAGCGCGTCCCGGCGACCGGCGGCCGGATCGTCCTGACGCCCGACGGCCAGGAGATCGACACCCGCTACCTCGGCTTCACCGTCAGCCCGCACGAGGAGTGCGCGGTCGAGGAAGCCGTCCGGATCGTCGAGGCGCAGGGCGGGTCCGCGACGGTGCTGACCCTCGGTCCGGCGCCCGCCGAGGAGCAGCTGCGTGACGCGATGGCCGTCGGGATCGATCGGGCGATCCTGCTCGAGACCGACGGCCGGGAGTTCGATCCCGTCGCCACGGCGGCCGCGATCGTCGAGACGGTGCGCGCCCAGGAGGCGGCTCGCGGCCCATTCGACCTGCTCCTGTTCGGGAACGAGGCCGCCGACACCGGGGATTTCCAGGTCGGGATCAGGGTCGCGGTCGCGCTGGATCGGCCGATCGTCAGCGGGATCAAGTCACTCTCGATTCGGGACGGCACCGCCTTCGCGCGACGCGAGGCGACCGCGGGCGGCTGGGAGACGTACGAGGTCCCGCTGCCGGCCGTGGTCTCGGTCAAGGAGGGCCTCAACCTGCCGCGCTACCCGTCGGTCCCCGGACGGCTGCGAGCGAAGCGGAAGGAGATCGAGCGGATCGAGCCCGCCTGGTCGCAGGCAGGCCATCGGAAGCTCGGACTGCGCCTGCCGGAGGAGGAGCGCGCCCAGGCCGAGATCCTGGGCAACGGCCCGGACTCGGCGCCGGCCGTGGTGGACCTGCTGGTCCGGATCGGCGTGCTGCCGGCATGACCGGCATCCTCGTGCTGATCGAGCACGGCGCCGGCGAGGCCGACCGGCTGTCGCGCGAGGCGCTCGTCCTGGCGGCCTCGCTCGCGCCGGCGACCGGCGGCGAGGTTGAGGCGGTCCTCTTCGGACCTGCGGCGGCCGACGTCGTCCGCGGTCTCGGTTCGCAGGCGGTTGCCACGGCTCACCTCGTGGACGACCCTCGCCTGGAACCGTATGCGCCGGCGGCCTGGGCAGCGGCGATCGTCGAGCTGATCGCGGCGCGCTCGCCGGTCGCGGTGATCGCCGGCGGAAGCGATCGAGGCCACGAGGTCCTGGCTCACGTCGCGGCGCGCACCGGCCGCCCCATGGTCACGAACGTCATCGGGGCCGTCCCCGGCGACGCATGGCGGCTCGCGCGCCAGCGCTGGGCGGGGAGCCTGCTCGAGGACGCCGAGCTCTCGGCCGACGTCGCCCTGCTGACCGTCGCGCCGCACGTCGTGCCGGTCGACGAGTCCCCGGCGAATCCTGCCGACGGGCCCGCAACGGTGGTGAGCCGGTTCGCCCCAACCGTGAGCGAGCGCGATCTCGTGGCGCGGGTGACCGGACTCGAGGCACCGGCGGCGGGCGGCATCTCGCTCACGGATGCCAAGGTCGTGGTCGGGGGCGGTCGAGGCGTCGGCAGCGCCGATGGGTTCGCCGACCTCGAGGAGCTGGCCGGGCTCCTGGGTGGGGCGGTCGGCGGGTCGCGGGTCGTCACGAGCGCCGGCTGGCGCCCGCACAGCGACCAGATCGGCCAGACCGGACTGCGGATCGCGCCGGACCTCTACATCGCCTGCGGGATCAGCGGCGCGATCCAGCACATCGTCGGCTGCAAGGCGGCCAAACGGATCCTCGCCATCAACACGGACCCGGACTCGCCGATCATGGCGGCGGCCGACTACGCGGTGATCGGCGACCTGCACCAGGTCGTGCCGGCGATCTCGGCGGAGATCAGGCGGCGCGCCACCGCCTGACGCCCGATGCCGGCGATGCCGGGCTCGGACGTCATTCGCGGGGCGCGGGGCGCGCCGGGCCCTCGCCGGCGCCGAACCCGCCGGGGCAACGCCGGCCTACCCCGCCTGACGGAGGCTGCCCGCGATTCTGGCCGCTGCGGACAGCAAGCGCTCGGCGACCGCGTGTTCGCTGCCGGCCGCCGGGAACCGGTACGACGGACCGTGGAGATGGACGGCGGCGATGACCTCGCCCGACGCGTCCGCGACCGGGGCGGCGATCGACGAGATCCCCTCGTCGAACTCCTCGAGCGCCCACGTGAAGCCGTCCCGGCGGATCGCCCGCATCCGCTCGAGGAGGTCCGCCGCCGTCACGATGGTTCGGTCCGTGAAGCGCTCCATCGGTCGGCCGAGGTAGCGCTGCACGAAGACCGGCGACGCGAACGCGAGGAGCACCTGGCCGGACGACACCGCGTGCATCGGGATCCGCGAACCGGTCCAGTCACGCACCGAGACGGGCTTGGGGCTGCTGACCTGCTCGACGTAGTGGGCCAGGTAGCCATCGGGAACGCTGAGGCCCGCGGCCTCCCCGACGGTTGCGGCGAGCTCCGTCAGCGACGGCCGGGCGAGCGTCGCCAGCGAACCGGTGGGGCGGATGCGCGCGGCGAGGGTGACCAGCCGCTGCCCGAGCCGGTACCGCGTGTCGCCGGGGATCTGCTCGACGACGCCCTCTCGAGCGAGCGACGCCAGGAGGCGTGCCGCCGTGGACTTGGGGAGGTTCGCGCGCTCGGCTACCTCGGTCACCCCGATCGGGCCGTCGGCGAGCGTGCCGAGCACGGCGAAGGCTCGCTCGATGGACTGGACTCTGGACATCCGGCTCCCGCTCGGCTAGATTCTCGATCCCACGTGGTTCCATCATACGGCACGGTTCCACATCGTGGAACCCCTGACGAGGAGATCGAGTCGATGCCCCAGGACGAGTACGCGGAGATCGACCTCGCCGCGCTGTCCGACGACGAGCTGACCGAGCAGATGCACAACGACCTGTACGACGGGATGGCGGCGGAGATCGTCCAGGGGACCAACATCCTGCTCGGCCGCGGCTGGTCCGCCACGCGCGTTCTGGACGATGCCCTCGTGGCCGGCATGAAGATCGTCGGGATCGACTTCCGCGACGGAATCCTGTTCGTGCCGGAGGTCCTGCTGGCGGCGAACTCGATGAAGGCCGGGATGGCGATCCTGCGCCCGCTCCTGGCCGAGACCGGCGCCGAGCCGGTCGGGAAGGTCGTCATCGGCACGGTCAAGGGCGACATCCACGACATCGGCAAGAACCTGGTCGGGATGATGCTCGAGGGCGCCGGTTTCGAGGTGGTGGACCTCGGGATCAACACCGACGCGGACAAGTTCATCGCCGCGCTCGAGTTGCACAAGCCGGACATCCTGGGGATGTCGGCGCTGCTGACCACCACGATGCCGTACATGAAGGTCGTGATCCAGACCCTGCGTGACCGGGGCATCCGCGACGACTACATCGTGCTGGTGGGCGGCGCGCCGCTCAACGAGGA
>JBGPIH010000021.1:0-26948 GCA_041484785.1 Candidatus Limnocylindria bacterium
ACGGCCAACTGATCTCGTAAGGAGTCGATATGGGCAAGAACGTCGCCGTCTTCGTGGACGTGGCGAACATCTTCTATGCGGCCAAGGCCGCCGGCGTGGACATCGATTACGTCACGCTCCTCAAGTCGGCCACGGCCGGCCGCGATCTCGTGCGCGCGTACGCCTACACAGGGCTCGACCCCGACAACGAGAACCAGCGCAACTTCCACGAGTTCCTGCGTCGCAGCAACTACAAGGTCGTGAGCAAGGACATTCGCAAGTACGGCGACGGCAAGGTCAAGGCGAACCTCGACATCGAGCTCGTCGTCGACATGATGAAGACCGCGCGGAACCTGGACATCGCCATCGTGGTCTCCGGCGACGGCGACTTCGCGCCGGCCATTCGGGCCGTCCAGGAAATGGGCGTCCGCTGCGAGGTCATCAGCTTCCGCGGCAATACCAGCTCGGACCTGATCGAGGTTGCCGATCAGTTCACGGACATCATTCAGCTGGCACGAGTGGAGAAGGGATCGCGCTCGGGACGGCGGGTCGCCGAGGACGATGCCGATCTGTCGATGACCGAGGTGCCGGACAAGCTGACGGAGGGCACCGGCGCCGGTCGTGGTGGCCGATCGCGAACGCGCGGTCGCGCCCGTGACGAGGAGCCGGTCGCTGCCGGAGGCCGCGCTCGTCGCGTTCGAACAGCCGCACCGGTCGCCGCGGGTGCGGCTCGTTCCGAGGCCGGCGGCGGGATCGTGGCCCTGCCGGGCGAGCGACTCGCCCGGGCTGGCGGCGCCCTGACCGAGGCCGACCTCGCGGCCGCCGAGGTCTTCACCCTGGACGATCTCGAGGGCGCGGGCGGCACGGCTGCCGCGGCTGGCGTGGAGGCGGCCGAGTCGACCGGGCAGGCCGAGTCGGCCGAATCGATCGAGGATCGTGGCGAGCTCGGTGGTGAACCGCGCCGCCGCCGCCGGCGCGGCGGCCGAGGCCGAGGCCGAGGTCGAGGTCGCGCGGAGGAGGGCCAGGAGAGCCCTGCCGAATCCGCGCCAAGCGCGCCCAGCCCGCGAGCGCCGTCGGCGCCCGTCCGGCCGATTCGAGACGAAGCCGAAGAGGTCGTCTCGGCGCCCCGTGCCCCGCGGAGCAAGCCGTTCGGGTCGGTCTGGGATTCCCAGCTCGGCACGCCGGTCGCACCGGCCGCATCCTCGCTCGTGCCGCTCGCGGACGACGAGGACTTCGACGAGCCGGAGATCCCCGAGTACCTGATCGCCGAACAGCGCCGCGGCACCAACCGGGGCGGCGGCGGTCGCGGCGGTCCGCGAGGCGGCCGATCGGCCTATCAGTCCGCGATGGATCGCGAACGATACGGCCGCGGCGGGGGAGGTGGCGGGATCAACCGCTACCCGGACGTCAGTGGCCGGACTCGGCCAACCGAGCCGCAGCGTGACGATCGTGGCTACAGCCGCGGTGATCGGACGCCCGCGGCGCCGCCATCGCGCAGCTCGAGCGAGCCGTGGAGCGACGTCCCGCCCGAGCTCGAGGCGATGCTTCGCGCGCAGGTCGCGCAGAAGCCTCTCCCTCGACCCGCATCGTCGCCGGTGAGCTCGTCACTGCCGGCCTCTGAGGCCGCGGAGACGCCGCCGCCATCGAAGGCCCGGGGCGTGCGCAAGCCGTCCGCGCGAGCCACCAAGGCCGGCGCGACAGCGGTCGCCGGTGGCGCAGCGGAATCGACGACCGTCGTCCCCGGGGAGACCGTGGCCCGCACGGCCGCACCGAGCCGACGGGCGACGCGCGCTCCGAGATCGGTCTCGGCCGGCGCCGCGGCCCCCCAGGTCGTGCCCGCATCGGTCGTTCCATTCACGCCGGCCGCCAAGCCTCGGGCAACCCGCAAGCCGACCGCCCCGCGGGCGACCGCCTCGAAGGCCGCCGCCCCCACGGTGGCGTCGGCAACGGCCGGTGCCGCGGAGCGCGATGCCGCGCCGGCGCCGAAGCGCCGAACGACCCGCAAGGCGGCCTCGACCGAGTCCGCCTGACCGTCCCGATGAACGGTGCCCGCACCCGAGGGCAGGCCCCCGCCCTCGGTTCGATCGCCGCGATGATCCGGGGCCCGGCGCCGCACGCGGTCCTGCTCGTGGGACCCGACGGGGTGGGCAAGACGACACTCGCCCTCGATCTCGCGGCCGGGCTGCTGTGCACCGCAGCGCCCGGGGGCCGGCCGTGCGGGGCGTGTCGATCGTGCCGGTTGGTCGAGAAGGGTGCTCACCCGGACCTGCACCGGCTTGGGCCCGCCGGTCCGGGGCGCCAGGTCGTCATCGGCGGCCCGGATGCCAGGTATCGCGGTGTGCGGGAGCTGATCGGCGAGCTGGCGTTGATGCCCGTCGAGGGAGGCGCTCGCGTCGCCGTCATCGAGGCCGCCGACCGGATGAACGAGGACGCCCAGTCTGCCCTGCTCAAGACGCTCGAGGAGCCGCCGGCGGGGGTCGTCATCGTGCTATGTGCCGATCAGGAAGACCGGCTCATGCCGACGGTCCGCTCGCGGTGCGCCCGGGTTCGCCTGGGGCTCGTGGGCTCGCGCGACATCGAGGCCATCGTCGCCGACCACGACCTTGCCGATCCGCCGCTGGCCGCCCGCCTCGGACGCCTCGCCGGAGGGCGGCCCGGGATCGCGTTGGCCTACGCCCGGGCGCCTGACGCCGTCCTCATCCGCGCCGAGCTGAGCCGGGTCCTGCTGGACCTGACCGACGCGCGACCGTCGGCGCGCCTGGCGGCGATCCGTGCGGCCATCCCGCGTGCGATCGCCCTCTCCGCCGCGCTCTCAGCCGGCGACGGCCCGCCGCCCGCCGCCCGAGGTCGCCGGGCCGCGAGGCCGGCCGCGCCCTCCGCGGCGACGGAGGACGACACGGACGACGTGAGCGGCGAGTCCCCCGAGGCGACGGGGCGACCGATCCCCGCGACCGAGCGCCGCCGCGCCGCCGAGGTGCTGCTCGGGCTGTGGATGGACGTCGCCCGCGACGTGGCCCTCGCGGGGTCCGGCGGCCGCCGTTCCGTACACGACACCATCCTGCTCGATGAGTTGGCCGGCGTCGCGGCGGCCTTCCCAGGCGCGGCCGCGACGCGCTTCCTCGAGCGTGCCGCAAGGTCGGCCGAGCTGCTGGCGTCGAACGTCTCGCCCGAGCTGATCCTCGACGCCCTGGCCCTCGCCTGGCCGGGCCGCGCATCCGCCGCCTGACCGTACCGATCACGTGACGCCGACGCCTCCGACCGAGCGGCTCGACGCGCGAGTGATGGGCCGCGTGCACGGCGTGGGGTTCCGCTACTTCGTGCTCCGCGAAGCGATGGATCTCGAGCTCGATGGCTGGGTCGCCAATGACCTGGACGGCTCGGTCCACTGCGTCGCCGAGGGACCTCGAGATCGCCTGGAGGCCCTCCTCGAGCGGCTCCGGGAAGGGCCGCCGGCGGCCCTGGTCGACGGGGTCAGCGAGGCCTGGATGCCCGCGACCGGGACCCTTGGGAGCTTCGGCGTGAGGAGCGGCGGGCACCGGGGAGACTGACCTCGGCCCAAACGTCGGGGCCTCGATGGGACGGATGGGGTATTCCATCCGAGCGTGCCGCGGCCCATCGTACTCACGATGGAGCCGAATTCCGCCGCGGAAGAGCTGCCCGCGCTGTATCGCGCTCTGCTCGACCGCGTCGCCCAGATCGAAGCCGCGGGACGGCGAGCCGCCGCCTACCGCCTCCGATCCCAGGCGACGCGCATCTATTCGCGGAGCTGGGACGATCGGGCGAGGCGGGCCCTGCAGGAGCTGTTGGCCCGGAACGTGGACGATGGGCTGACCCGGTCCGAGCGCGTCCTCGAGTCCCGGCGGAGTCACGTTACCGCCGCCTGACGATCCCGGCGGGCGCGGTCGGCGTAGGCTAGCGCGGTGCCCAGCGAGACGATCGAGACCGCCATCGACCGCGCCCTTGACGCTTACGCCTCGCTGGCCGAGCTCGGCGAGACGATCGACGACGAGTGGTCGTATGTCACGGAGCTGAGCGAGGCGTGGCGGGCGCGCCTCGCCGCGGTCGCCTCCGGCCGCGGCCAGGAGACAGCCCGCCCCGAGGTATCGGTCGCCATCGACCGGGCGATCGATGAGACCGGCCGGATCGCCGATCCACATCGGGCGATCGACTGGCTGTCGACGTTCCCGCAGGTCGTGCTCGTCGCGCTGGGCGAGGCGCCGTGAGGTTCCAGGACGCGGCGCGGGACGCGCGCACGGTCGTCTACGCCGGAATCCAGGCCGACCCGCTGGTCGCGCGCGCGGCGGGCCTGCTGGCCGGCGCGTCCCTCGCCCAGCGCGTCCTCGCCCGTGCTGTGATGAATGGTGAAACGACCGATCCCGACGGTTGGCGGGCCACCTTCCCAACGCTCTTTGCCCCGTCGGCGCCCGGCGACGCCGCCGAACGCGAGCGTTCGGAGGCGATCCTGGCCGTCTCGCTCGCCGTCGCCGATCGAGGCGAACAGGTCCGCAGCCAGGTTCGCGGGGCGTTCGTCGAGGAGCTGACCGCGCAGCTCCTCGGACGCCGGGTGGGCCCGGCCGCCGTCCGCCGCGAGCGGCGGATCCTGTTCGACGGGGTTCCGGCCGAGATCCACCCGTACGACGTGACCGTCGAGCGACCCGGGGTCGCCGAGGCGTACGACTGCAAGTGGGGCGCCCGCGGCATCAACGCCGACGTCCTCCATCAGCTGGATGACGCCCGGACCCACGCCGCCGACGAGGAGGAACGCCTCACCGTCGCCCTCGTGGTCTTCGATGCCAGGCGCTCATGTGACGTACGCCTCGATCGCGAGACCGCGCCGCATGGCCAGACCTGGGTCGTCGCGCTCGAGGAGCTCGGCGACCTGGCGGCGCGCGGCGTATGACCACGCGAGACCCCGACACCTGCTCGGTGCCGTATCGCGTTCGCTTCGACGAAGCCGGTCCCGATGGATTGCTGCGGACGTCCGTGCTGCTGCGCTTCGCCCAGGACGTCGCGTGGCATCACTCGGCAAGCCGGGGGTTCGGTCGCGCCTGGTACGCCGAGCGTGGTCTGACCTGGCTCGTGCGCGCCGCCAAAGTCGGCGTGGACGCACCCATCGAGGTCGGGTCGGAGATCGTCGGGACCACCCGGGTCGTCGGCCGGAGGCTGGTCCTGGCGCGACGATTCACGGACTTCCGCGACGCGGGCGGTGAGCTCCTCGCCTGGACGCAGATCGACTGGGTCCTGCTGGACGGGAACGGCGCGCCCACCCGGATCCCGAGGGAGTTCGATGCCGTCTTCGAGGCGCCAGCTGGCCCGTTCGATCCGGCCCGGGTGATCGTCGATGACGCTCCGGCGGACGCTCGCCGCCTGTCGCTGACGGTCCGGCCTCATGAGCTGGACCCGATGGACCACGTCAACAACGCGGTCTACGCCGACTGGCTCGACGAAGCCGTGATCGGCGCGGGTGACCCAGGAGCTACCCGGGCCGTCCCTCGTCTCGCCCGGCTGGAGTACGCGGCGCCGGCCGCCGCGGGCTCGCATGTCCTGGCCGACGTCTGGCCGGCCCGGGGCGGCTGGTCCTTCCGCGTGCGCGACGACGCCGGTCGCGACCTGTTGCGCGCCCGGCTCGAATCGGTCGAGCGTCAGCCCAGGCCCTACTATCAGGGCGTGACCGATTCGAGCGCCGGATGACCGCGACCGACGGCCTCGCCCTCGCGACGCGAGGGCTCCACAAACGCTACGGCTCGCGTGTCGCCCTCGCGGGGCTCGACCTGTCCGTACCGTCCGGGGTCGTCTACGGCTTCCTCGGCCCCAACGGTGCGGGCAAGACCACGACGATGCGCCTCCTCACCGGCCTCATCCATCCAGACTCGGGGTCGATCGAGCTCCTGGGCCGGCCGTTCGGGCGACGCGACCGGCACCGGCTGTTCGAGGTCGGCTCACTGATCGAGGCTCCGTCGTTCTATCCGTATCTGTCCGGCCGGGAGAACCTGCGCGCGTTGGCGGCCACCGGGGCTCACACCGCGAACGGCCGGGTCGAGGAATTGCTCGAGCTCGTCGGGCTGCGAGACCGGGCCCGGGACCGGGTCCAGGGCTATTCGATGGGCATGAAGCAACGACTCGGCATCGCCGCCGCACTGCTCAGCGACCCGCGCCTGCTCCTCCTGGACGAGCCGGCGAACGGGCTCGACCCGGCAGGCATCGTCGCCATGCGCGAAACGCTCCGCCATCTCGCCTCGACCGGCAAGACCGTGTTCATCTCCAGCCATGTCCTCGGCGAGGTCCAGCAGCTCGCCGACGTGGTCGGGATCATCGCTGCGGGAAAGCTCGTGCGCGAGGGCCAGATCGACCAGCTCCTCGAAGGCGAGGGCGTGGTGCGCGTGCGGGTCACCGCGTCGGAGGTGGAGTCGGCGACGAGGATCCTCAGCACGGTGTCCGGAGACGGGTCGGTCTCTCCGATCGCCGGAGACGAGGGCTGGCTGTCCGTCCGCATCGAACCCGGTCGTGCGTCCGACATCAACCGGGCGCTCGCGGTCGCCGGCATCTATGCGTCGGGACTCGAGACCGGGAGCGACCTCGAGTCGCTGTTCCTTGCCTTGACGGCCGGTTCGCCGTCAGCGAGTCACGAGGGGACGTTCTTCGGCCTGGCCGGCAGCAATGAACCGCCGAAGGGACCGGCCGGATGGCACGACGGCGGGGAGGCGGCGTGAGGCTCCTCTGGGCCACCCTTCGCAAGCTCGTCCGACGGCCGGCGACGTTCATCACGTTCGGATTGCTGGTCGGGCTCATGGCCCTCATCTACCTGGCCGTCGGGGCGACCGCCAACCAGCAACCGACCGGCAGCAGCCGCGAGGCGGCCCTGCTGTTGTTGACCTTCCCCGGCGCCTACACCCTGATCATCTCGTTCATCCTGGGTCTGGGGGGCCTCTTCGGGGTCATCTACGGTGCCGCGATCGCCGGCTCCGAATGGACCTGGGGCACGCTCAAGGGCGCCGTCGCCCGGGGTGAGAGCCGAAGCCGCTACCAGCTCTGGTCGTTTGCCGGCATCGGGCTGATGCTCGGCGTCGGGCTGCTCGGTGCCTTCGCGGTCGGCGTGATCCTGGCGATCATCGGTGCCGGCCTCGCCGGCGCTTCGACCGCCGGGCTGAACGATTCGCAGACCCTCGGCCAGCTGCCGGAGCTGCTCGCTCGTGGCTGGTTCGCCATCCTGGAAGAGGGGGCGCTCGGCTTCACCATCGCCACCATCGCCGGCAGCCAGCTGGCCGGCGTCGGTGTCGGGATCGCGGTCTACTTCGGCGAGCAGTTCGCCACGATCTTCCTGCCCGACATCGTGAAGTACCTGCCGTTCCACGCAGCCAGTGCGGTCGTCGCCGTGAGCGACGGTGGCGGGGGCGGGTTCACGAGCGGCAACGGCGCCGCGCTCGCGCGCCTCGACCCCACCGCGGCTTTGCTCGTCGTCGGGGCCTGGCTGGTCGGTGCGCTGATCGTCACGACCCTGTACACGGAGCGGACCGAGATCTCCGGCTAGGCGCGATCGGTCATGGGCTCACGCTCGCCAGCGCCAACCGGACGTCGTCGCGGGCACGGTCGTCGAGCCTGGCGCCCGCACGCCGGCAGTGGGACGAGCCGATCACCCCGCGCAGGCGCCAGACCTCCTTGCGTGCCGCCAGGCTGAACGGCTGGAACGCCTCGAGGCGCATCAGCGGCAGCAGGCCGGCCCACTCGCGCTCGGCCGCGGCGGGGTCGCGCGGGAAGGCCCGCACGAGCGACACCAGCCGATGGGGCAACGCGAAGCCGGTCATGACCCCGGTCGCCCCAGCGCGCAACTCGTCGATGAGGAACAGCCCGCCGAGGCCGCCCATGACGCCAAGCCCGGGTTGGGTCCCGCGCAGCGCGGCGATCAGCCCGCTGGTCGGTGGCGCCTCCGCCTTGACCCCAACGACCAGCGGCTGGCCCGCCGCGACATCCGCGATCTGCTCGACGGTCAGGGTCACGCCCGAGCCGGCCGGGTAGTCCTGGATGACGATCGGGAGGCCGCCGTGGGCCGCGGCGCCGACCGCCTCCACGAGCCCGAGCGATCGTGATGCGCTGACCATCAGCCCGCCCACCCCCGACCGGGCCGCGCTGCGCGCACGGACAGCGACGACGTCGCTCGCGTCTCCGCTGACACCGACGAGCACCGGCAACGGCCCGGCCGCCGCCAGCACCGCCGTCACGACCGCGTCCCGCTCGAGCTCGGTCAGCTCGGCCGCCTCTCCCATCACCCCGAGCACGGTGAGTCCGGCCACGCCGGCGTCGACGGTCGCGCGGACGAGCGCGGCGGTGCCGGCGAGATCGAGCGACCCGTCGTCGTGGAAGGCCGTCGGCAGGACACTGAAGACGCCCTCGAGCCGGAACGGCTCGGTCAAGGCAGGCTCCGGATCATCCCGCCGTCCACCGCCAGGATCACGCCGTTCAGGTACGACGCGGCCGGCGAGAGCAGGAACGCCACCACCCGGCCGAGCTCGTCGGGATCGCCGTAGCGCCCGAGCGGGATCCGCGCGCGCGTTTGATCCTGGACCGCCGCCATGCTGGTGCCGGTCTCCGCCGCGCGAGCGGCATCCAGGCTGCGGACTCGCTCGGTGTCGAACCGTCCCGGCGCCAGCCCGTTGATCCGGATCGGGGGGATCTCGCCGACCAGGCTCTTGACCAGGCCGGCGAGTCCCGGGCGCAGGACGTTCGAGGTGACGAGCCCGGGAATCGGCTCGCGAACCGACGACGAGAGAATGATCGCGATCGCGGGATCCCGGCCGTCGCGCAGGTGCGGCAGGGCTTCCCGGATCAGGCGGATCGAGCTCATGAGGGTCCCGGCGATCGCCCGCTCCCAGGTGGCGTCGTCCAGCGCCGCGAACGAGCCGGGAGGCGGCCCGCCGCTGTTGACCACGAGGCCGTCCAGGCCGCCGAGGGCGCCAACGGCCTCTCGAACGGCGGTGGCCGGCCCACCCGGGGTCGACAGGTCGGCCACGATCGGGACTCCGCCGGCCCCCCCGACGGCCGCTTCGAGGGCCTGCCGATCCCGTGAAGCTGCCGCGACCCGGGCACCTTCGGCGGCCAGCGCCCGCACGGTCGCAGCCCCGAGCCCGTGGCTGCCTCCACCGACGAGCAACCGGCGATCGGCGAGTCCGAGGTCCATGCCCGAAGCCTACACTGGCGGCCCGTCGTCCAGCCCGTGCGGCTCGATGACGACCTTCATCCCTTCTCGTGCCACGAACCCGGCGACCGCCGGCATCGCGTCGTCAAGCGGCGCCCGCCGGGTGATCAGGCGCCCGAGCTCGAGCTGCCCCGACTCGGCGAGCTCGACCGCCCGGCGGAACGAGTCCGGCGTGGAGCGACGGGCGAGGGTCAGGGTCAGACCCTTGCGGCGCGCCACGGACGCGCTGAACGTCGTTCGATCGTCGGACGGGATCCCGATGAGGACCACCCTCGAACCCGGGCGCGCGGCGGTGATGGCGGCCTCGACCGCGGGGCTGTCGCCGGCCACCTCGAGGACGAGGTCGAAGCCGCGGCCGGCGCTCGTGTCGAGGATCGCGGCGGCTGCGTCACCCGACGGCGACGACTGGATCGCGGCGGTCGCCCCGAACGAGGTCGCCAGCTCGAGACGATGGGGGAGCAGGTCGGTCGCGGTCACGACGTCCGCGCCGGCCCGGCGGGCGAGGGCAACCAGCAGCACGCCGATGGGCCCGCTGCCGATCACCGCGACGGTCTGAGCCGCGCGCAGCTGTCCGAGGTCGAACGCGTGCAGCGCGACCGCCAGCGGCTCGATGAGCGCGGCCTCGGCGTCGCCGACCGCGTCCGAGATCGGGTGCAGGCATGATTCGGGCCAGGCCATCCATTCGCGCAGCGCGCCGTCCGTCCGGCCGTGGCCGGCGAACCGGATCGCCTGGCACAGGTTGGACGTGCCGGCCCGGCAAAGCTCGCAGGTGCCGCATGGGTCGGCGGGATCGACGGCCACGCGCCGTCCGGCAAGGCGCCCGGTCCGGGCGACCCCGGCGAACTCGTGCCCCAGCACGAGCGGCACACGGAGGAGCGCATCACCGATCCCGCCGTCGACGATCCAGTGGCGGTCGGACCCGCACAACCCGACCGCGCTGATCCGGATCAGCGTCTCGCCGGGACCCGGGATCGGGACGGGCTCCTCGGCGAGCCGAAGCCGGCGATCGGGATACAAGCGGAGAGCGAGCACCGGCCCGATGGTAGCGACCGCCAGGTCATGCCGCTGATCAAGGCGCGCGGCGTGCGGCGATCCACGAGCGGCCGCGCCGCGGTAGGCTCACCGTCGTGACACCCGGCCGCTCGACCGCGCGCGAGCTCGAACGCGCACCGGCCCCCGATCTCGACGCCGCCCACGATCCTGGCGCCGCCGGGGCGGCGGAGCGGGCGGCGTCCCTGCGCGACGATGTCGCCGCCGAGCCCCTGCCCTCCCCGTCCGGCGGCTCGATCCGGGTCGGGACCGCGTCCTGGACAGATCCGACGATGACCGCCCGGGGCGTCTTCTACCCGGACGCCGCCGACAGTGCCGAAGAGCGCCTCGGCTACTACGCGAGCCGGTTTCCGCTGGTCGAGGTCGACGCGACGTACTACGCCCTCCCGTCGCGCCGAACGGCCGAGCTATGGGTCGAGCGCACGCCGCCCGACTTCACCTTCGACGTCAAGGCCCATGCCCTGATGACGGGCCAGCCGACCGAGACAAAGCGCCTGCCGAAGGACCTCCGGAATGCCCTACCCGGCGAGCTCGGCGCGAAGGCGCGGATCTACGCGAAGGACCTCCCGGACGCGCTGCGCGAGCAGGTCTGGACCTGGTTCATCGACGGTCTCGAGCCACTGCGCGAGGCGGGGCAGCTGGGCTCGATCCTGCTCCAGTACCCGCGCTGGTTCTTCACCAGCTCCGAGAACCGGGACACCATCGAGGAAGCAACCGGCCGCCTGCGCGACGCGGGCCTGGTCGGCGCGGTCGAGTTCCGCAGCGCCAGCTGGTTCAATGAGAAGAACGTCGAGCGGACGCTGCGATTCCTGGGCGACCGGAAGATCCCGCTGGTCGTCGTCGACGGGCCGCAGGGCTTCAAGTCGAGCGTCCCACCGATCGTCGCGGCGCCATCGCCGGAGCTCGCGATCGTCCGCTTCCACGGCCGCCGGGCGGCGACCTGGGAGGCCCAGGGCGTGCAGACCGTCGAGCGCTTCCGCTACCTCTATGACCAGGCGGAGCTGGCGGACTGGGGGCCGAGGGTTCGCGAGATCGCCAGCCAGGCGCGCGATACCCATGTCCTCTTCAACAACTGCTACGCGAATTACGGCGCGACGAATGCGCTGGAGCTCGCCCAGGTCCTGGTCGACCTGCAGGCGACGGAGCAGGCAAGCTAGCGCGCCGCCGTTGGCGTGCGGGCGGCGCGAATCCGGCCGGCGCAACGAGCAGCGGCAGTCGCGGGTTCTGGTCCATGGGAACTCGCATCCAAGGAGCCCCTGTTGGCCACAGCTGGAACACGTTCAATCGATCGCCTGGCACTTGGAGCCGCGCTCCTGACTGTCGGCCTGCCGGCGGATCAGTCGACGATCCCCGCAACGTCGGCGCCCGAGCCGCCTTCGCCGGGTGGCTCGGGCGGGATCTCGCTGCTGATTGGATCCGAGACGGCATTCGTCCGGCGGGAAGCGATGGCGAACGGGACAGCCAGCAGCTGGATGCCAGCCGCGACGACGTACGACGCCGCATAGCCGTAGACGTCCGCCGCTCGACCGAGTGCCGGCTGGGCGACCACGCCGCCGGCGGAGCCCATCAGGGAGTCGAATGAGAGAACCGTGGCCCGCTGGTCGGAAGGAATGAGCCCGTTGATGAAGGCCTGGCGGAACGGCGACTCGAGGGCAAAGACCAGGCACCAGGCCGCCAGCAGCACGAGCGCGATCAGGAAGCTGCCCGTCAGCCCAATCACCGCGAGCAGCGCGACGTTCAGGATGCCTCCGAGGATCAGGGCATCGGTTCGCCGGCGGAAGAAGCGCCGGACCCGCGAGACGGCCAGCCCACCCACGATCTGCGCACCGGCGACGAGGGCGGCGGCCAGGCCGGCGATCCCATAGGCCGTCTTGTCCCCGTAGAGCTGCAGCAGGTAGGGCTGCGCGGCGTAGAAGACGTAGATCCCGGCGCCGGCCGAGAATGGCGCCGCCAGCATCAGCCAGCGGACGGGTGGATTGCGGAAGCCTCCGTCGACCGAACCGCGGATCACGGTTCGGACCGCCGCCCCGGCGCTGACCCCCCGCGCGGGCGTGAATCCCATGTCGTGCATGAACCGGAACGCCACGACGAGGGTCACACCGAGCATGCCGGCCCGCAGCAGGTACGGCACCCCGAGGTTGGTCACCTGGGCGATGACGCCGCCGGAGACGGAACCGGCCAGGGTGGCCATCCCGCCGATGGTCTGGGCACGCCCAAAGACTCGTTCGAGGCTGCCGCTGAACCCCGAGGCATGCAGGGCGTCCACGAGCCATGCCTCGGTCGCCCCGGAGAAGAAGGTGAACCCAAGGCCGAGGAGGATCGAGGAGATGGCCCACCCGAGCAGCGGCGCGCGCACCTGCCACATCGCCAGGTAGAGCAGGGTCGACAGCAGCAGTGTCGCCGCCCCGAGGAGGTAGGAGAACCGACGACCGCGCGTGTCGGCGACGACTCCGGTCGGTACCTCGAAGACGACCTGGCCGAGGGTGAAGAACGCGTTGGCGGCAAACGCCTCCGCGTTGCTCAGGCCGGCATCGAGCAGGAAGATGGTGTTGATGCCCCAGATGAACGACGCGGCGAGTGTCGTCAGCAGCGTCAGGAGCAGGTACGTTCGCTCGACCGCCCGGGCAGGATCGTTCAACCAACCGTCCCGGTCATTCGATGCGCCACGTGGAGCCTGAGCGCCGAGGAGACACCCTTGAGCTCGACCGGGCCGATCTCGGTGAACGTGAGCCCGGCGCCGCCCGACGCGTCGACGACCTCCTGGCTGACCACGACCTCGCCCTGCCGGGCGTAGTCGGCGATCCGGGAGGCGAGGTTGACCGTCCGGCCAAAGTAGTCGCCCTCCTGGAACAGCACGGGTCCGGCGTGCAGCCCGACGTGCGCCGGGGGTAGGTCGGCATCGGCGGCTCCCTCGACCATTTCGAGCGCCGCGAGGACGCCGCGGCCCGGCTCGCGGAAGTAGAACATCACGCCGTCGCCGAGCCACTTGACCGGCTTGCCGCCGTGCTGGGTGGAGGTCCGCTGAACGAGGCGGGCGAGGCGCCCGGCCAGCTCCGCCGCCGCCTCGTCGCCGCGCTCTTCCGTCAGGCGCGTGTAGCCGGTCAGATCCAGGAAGCAGATCGCCGGAGGCTGGTCGACCGGACCTTGCAGACCAGCGCGTGTCAGCGAGATCTCAAACCCCTCGAGGATGTTCTTGATCCAGGCGTTGGCCTGGCGGCCGTGGAAGAGACCCAGGATGGCCTGGCCGCCGAGCTCGGACAGCTCGGCACCGATCGTTGCGGTGACTTCCACCACTTCCGCCGCGCTCTTCCCGGCGCTGAGGAGCGGGCCAAGCACCTCGGTCCTGTACCAGTCGGCTTCGGTGTCCGCAATCCGACGCAGGCTGTCGCCATACGTGCGCAGCCAGCGCTCGATGACGATCGGTCGAAAACCGTTGGCACACTGCAATGCGACGAGTGGAACCACCTCCATCTCATCGGCCCGAACTCGGTCATCCGGCGCCGGCTGGGCGAACCCCATCGCTTCGCGGATGACGAGCAGGAGGTCGAGCGGGATGTCGGTCCGTGCGCTCACCTGCCGGAAGGTCTCGGCGGTCAGTCCGGCGAACCGTTCATAGTCCGGCTGATCCACGAAGTCGAGCGACATGTCGCCTCGCCGGAGCGCCTCGCCGATCCCCTCGAGCCGCAACCCGGCTCGCTCGAGCGCCTGGACGACGCCGACTCGCCGCGAATCGCTCGCGGCATGCACGCCGTCACGAGGCGAGAGGATCCCGAGCTCGGCGAGGCGCTCGACATAGCTCACGTCGACGCCGGCGATCTCGGCCACGGCCCCTGGAGTCAGTTCCGTCACGATTCGAGAAGCCTGCCGGTCGCCCGAGTCAAGGTCAAGACCGGGGCGCATGCCACCGACGCGAATGGCGCTCGCTACCGACTCCGCTGCCGGGCGAGGTAGCCGACCGGGCCCCGATGACGCGGCGTATTCCCGGGGGTGTGCAGCGTCGTCGGCGCTCGCTCAGCCCGCGATCGCCCGCCGGAAGCGGAAGATGGCGAGGGTCAGCACGACGGCCGCGAAGCCGAGCAGGACGCCGACCTCGGGCAGCACCTGGCCGAGCCCGCCGCCGTCGAGGAGGAGTCGATGGAAGGCGTCGATCGCCCAGGCATGCGGCGTGACGTGGGACAGCGTCTTCATGAAGTCCGGGAAGACTTCGATGGGCACCATCGTGCCGCCAAGGAGCCCGAAGATCATGCCCAGCGCCGGTCCCAGCGCGCTCAGCTGGTGCTCATTCGCTACGACGGTCGCCAGGAGCATGGCCGCACCCGATGCAACGAGGGCGAAGGCGATCACGATCGCGCTGGTCGCGAACGGATCGATCCAGTCCACGCCGAAGAGCAGCGCCGAGGCGATGACGATGAAGCCACCCTGGAAGAGCGCGAAAGTGAACCGACCGATCGTCTCGCCGGTGATGATCGTCCGGACGCTGGTCGGCGTGGAGAACTCGCGGCGGGTGATGCCGAGCTGGCGCGTTGTGATGAGGACGGCGGCGCCGGTCATGCTCGTCAGGAACATGAACAGGATGACCTGGCTTTCGGCGCCGAGGGCAAACCCATTCGGGTTCGAGGCGACCTCGCCGACCGATTCGACGGAGACGTCCACGCCGCTGACCGCCGACTGGCGATCGCGCGCGGCGGCCAGGGCGGTGTCGAAGGTCACGCCCGTCGCGGTCGTCGCGTAGCGCGCCGCCTGGATCAGGGCCGTCTGGCGGGCGATGGCGCCGTCGATGGCCGTCCTGACCGCGCTCGCGTAGTCGACTGGTTGGGCGACGACCTCGAGCGGCGCCTGCCCCCCGCCTCGCAGCGCCGCGTCGTACCCGGTCGGGATCGCGAGGCCGATCTCGATGAAACCACGCTCCACGGCATCATCCAGCTCCGCGGCCGTGTCGTACCGGCGTATCTCGAGCCGGACGTCGGTCGTCTGCAGGTCGCCGATCAGCGCGTCGGACAGCGGGCTGCCGTCCTCGTCGGCGATGCCGACCCGGGCCGCGCTCATGCCGCCGTAGGTCATGCCGAGCACGATGACCAGGATCATCGGCAGGACGACGATGAAGAAGAGACCCATCCGGTCACGGAAGGTGCGGAGGATGCTCACCCGGGCGATCTCGAGCGCCTTCATGCCGGCACCAGCGCGCCGCGCGCCCGAGCGAGTCCGATCCCGCCGGTGATGACGCCGATGGCCACGAGGACGAGGAGGCTTGGCAGGATGTCGGCAAGTCCGACCGTCGGAACGGAGAGCGTGTCGATCGCCCGCAGGAACCAGGCATGCGGCGTGATCAGGGAGATTCGAGCCAGGATCTCAGGCGCCTGGCTGAGCGGGATGAAGACGCCGCCGATCGCGGACAGGCACAGGGCGACGATGGCGTTGAGGCTGCCCGCCTGCTCGACGGTCTTGGCCAGGGTTGCCACGAACGTGGAGATCCCGACGGCCGCGATGACCGCTGCGACGATCAGGGCGCCAACCAATGGGGGAGGGCCCCAGCTGGCATGGGCCAGGACGGTGGTCGCAACGACCAGCACGCTCATCGCCAGCAACCCGAGCAGCAGTCCGGCGATCGAGCCACCGAGGATCACGGATCCCTGGCTGATCGGGGCCGCCAGGAGGCGGTTCAGGGTCCCCACGCGTCGCTCGGTCAGGATGGCCAGGGCGCCGTACTGCGTGGCGAAGAAGACGAACATGATTGCCATCGCCGCCCCGTAGAAGGTCGCCAGGGTGGCCTGCCGCCTCGCGGCCGTGGCATCGGTCACCGCGATCGGGCTGTCGGCCAGGAGTGCCGTCCGGATCCGGTCCAGCGAGGTTGCATCCACCGTGCCACCCGTGGCGATCACGGTCTGCAGGGTCAGCTGGCCGGCACCGACCATGTTGGCGAAGCTGGTCACGGTCGCCCGGACCACTTCGCGCGAGGTCGGGCCACTGCCGCCCAGGACGCGGAGCTGGGTCGGCGTCCCGTTGTGGATCGCGTCGGTGAAGCCGACCGGGACGATCACCGCGGCCCCGGCTTCGTCGGCGCTCACGGCGGTCCGCGCGTCGGCTTCGGTGGCGAGCGTCCGGATGTCGGCGATCCCCGCGGTCACCAGGCCGTCCAGTGGTCCCTGGATCAGCGCCTGTGCCGCCGCGCCATGGTCCTCATCGACGACGGCGACGGTTACGTGGAAGTTCGGGGTGAAGTCCGGGATGACCGCCGCGAAGGCGAGGGCCAGCCCGAGCGGGGTCAGGACGGCGAAGATGATCGCCGAGCGATCCCGAAGACGCTGCCGCAGGATCCGGCCGGCGATGACGAGCGCAATGCGCATGGCGAGCGGCCTCAGTCCCGGAGAGCCTTGCCGGTGAGATGCAGGAAGACCGCCTCGAGGTCGGGTTCGACCACCTCCACCGACCGGATCGTCACCCCGTCCTGGGTCATGGCGGCCAGGATCGACGGGAGCAGCCGGCGCGCCTCGACCACGAGGAGGTCGATGCCGCCATCGTGGGGCGTTGCCTCCCGGACGCCGGAGAGCTCACGGGCGGCGGCCGCCGCCGGAGCGAGATCGCCGCTCGCGAGCAGCTTGATCTTGTCGAGTCCGCCGACCAGGGCCACGAGTTCCCGCCGCGTGCCCTCGGCGATGATCCTGCCCTCGTCGATGATCCCGACGCGGTCGCACAGCCGCTCCGCCTCTTCCATGTAGTGGGTGGTGTAGAGGATCCCCATCCCGGCGGCGCTCAGGGCCTCGACACTGGACAGGATCGCGTTCCGGCTCTGCGGATCGACGCCTACCGTCGGCTCGTCGAGGACGAGCAACTGGGGCCTGTGGAGCAGGCCGATTCCGATGTTGAGCCGGCGCTTCATGCCACCGGAGAATCGTTCGGTCCGCTCGTCGGCCCGGTCAGCCAGGTCGATGACGGCCAGGACCTCGGCGATGCGGTCGCGCAGCTGTGCCCCGCCCAGGCCGTACAGGCGGCCGAAGAAGGTCAGGTTCTCGCGCGCGCTCAGGTCGGGGTAGATCGCCAGGTCCTGCGGCACGAAACCGATGGCTCCCTTGGCGTCGACGGTGCCGGTGTCCACCCGTTGTCCGGCAACCTGCACGTCGCCACCGTCGGCGGTCAGGATCCCGCAGATCATGCTGATCGTGGTCGTCTTGCCGGCACCGTTGGGGCCCAGCAGGCCGTACGTCTCGCCGCTGCGGATCTCGAACCCGACGCCGTCGACGGCCTTCCGATCCCCGAAGCTCTTGCGCAGGTCGCGGCAGGAGAGGACGACCGTAGGCTGGCGATCGGGACCAGCCGTTGTGGGTGGCGGCTCGGCCACGGCATCGGGCGCGAGCATGGCTGGTTCGGGCGGGGTAGCGATCGCAGTCACAGGTTCATCTCCAGCGCAGCCGTCCCGGGGACGGACGAGGTGGCCTGGGACCGGCACGCCGGACGCGGTTGGGCGATCCAGGCCACGGAACCTTTTCGTGGCCTCGATTCCAGTCCCTTCGCGGTCCGCAGGCTAGAGCCGTTTGGCTCCGCGCTCTGAGCCAAAGCGCACCAGCTCGCGGTCTCGTCGCAACGGGTCGCGCAATAGGGCCAAATGGCAGCCGCTTTCGTCCAAGTGGCCCTGTCGTGGGAGCGGCTCAATCGCGAGGCTCTGACCAAGCGCATTTCATCTCGGCGGGGACGCGCTGAGACGAGATGCGCTTTCGCCTGTCTCCGGGTGCCAGCGTCGTACGGCGTCGAGGCAGGCCAGGCACCGACCGGCAGACGCGCCCCCCGCCAGATCGGCGCGGCGCCCCGCCTTGCGCCGGCTTCGGGCCGGCCGACCCTCCGCGCCGTGACCTTCGGCCCGTCTCGCGCCCGGTTGGCCGGTGCCACAGTCATGGCACGCCGTACCAGCAACGGTGCGACACGCAGGGAGACGGAATCCAACGTGAGTCGCCGTCGAGGGGACCAGGAGAGCACGCTTCATCTCGCGGTGTCGGACGGGTTCGTATCGTGCCCGCGGCGCGGGCTGACCGACATCGTCGAGTGCTTCGCGTGCAGCGCCGGGAGAGGGCTGTCGGCTGAATCGGACGAGCACTTCCTGTGCGCCTGGGACCCGAGAAGCGCGACCGACGGCGCGGCCGGGCATCCCCTCAGTGGCGGGACCCGGCGCGGAGCGTAGGTACGAAGCCGACGAGCCCCGAGCCGGCCGCGCGGTGGCGTCGACGGCCGGAGCGCGCCACGCGGTAGGCTCCTCACGATGCCGAAGCTGACGCCAAAGATCATCCTGGAAGGCACCCGCCTGACCCACAAGACGGACCTGGCCTTCGCCCTCAATGAGCACCCCCGGATCGTCGGTCCGCGTCGCTATCGCTATCACTCGCCCTTGATCTCGGCCGAGTGGTGCGGGTTCACGCCGGTTCCCTGGGGCCGCGGACCGATCAACTTCGAGCCGGGCGGCGAGGAGGAGGCGAGGGCGATGGCGGTCTTCGACGCCTGGACGCGCCTCATCGAGCTGCAGCCGCACTACTCCTGGATCATCGACCGGTTCCACCTGTCGGCTCGTGCGTACCAGCTGACGACGAACGGCCGGGACGTCGATTTCGATTGGCTCGAAGTGCGCCTCCGCGCGCTCGACGTCCACATCGTGCTGTGCACGAGGCGCCCGGGGACGTGGGAGGTCGCTCGCGACGAACGATTGACCGTGTCCGGGAACCCGGTGCAGTACGACGACCTGGGGGCGTTCGAGCGCGAGCAGGCGCTGCTTCGCCGGCTGGCGCTGGAATCGATCCTGCCGGTGCTCGAGCTGGACATGAGCGACGGCGACACCGCATGGGCGTGCGAGCAGATCGCGGACTGGATGGCCTCGACCGGCGGCCTGTGGCCGCGCGCCGCCGCCTGATCTCGATCATCGCGTGACAATGCTGTTACCGTAGCGATACGGTTACGGAACGAACAGGAAGGGGAGCGACATGGCGACCGGGAGCGGCACCAAGGACGACCCGTGGGTTCTCAAGACGCCGCCGGGAACCTCCGACTACTCGATGTACCGGGACACTGCGTCCAATCCGCCGACCATCGTCTGCCAGGTCGGCGGAACGAGGCTGCTGTACGACGCGCGCGCGATCGAGGACCTCCATGCCTGGCTGAAGGCAAAGGGCGACTGGGTGCCGCTCGGTGGCGCCGACGAGCAGAAGCCCGCGCCCGATGGCTCCGTGGAAGCCTGGGGCCGCTCGGAAGGCAACCCCGTCGGCGGCTGGTACGGGCTCAAGAAGGGCCTGCGCGGTCGCTTCGGTGTCTACATGCCCCCGCTGCTCGAGGCCCTCGGCCTCGCCGAGGTCACCCACGACGCCAAAAACAACCGGATGCGGGCGATCGGGTGAGCCGGTCGCTTCCATGCGCAAGGCGGCCCTGAACCTCGATGCCCGTCCCTGGCCCGGCCGGCGACCCGTTTGACGCGCTCGGCGATCCGAATCGCCGAGCGATCGTCGAGCTGCTGGCCGCGCACGAGCGCTCGGTCCAGGAGCTCGCGGACCTGCTGCCGATCAGCCGGCCCGCCGTGTCACGCCACCTTCGACTGCTCAAGCGCGCAGGCCTCGTGCTCGAGCGGCCTCGCGGCACTCGCCGCATCTACCAGCTCCATGACCAGGGCATCGAGGCCGTGCGGGCCTACGTGGAGCAGGTCTGGGGCGATGCCGCCGCCCGGTATCGCATCGTCGCCGGGAACGTGCCTTCGGGGCCTCGCCAGCGGTGATCGAACCGATCCGACTGGCGTTCGAGGTCGATTGTTCGGTCGACGACGCCTTCGCGGTCTGGACCGACCGGATCGCCCAGTGGTGGCCTAGGGACCATACGGTGTCCGCCGAGGAGGGCCTGACGGTGGTCCTCGAGGCCCGGCCGGGCGGCCGGATCTTCGAACGCCGGGCGAGCGGTGTCGAGCACGACTGGGGCGCGGTCACGATCTGGGAGCCGCCGTCCCGGCTGGGCTACACCTGGCACCTCAACCGCGATCGAAGCGACGCGACCGACGTCGAGATCCGGTTCGTGCCCCGCGGCGAAGGGACGACGCGCGTCGAGATCGAGCACCGCGGCTGGGAGCGGCTCGGCGCAGAAGGGGAGCGCTGGCGGGACCGCAACCACGGCGGCTGGGCATCGCTGCTCCCGCACTACGTGGCGGCCACCAGCCGATCCCGCGGCTGAACCCGCGCGGTGTCACGGCGTCGACCGATGAGCTGCCAGGCTGGCAGAGTTGCACGTCAGCAGCCTGGTTCAAGGATCCGGCGGGTAACATCCTGGCGGTGCTGCAGGGGTAGCCGCCGCCTCAGCCTTCGCACCAACCCGGGTGTTGCGCGCGGCGGGCTGACGGTCATACACTCGCGCCGGTCGCGCCCTCCTGCGCGCAACCCCGCTCCGACGCCCACGCCGTCGGCTCGATCGGGGCAAAGGGGACTCCGGTCCTCGGGAAGCCGGTCACCGGGACCTTTCGGCGATCGCAGGGCAGCGTGGGTGCCGGCGGCCGCCCGGAAAGGGAACCGAAACGTGACTGGACAGAAATCCCTCAAGCGACGCGTGCGCACGCGGATGTCCAGGACCGGCGAGCGCTATACGGCCGCCCGCCGGCAAGTGCTCACCAAGGCGCCGGCCGAGACGAATCCGACGCCGCCGGCTCCATCCGCCGAGCCGCCGGCTCCATCCGCCGAGCCGCCGGCCGCCGCCACGCCGTTCCGAGGCGAGCGCACCAGCTCCGACGAAGCGATCGCGGCCCGGACGGGCCGTCCCTGGGGCGAGTGGTTCGGGATCCTCCAGGCCTGGGGCGCCGCGGACCGTCCGCATCGGGACATCGCTCGCTGGTTGAGCACCGAGCATCACGTCGACGGCTGGTGGGCCCAGGAGCTGACCGTCGGCTTCGAGATGGCGATCGGCCGTCGCCGGCCGGGCGAGCGCCCCGACGGATTCGCCATCACTTCGTCCAGGACCGTGACCGCGCCGGTCGAGCGGCTCTTCGCCGCGTTCGTGGACGAGGACCTGCGGGCGCGGTGGTTGCCCGGGGTTTCCTTGCGCCTGCGAACGGCGACCCCGTATCGATCGGCCCGCTTCGACTGGGAGGGCGGCTCATCGCGCCTCGCGATCGGCTTCACGGCCAAGGGCGACGCGCGCAGCACGGTGGCCCTTGCGCACGAGCGCCTGCCGGACCGTGACGCCGCGACCGGCCAGAAGACGTTCTGGCGCGAGCGACTCGGGGATCTCCAGCAACTTCTCGAACGCTAGCGCCGGATCACCCGCCCGGCCGACGGCCCTGCCGCGGGTTCCCGCAGGCTCGACTCGCGGCGCTCAGGGGCCGAGCGGGTCGATGGCGCTTGCCGGATCGAGCTTCATGGTCGCGATGAGCGCCTCGAAATACGCCAGGTCGACGTCGCCGTCGAGGGTGATCTGATATACCCGATCGGCGGAGAAGACGAACGCCTCGAAGACGACGTCACGGGGGGACATGGACGCATCTGCGTTCATCGGGCAGCCTGCGTCGTCGAGGTAGCCGGACTGGCCGTCGATCGGCAGGCGCGGGGACGTCGCGAGGTCGGTGGCGCTGTCGCAGGTGATGCTGCCCTGGTACGGCCGGAAGTACGCGGCCACCCACTCGTCCTCCGTCTGCGCCGTGCCCAACCGCTGGGACGCGACGGCAAGGCGGGCCGTGCCCGCCAGCTGGAGCAAATCGAGCTCGGGGTTCCCGAGCTGGGTGAACGTGTCGGGCGGCCAGCTCGTGGTGGCGGCCGTCGCCGTCCAGTTGGCCGGGTACCGGATCGAGAAGCCGTTCCGTGTCGAGACGAAGGTTTGCGTCAATGGGGGGATCGGGACCGCCGACACGGACGGCTGCTCGCTGGCTGGAGGGCTGGGGCTCGGTCGCTCGCTGGGCCTCGCGCTCGGACTGTCCGTTGGGCGTTCCGGGCTGGCCGTGGCTGATGCAGCGGGACCGAAGATGCTCGACTCGTCCCGCCGGATCGCCAGGGCGATCCCGCCGATCGCGATGACCACAACGAGCAGGGCGGCGACCGGGGTCCGCAGCGAACGGGCCTGGCCTCGGCGCGATCGCGGCAACAGGGTCACCCGCTGCAACGGCGTGATCCCACCCGCGCGAGCGCCGAGCTCCATTTCGAGCTCCCGCCGCCGCGATCGGAATCCGATCTCGTCCGGTGGTCCGTCGCGAAGCGATCGCTCGAGCGTGCCGAATGGCTCGGTCATCCCACGGCCTCCTCGCTTGCGAGGCGTCTTCGAAGCGTTGCCGTAGCCGCACTGGCGTCGTTGCGAGCACCGTTCGCCGTGATCTCCATGATCGCGGCGATCCGCTCGTACGAGAGATCGGCCCGGTAGCGCAGGTACAGGACGGCGCGTTGGCGTGGCGCCAGCTTGTCCACGGCCGCCCACACCGCCATTCGGTCGGCCGGATCGATCTCGTCGCGGACGCGCACGTCAGACAGGCGATCCGCGAGCGCGTGGGCGAGCCGGCCGAGGCGATGGTGGTCCATGGCGAGCCGGTAGGTCACCCGGAAGGCCCATCCCTCCGGGTCGAGGATGACCGTCCCCCGCGACGACTCGGTCCACATCCGGAGGAACGCTTCCTGGACCGCGTCGTTGGCCTCGTCCTCGTCCAGCCCGAGCCGCCGGCACAGGCCGAACAGCTCGCGCCCACGCCGGTCGTGGACGTCGGCGACCACGGACGCGTCGAGCGGGCGTGCTCGCGTGACGGGCACCTCCGTCGCGATCGAAGGGGCGTGCAGGAGCGAGGTCAGATCCAATGCGGTCCCATCGTCAGGATTTGCCCGGGAAGTAGTACGTCCCGTCCCAATGCCAGAGCCCCTTCGAATCGATCGAGACGTGCAGGACGGCGTGGAACCCGGTCAGCGTCCCGGTCCCCTTCCAGAACGTGCAGATGCCACTCGAGTCCTTGGCGTCGACCTGGCAGTAGCCGGTGGCCGTGTTCCCGTGCCATGCGTCGATCTTGATGTTGCTGCTCAGGAAGTACGCGTCCGCGAGGACCGGCCCGAGGTACCAGACTTTCGCGCGCACCGGGAGCAATCGCAGATTCGAGACCGCGATCGTGCAGTACGTCGGCGGGACGCCGGTATCCGTGCTGCAGTTCTTGGTGAGATGAAGCTCATGGGGCGTCGAGGACGCGGAAACCGATGCGGTCGATGCCGTCAGCGCCAGGACCGCTGCTGCCACGATCAGGATTCGTTGGGCCGAACGCATTCGTGATCCTCCAGCCTCGGGCTCCGACATGGGCCGGAGGTTCGGTGGAGCATAGACCCCGGTCCGTGGCCCGAACGGCGGTCCGGCCTCCTCCCGTGAGCTTGCATGCTGTACAGACGCGGCCGGGACCGAAAACGTACAAACGCCAGTGAAGACGCACGCGGCTGTACGTTTTGACGGCGGCCCGCGTCTGTTCGGAGTCAATGCCCACAGCTGGAGACTCCCCGATGCGGTCGATCCGTCGAATCCTGGTGGTCGTTGGGGCCACCCTCGCGCTCAGCAGCCTCGTGCCATCGGTGTCGGCGTCCTCGCCCACCCCATTCCTGCTCACGAAGACCTGCGTGAGCAACCTGCTCTGCACCGTCGTGACGTCCAGCTTCGATGGGATTCCGACGGGCACGAACGTCGTCTATACCGTCACCGGCGACGGGTCGGATGGCCTCGCGTACCCGACCATCAAGGTCGGGGCCAACAGCACGACAGGCGTCTGTGACTGGAACCAGCCAGGCCCCGTGGTCCTGGCCAAGTGCACGTTCGGCAGCGGAACCGGACAGTGGACCCGGTTCCACCTCGATGTTGACGTCACCGTCGCCGGCGACCCGACCACCCCCGAAGCCGTCTGGACGTGGACGGGAACGTACTCGCTCAGCAGCCAGGAACCTCCGCAGACCGATACGGCGGGTCGCACTGTGCAGCAGGCGCCGGCGGACCTCCCGCTCCTCCCGGCCCTGGCAGGTCTTGCCGCGGCCATCGCGATGCTGGCTCGACGGCGCCACACGGCCGCGGACGAGCGCGCTCGGGAGTCCTGACACCGGCGGGAGGGAGGCCGGGCGTCACGTTCCCGGCCTCCCTCCCGGGTCGGACCCACGAATGGCGAACCGTTCTCCGCCCTAGCTCGGCACCGAATCGAGCGGCACGTCCCAATGCCCCTCCAGGATGGTGAAGCGCCGTCGCTCCTCCTCGCTGTAGCGGGCCTGGTCGGGGAAGAGCCGCTCGATGATCTCCCGGTCGGAGTGCTCCTCCATCGCCGCCCAGTCGCGGTAGACGATCGTGACCATCACGTCCCAGTCGGCCCGGCCGTCGCCGTGGAAGCGCGGCACCTGGACCCGAACGTCGAGCATCCGACCGCTCTTCACCTGCTCCTTGAGGACGGGCAGGTGGTTGCGGGTGAAGAGCTCCAGGAATTCGTCGTGGTGTCCCCACATCGTCCGGTAGAAGTAGACGACCTCGACTGGTCGATCGGCCATCGGATGTCTCCTTGGTTCTCGGGTGGCTGTCCGCCGCTCATTGTCCTCGCCCTCAGTTTCCCGGATTCGCCAGCGCATACTCGACGGCGGCGTGGACGTCCATGGCCCTCGAATCGGCGCGCGCGACGTCGAGCTGGGCCGCCGTCAGGGCGTCGGCGACGCTCGCGAACAGCTCCCTCGCCTGGAGCTCATCGATCCGTCGCAGGCCGATCCCCTCGCGCCCGCGGATGGACTGCGCCGCGATGAGCAATCGCGCGGCGCGAGCGGGCGCCTCCACGGCGGCCGCCTCCCCGAGTCGTTCGAGGCTCTCGGCGACGCCATCCTTGTCGTCAGCTCGTGGAACACGGCGAGGGCTGAACGGGATATCGGCCTGGTGGCCGGACTCGCCGGCCCGTCTGACCCTCAGGAAACGATGGCCGCAGCGAAGGGGAATGCGGAGGCAAGGACGGTCGGACTCGGGCCTATGCTGAACCACGTGAGCACATACGTATCGAAGGTCAGGCAAGCGCCGTTGTCGAGCGGCATTGGGCGGCGAGGCCTGGCAGGCGATCGGTCGACGGGCCAACCGCATCGTGCGGCGTCCCGAACGTGAGCACATGCCCGAAGGCCTTCTCGCGAGGCACGTCGGGTGTCTCGCCGCCTTAAGATCGCCGTTATTGGGTCGGCGCAGCCGGTCCGCGTGCGGCTTCTGCCGGCGATCGTTTGGTCGTGCAAGGAGTAACAGACGGCATGCCACTGTTCATGGATCGGCATGACGTGCCTGGGGTGAAGGCCGAGGATGTCGCCCAGGCCCACCTTGCCGATCTCGGGGCCGCGGCCAAGCACGGCGTCCAGTTCCTTACCTATTGGTTCGATCCTGATCACGGTGAGGCATTCTGTCTCGCCCAGGCCCCCGCCCCGGAGGCGCTGACCGCCGTACATCGGGAGACGCACGGTCTGATCCCCAACGAGATCATCAGCGTCTCCGAAGACAACATCCTGCGGTTCCTCGGCCGGATGAACGATCCCGTCGACCGCGCCCCAGCCGCGAACCCGTTCCGAGCCATTCTCTTTACCGACCTGGAGGGTTCGACGACCCTCCTGGAATCGGCCGGCGAGTCAGCCTACATGGTCCTCCTTACCGAACACGACCTGATCATCCGAAGGGCTCTCGTTGCTGCGCGGGGTCGCGAAGTCAAGCACACCGGCGACGGGATCATGGCCTCCTTCGACAATGTCTCAAATGCCCTGGAATGCTCCTTGGCCATCCTGGACGGGTTCGCCACCAGGGTGTCCGAAGGAGCGGGGCGGGACCTTCGGGTGCGAATCGGGATCGCGGCCGGCGAGCCGGTCGACCACAACGACGATCTGTTCGGCGCGACGGTCACGCTCGCAAGCCGGATCTGTGCCGCAGCGGAGGCCGGGCACATCCTCACGTCGGACATCGTCCACGAACTGGGTCTGGCGAAGGGCTTCCCGTTCGATTCAGGCCAAGAGCGAACGCTGAAAGGGTTCTCCAGCCCGATCCGCGTCTTCGAGCTGATGCGAGCGAGGCCCTAGCTCATCGCGCCTTCAAATTCGCCCGGAGGCTTAGCCTCCGAGGGCCGCCAAGGCGACCCCGACACTTCGCCGCCGGGCATGGGAGAAGGTCTTGCACAAGCGTGGGCGGCGCCTCCGCGCGCGGTCTCCCTCGACAGGATGACCGGTCAGATATGCTCGGTGTCCATCGTGTCACCGCCGGGTGGCATGACCACGATCTCCTCGTCGCAGCGCGTGCAGCGGAAGATCCGCGCCCCCTTTAGCCAGCCGCGCTCAGGGTCGAGCTCCGCCGAGTCGTGATGGCTCCTCTCCTTCATCGGGAACCGCTCGTCGCCGTGGAGATGAATCAGCTTGACGGTCTGGTAGTCGAACATGATCGCTACATTACCCGACTTTGGTGGGCACTAGTCACGACCTGGCAATGGCCAGAAATGGTCCAGCGATATTGCCGCGGACCTTCAGAAACGACCTGCGCGCTACTACGTGCACACGATCGCTCGCATGGGTCTCCGGTTCGTGCGCTATGGCACGGTGATGACCACGTTGCCGCGCTTGTGTCCGTTGTCGACGTACCTGTGCGCCTCGACGATTTCGTCCAGCGGATACCGTCGGTCAATCACGGGAGCGATCTCACCCTTCGTCGCCAACTCCGCGAGCAGCACCAGGTCCTCGCGACGAAGCTTCGGCCTCCCGTTGTCGACCGAGACGCAGGCGCCGCCAGAAGCCAGCAC
>JBGPIH010000022.1:0-26356 GCA_041484785.1 Candidatus Limnocylindria bacterium
CTGCTCGACCTGGGCGACCTGATGTCGCTCGCCATGCTCGACCTGCCGGCGCTCCGCGATCCGCCGTTCGTGCCTGTCGTCCCCGTGGAGCTGCGCACGCCGGAACGCTCGATGTTCGACGTGATTCGCGAGCGCGACCTGATGGTCCACCACCCGTACGAGTCGTTCACGGCGTCGGTCGAGCGCTTCATCACCCAGGCGGCGGACGACCCGGACGTGCTGACGATCAAACAGACCCTCTATCGGACCTCCGGCGACTCCCCCCTGGTGCAGTCGCTGATCCGGGCCGCCGAGCGAGGCAAGCAGGTCGTGGTCCTGGTCGAGATCAAGGCGCGCTTCGACGAGGAAGCCAACATCATCTGGGCGCGCAAGCTGGAGCGTGCGGGCGCCCATGTCGTCTACGGCCTGGTCGGGCTCAAGACGCACTCGAAGACGTCCCTGGTCGTCCGTCGCGAGGGCGGCGGCCTGCGACGCTACGTGCACATCGGGACCGGCAACTACAACCGCGAGACGGCCCGGCTGTACATCGACCTGGGGCTGCTGACCTGCCGGCCGGAGATCGGTGCCGACGTGACGGACCTGTTCAACGTCCTGACCGGCCTCTCCCGCCAGCGGACCTTCCGCCGGCTGCTCGTGGCGCCGCACAGCCTCCGGTCGCGCTTCCTCGAGCTCGTGGAACGTGAGATCGGCTTCGCCGCGGCCGGCCAGCCGGCACGGATCGTGCTCAAGCTCAACGCCATCGTGGATGTCGCCGTCATCGAGGCGCTCTACCGGGCGGCGAACGCCGGCGTGGACATCGACCTGATCGTTCGCGGCGCCTGCTCGATTCAGCCCGGCCTGCGCGGCATCTCCGAGCGGATCCGGGTTCGCTCGATCATCGGCGAGTTCCTCGAGCATTCCCGGATCTGGAGCTTCGACAACGGCGGCAATCGCGAGTGGTACATCGGCTCGGCGGACCTGATGGACCGCAACCTGGACCGGCGGGTCGAAGCCGTCGCCCCGGTCGAGGACCCCGAGGCGCAGGCACGCCTCGCGGGGATCATCGAGGTGATGCTGGCGGACGACCGGCGCTCGTGGCAGCTCCAGCCGGACGCCACGTGGGTCCGGACCGAGGTGCTCCTGGGTCGCGCCGGCACGGTCGACACCTTCGAGACGCTCAAGGAGGAGGCCCTCGACCGGGCGCAGGTGACCGTGGTTCCGCATCGCCCGGGGGCCGGCGCCGGCTCGATGGATCCGCGCGCATGAATCCAGCCACGGGCCGGCCGGTCGAGGTGGAATTGAAGTTCCGGGTCGTGGATCTCGCGGCCGCCGAGCGCTACCTGGTGGCCGAGACGATCGGCCCGTTCGGCGACGGGACCGCCGCCCGCGCCACCCAGCTCGAGGACCGCTACGTCGACACGGCCGGCGGAGCGCTGACCCGAGCCGGCTTCGCGGTCCGGCTGCGCCAGTCGGGACGCGACACGATCGTCTCGGTCAAGTCCCTGGCGCGAACCAGTGGCCCGGGTGGCGCACTCCGCCGAGAGGAGCTCGAGGGTCCGGCGGACCGGACGGCGGGGCCGCTCGAGTGGCCGGCTTCCGACGCTCGCTCGCTGGTGCTGGAGCTGGCCGGCGACGCACCGCTCGTCGAGCTCGTGACCATTCGCCAGCTGCGCCGGAAGCGGATCGTGCGCGACGGCGAGACCCGCGTGGAGCTGAGCCTCGACGAGGTGGACGTGGTCGTCCGGTCACGGGTGGTGGATCGATTCGTCGAGCTCGAAGCCGAGCTGGTGAAGGGCGACGAAGGACGGCTCGCGGACCTGGCCGAGGTCTTCGCGGCCGACCCGGCCCTGACCTCCGAGCGAGGCAGCAAGCTGGAGGCGGCGCTGGCGGCCGTGCGAGCCGTCGATGGGCCGCACCTCCATCCCGCCCTCGTCGCGACGCTCGGGACGGTCGCCGCATCGAGCGACGCAGCGATCGATTCCGCCGCGCCGGCGGAGCCCGACGCGCGCCCCGTCGACGCGCCATCGCCCCCAGCCGACGAGACTCCGCCCCCAGCCGCCGACCATCTCGAGATCGTCCCGTCCTCCTCCGACGCGCTCGACGAGGCGGCCGAGGCGGCCGCCGTCCCCGATGCCCACCTGGCCGTCGGCCGGTCCCCGGGCGTCACCGCCGACGACCACGTCGCGGAGGCGGCTCGCAAAGTGATGCGCTTCCACCTCGCCCGGATGCTCGCGCGCGAGGCGGGTGTGCGGACGGGGCACGATCTCGAGGACGTTCACGCCATGCGCGTCGCCACCCGCCGCCAGCGGGCGGCCTGGCGCGTGTTCGGTGCCGCGTTCCGGCCCGGCCGCACGAAGCGCTACCGGAACGGCCTGCGCGAGATCGCCGGGCGGCTCGGGGCGGTGCGCGACCTCGATGTCCTGATCGACGCTGCCGACCGCTACCGGTCGGACCTGCCGACCGCCGAGCAGCGCGCCCTGGAACCGCTCCTCGCCGACTGGCGGACGCACCGTGACGACGCCCGGGTGCTCCTGGTGCGGGAGCTCGATTCGGACGGCTTCCGCCGCTGGGTCGACGACTACCGCGATTTCGTCCGCACCGAGGGAGCCGCCGTCCGGCCGGTCGGGCCCGTCGAGCCGCACCGCATCCGCGACACGACCGCCTCGCGCGTCTGGGCGGCCTACGAGCACGTCCGGGGCTACGAGGCCGTCCTGCGCTGGGCCGACGTCGAGACGCTGCACGAGCTGCGGATCGCCGGCAAGTGGTTGCGCTACACGCTCGAGTTCGTGCGCGAGGCGCTCGGCGACGAGGCGGGACCGCTGATCGCCAGGGTGACGGCGCTCCAGGACCACCTGGGCTTGATGAACGATGCCGACGTCGCCGCGTCCATGGCCAGGACCTTCCTGGTGGAGCATGCCGGCGACCTGTCACCGCTCGAGAACGCCGCCATCGGACGCTACCTGGTCAATCGCGAACGGGACGTCACCAGGCTCCGCCGGGGGGTCGGGCCGGCCTGGCGGGGCGTGGCGGGCATCGGTTTCCGGCGATCATTGGGTCGGGTGGTCGCCAGGCTCTGAGGCGGCGGCTCAGCGCCGCGGGCCCGGCGCCCGCCGCAGGGCGTCGGTTGGCGGCCGTCAGGAGCGCCAACCATGGGCGAGCCGCGCCAGGTGATCGCGCCAGGCGTGACCGGCATGGTTGACCGCGAGGATCGCTCCCTCGCGAACCCCGGCTTCCGAGACGCGCAGACGATCGACCCCGTAACGCTCCAGGATGGCGTCAAGGATCGCGGCACCCGCCGGCAGGATCCGGGCCCGGGTGGGCCGGACCAGGTAGCGGTCCGACGCGAGAGCCGCCGGCTGGGCTGCGAGAATCGCGACCGCCTTGGCGATTCCGTCCCGGTCGAGGGTCCGCTCGTCCCCGTTCGCAAACAGCAGCTTGAGCAGGTTCGAGGCCGTCCCACCGACCGCCACGATCTCGCTCGGGCTGGCATCGGGGGCGGCTCGAACGACCTGTGCCGCGGCCGCATGCATCGCCGCCACCTCGGCCGCCGTCGCCGGGTCGTGGCTGACGAACCGGTCGGTGAGCCGCGCCGACCCGAGCTGGAGACCCGCAGCCCGCGGCGGCCGGGTTCGATCGACCACGCAGAACTCGGAGCTGCCGCCGCCAACGTCGACGACCAGCGTTTCGTGGGTGACCGGCATGCCCTCGGTCACGCCGATGAGCGTGAGGTACGCCTCTTCCTCGTGCGACAGGACGATGAGCGGGGCACCGGAGGAGACCCCAACCTCGTGGACGATCCGGCTCGCGTCGGCGGCGCGTCGGATCGGCTCGGTGCCGAGGAAGGTGATCCGCCGTGCACCGAGGCCCCTGGCCACCTCGCCGTAGCGAACGAGCGTGTCGACGAGCTCGGCACGCGCGGTCGCTCCCAGGTGGCCGCGCTCTGCGACGGCCGAACCGAGTCCGAGGAAGACCGATTCGTCGACCAGTGGCTGGAGCCGGTGGCCGGCGATGGCCGCCACCAGGAGATGGACCGAATTCGAGCCAACGTCGACGGCCGCCCCGACGAGCTGCGCCGCGGAGGCAGCCGGCATCGAGGGAGCGGCCGGGCGGGCGGCGTCCGGGATCGAGTCCGGGCGGCCGTCAGGCGGGGGCGTCGCCGCTCACGCTGTCTGCCGGCCCGCTGGACCTCGGAACGGCGCGGCGCGCGGCCCCGGTTCGCCCGGCCGCCGACTTGCGGGGCGTAGCGGGTTTGCGGGGCGTGGCGGATCGTGCGCCGGCCGCGGGCTTGGCGCGGGCCGTTGCCTTGGCAGCCCCGACACGTTTGGCCGCAGCGGCCGCCGGCTTCGCGGCGGAGGCGGCCGGCTTGGTCGCGGAGGCTGCCGGCTTGGTCGCTGCGCCGGCCTTCGTCACTGCGCCGGCCTTCGCCGCGCTCGATCGAGTCGCCGAGGGGCGCGGCCTAGCGTTCGTCGACCCGCCGGCCGGTCCGCCCTTGGCGATGGACGCCTTGGTGCCGGTCGCCCTGGGGGCCGGCGGGACCTTGGACGCTGCCCGCTTGGTCGCCGGCGAGCGTCTGCGAGCCGTCGTACCCGGCTTGGGCCGCGCCGATCGGCGCGCAGTGGTTGACGGCCCCTTGATCGGAGAGACCGCCTCGGCCGCCTGGATGGCGGCCGTCCCGACCGCCCGGGCAACGCCGCCCGTCGTGCTCGCCGCTGTTCCGGCAGCCGACGCGGCCAGGCTCGCCACCTTCCCTGCCAGCGTCGCCACCCTTCGGGCTGCCTCGCCCACCTGCTTCGTGCGCTTGGCGACCTGCTTCCGCCCCTTGGCGCCTTGCGCGGCGACGAGCTGGCGCACGCGTTTGGCCTCGATCGAACGCGCGGCGGCCAGCCGCTTCTCGAGCTTGCGAGCCTTCTTGCCGGCGGGCTTCGAACCCGGGCTCACGGCCTCCCTGGCGCCGACGACGAGATCGGTCAAGGCCTCGACCATAGCGTCCTTGGCAACAGTCCGTTTGCGTGGCCGGCCACGATCCTGGGCCATCGATCGCCTCCCTGATGAGGTGGCCGGTCGTCACCGACCGTCGCCGGTGGCAAGTCTGCCACGTTCGGCAGGAATCCCGAACGGCGGCCCGTGCACCTACGTTTCCCCGGCGTGCGTCTCGCCGCGAGTGAGCGCATTCGCCTCGCGAGCCATCGCTGGCGGGACCAGCAGCGGCCCGGCGTCGATCTCCTCCGCCGCGTCCAGGTCCTCAGAGGCTTCGCCGCTCGCGGCGTGCGGCTCGAAGAACGTCGTCGCCAGCAGTGTCGGGACGACGGCGCTCAGGATCACGACGGTCACCAGGACCGTGTACGTCCGCTGGTCGATGTACCCGTTGGTCAGGCCGTACAGGGCGGCAATCGTCCCGAAGGTCAGGCCCGTCGACATCAACAGGGTCGCGTAGTTGGCGTCGCGGGTCGTGAGCCCGAAGGCCCTGGCGGTCGGCCAGACGCCGATGACCTTGGCCCCAACCTTGACCACCAGGAAGAGCCCGATCAGACCGGCTCCGGCCACGATCGCAGGCAACGAGACCAGGGAGCCTGCCTTGAGGAAGTAGAACGGCGTCAGCAGCGAGAAGGCGGTGGCTCGCATCCGGTGCACGAGCACTCGGTCGGCCACGAACACGGCGGCGACGGCCAATCCGATCAGGTAGGCCGGCAGGACCGCCTCACTCCCGGCGACCTGGGCGAGGCCGCCGAGCGCCATCAGGACGAGGAACAGGAACTTGATCTCGGGCTCCGACACCCGGCCGGGAACCTTTACGACCAGCCATCGGGTGAGCCTCGGCACGAGCACCACGGCAACCGCCGTCGCCGCCGCGAACACCATCAGCAACGGGCTGACATTCGCGAACAGCAGCCCCAGGAAGAGCACCGTCCCGAGGTCGGTGATGAAGCAGGCCGCCAGGATGACCTTGCCGATCGCCTGCGCCGCCAGGCCCGACTCGATCATCACGGCGTAGACGACCGCCACGGAGGTCGTCGAGAGCGCAAGCCCGCCGATCTCGGATGCCTGGAGCGACCAACCCAACACCACGTAGGCCACCGCGAAGGCGGCCACGAACGGGATGGCGAAGCTGATCGCGCCGATGGCCAGGCTGACCCGCAGGTGTCGCCGGAGCGACTCCGGATCGATCTCGGCTCCCGCGAGGAAGGTCAGCAGCACCGACCCAAAGGCCGCCAGGAAGTCGATCCATGGCGTGGTATGGAGCCCGAGGAAGTTCCCGCCGAACACGCCCATCGCGATCTCGATCAGGGCGACCGAGACCCCGATCCGGATCGAGACCAGGCTGGCCAGCAGGGCCAGCCCCATCCAGAGCGACGCGGTGAGATAGGCGTTGTCCACGCGAACCCTCCCGGGGCAACGAGGCAGCCCCTGTCTGAGCCAGGTCAGCAGGAGCCATCAGCCCGGGTGGGCGGTTCAGTCGCGGCGCGAAACCGCCGTGACTCGGCGGACACCATCGCCGGATCGGGTGAGGGTAGGGCTCGCGGGCCGCAGCGGTCAATTCAGACCAGTCGACGGTGGCCAACGACGCGCCCGCGGCGCGTTGCTGCAGGCGACTCGCCACCGGCTCGAGCGGGCCAGCGTTAACGGAGCCTTAACGAGTCGCAAAAGGCCCGTTGATCGCCCGGCGCAACCGTTCGACACGAGACCGGGACGGCCGATCCCCACATCCGGCCGCGCGTGAGAGCCACACGGTCTGCAGGAGGAAGCATTCGTGACGATCCACCGGTTGAAGCGCCTCGGGGCGATGGGCCTCATCGCGACGGTCTTCGTCGGAGCCTGTTCAGGCAGTGGCGCGACCAGCGCGCCTTCCAACGCCCCCGGCGTCGCGCCCAGCGCGGCCCAGACCGCGGGCGCTGCGAGCGCACCGGACGCGACGACCGGCGGGTCCGCAGTCACCTACCGATGCGGCAAGGGCGACGGACAGCTGAACGGTGCGGGTTCCACGTTCATCTTTCCGCTCCTGTCCAAGATGGGCGAGGACTACAACACGAAGTGCGGCGTCAAGCTCAACTACCAGTCCATCGGCTCCGGCGGCGGTATCAAGCAGTGGACCGCCAACACGGTCGACTTCGGTGCCTCCGACGCCTACCTCAAGGACTCCGAGATCCAGGCCGCGGCCGCCAACGGCGAGCCGGTCGAGATCCCGGCCACGTTCGGAGCCGTCGTCGTCGCGTACAACCTGCAGGGCCTGTCGGCTCCGATCCAGATGACCCCGGACATCGTCGCCGGGATCTTCCTCGGCACGATCACGAAATGGAATGACCCGGCGATTGCCGCCCAGAACGCCGGCGTGAACCTCCCGGCAACGGACATCAGCGTCGTGCATCGGTCGGACGGCTCGGGCACCACCAGCATCTTCACGACGTATCTGACGGCGGTCAGCCCGGATTGGGTCACCACCGTAGGCGGCGGCGACCCGACCAAGTCCGCGGGCAAGGAGGTCGAGTGGCCCACGGGACTGGGCGCGTCTGGCAACGAGGGCGTGACCCAGGGGATCAATCAGACCGACGGCGGCGTCGGGTACATCGAGCTGGCATATGCGCTCAAGAACAACATCCCGTTCGCGACGCTGCAGAACAAGTCCGGCAACTTCATCGTTCCGTCCCTCGACTCGGTGAAGGCCGCGGCCGATCTCCCGACGTATCCGGGCGACCTGCGATTCAACCTCGCCAACACCGACTCGGCCCAGGGCTATCCGATCACGGGCACGACCTGGATCATCGTCTACAAGGACCTGTCCAAGGTCCTCAAGAGCCAGGAGCGAGCGCAGGCCCTGGTCGACTTCCTCTGGTGGGCGATCCACGAGGGCCAGGGCGACGCGGCACCGCTCTTCTACGGTTCGATCCCGGCTAGTCTTCTGGCCCAGGACGAGGCCGCGGTCACGTCGCTGAACTGGGGTGGAACGCCACTCCTTCCATGAACGGCTGATCCCGGCCGGGAAGGCCACCCGGGACCTCGGACCCGGGCGGCGTACTCGGCTTTCTCGGAGGAATCGTGACGCCAGGCTCGCACGCCGGTGGCATCCGCACGTTGGCCCGGCGCCCTGGGCTCAGCCAGGACGGCTGGTTCAGGCTGGCCCTGCGTGGCGTCGCCCTGCTCGTGATCGTGCCCATCCTCTGGATGATGGTCGACACGTTCTCCGTGACCGTGCCGGTCTGGGAACGGTTCGGAATCCCGGGTTTCGTGGTCGGGGCACGGTGGGCGCCCTCGTTCACGATCTACGGCGCGCTGCCGTTCATCTATGGAACGATCCTGACGTCGGCGATCGCCATGCTCATCGCGGTCCCGGTCGCGGTGCTGATCGCCCTGCTGATCACGGAGATCCTCCCGGCGCGCGCTCGAACCGCCGTCGCCGTCACGGTCGACCTCCTGGCCGCGATTCCGTCGGTCGTCTACGGGCTGTGGGGCCTGCTGGTCCTGGTGCCCTTCCTGCGACCGTTCGAGCAGGCGGTCGCGGGCACCCTCGGGACGGTGATCCCGTTCCTCGCCGGGCCGACCCCCGGACCGAGCTACTTCGCCGCCGGCGTCGTGGTCTCGATCATGATCGTGCCGATCATCGCGGCGCTCAGCCGCGAGGTGTTCGCGGCGACTCCCCGCCTGCAACGAGAGGCGGTCCGGGCGCTGGGCGGTACGCGCTGGGACGTCATCCGGACGGTCGTCCTCCCGATCGGGCGGAGCGGCGTCCTGGCCGCGATCATCCTCGGACTCGCCCGGGCCATCGGCGAAACCATCGCGGTGACCATGGTGATCGGGAACGCGCCGAAGATCGGGGCATCCATCTTCAGCCCCGGATTCACCCTCGCGTCCGTGATCGCCAATGAGTTCAACGAGGCCAACCAGGAACTCCATCCCGAGGCGTTGATCGCGCTCGGCCTCGTGCTTCTGGTGATCTCGGTTCTGGTGAACGGGCTCGCCATCCTCATTCGCGGGCGTTTCGCGCGAGGCGTCGGTCGTGTCGCGTAGCGCATCGCTGGCGGCGGAACGCCTCCGGTCGACGTCGAGCGCCCGGCGCGCCAGGGAGCGAGCCCTCGAGATCTGCGCCTGGGCCTCTCTGGTCCTGGCACTGGTCCCGCTGGTGGCGATCGGCATCTTCCTGATCGGTCAGGGTGTCCGGTCGCTGTCGCTCGAGTTCTTCACCTCCGACCCGCCCGGCGACCTCAGCGCGACCGGCGGCGGGATCCGAAACGCGGTGGTGGGGACGCTGATGATGACCGGCCTGGCGACCCTTGTCGCCGTGCCGGTCGGCATTGCCCTGGCGGTGTTCTCGCGTGAGATCGGCGGACGTGTCGCCGCCGCCGTTCGGTTCGTCGTGGATGTCCTGGCCGGGCTGCCATCGATCGTCGTCGGGATCTTCGTCTACTCGCTGGTCGTGGTCGCGACCGGCCACTTCTCCGGGTACGCTGGCGCGGTTGCCCTCGCCGTCATCGAGCTGCCGGTGATCGTGGTCGCCACGGACGAGCTCCTGCGACTGACCGATCGTCGTATCGATGAGGGCACTCGCGCGTTGGGCATGCTGCGCTGGAGGTCGTTCCTGTCCGTGTTCATTCCGACCGCGCTCTCGGGCATCATCACCGGGATCATGCTGGCCGTCTCGCGCGCGATCGGTGAAACGGCGCCGTTGATCTTCACCGCGCTCGGCAACAACTTCTTCACGCTCGATCTGAACGAACCGGTCCAGGCGATGCCGCTGCTGATCTACCGGAACGCGCTGAATTCGGCGTTTCCGGCGGCCCGCGACCGGGCCATGGGCACCGCCCTCGTCCTGGTCGTCATCGTCCTGGGCTTCAACCTCGCGGGTCGTTGGATCGCCAGGCGGGCCCGACCCGCGGACCAGCGATGACGACGATGGCGCCTGCCGCCGGACCGAGCGAGGAACGCGAGCAGGACGTGCCTGCGTCGGCGGAACTCGCCGTCGAGCTGGACCGGGTCAGCGCCTACTACGGTTCCCGTCGGGTCGTCCGCGAGATCTCGCTGCCCGTTCGACGCAACGCCATCACCGCGATCATCGGGCCGTCGGGCTGCGGGAAGTCGACGCTCTTGCGATGCATCGATCGAATGCACGAGTTGACGCCCGGGGCTCGAGTCGAGGGACGGATCGACTACCACGGCATGGATCTCTACGCTCCCGACATCGACCCGGTGGCCGTTCGTCGAACGATCGGGATGGTGTTCCAGCAACCGAATCCGTTTCCCACCATGTCGATCCACGACAATGTCGCCGCCCCGGCCCGCTTCAATGGACTCCTTGCGAACAAGGCCGCCGAGAACGAGCTCGTGGAGCGATGCCTGCGCCAGGCTGCCCTGTGGGACGAAGTCAAGGACAAGCTCAAGGCCGGAGGGACGTCGCTGTCGGGTGGCCAGCAGCAGCGCCTGTGCATCGCCCGGGCGCTCGCGCTCGAACCCGACGTCCTCCTGATGGACGAACCCTGCTCCGCGCTCGACCCGATCGCCACGCTCCAGATCGAGCACCTCATGGCCGACCTCAAGCGCATCTACACGATCGTGATCGTCACCCATAACATGCAGCAGGCATCGCGGGTCAGCGACCAGACGGCATTCCTGACGCTGGGTGACGACCGGGCCGGCTTCCTGGTCGAGATGGCGGAGACCGTCGAGATCTTCACCAACCCCAAGCAGCAACTGACCGAGGACTACGTCTCGGGCCGGTTCGGCTGAGCGAGACCGATTCGATGACCGATCAGGACCGGATGCGGGAGCCGACCATGGATTCGCAGGGCAACGACGTCAGCACCACCGCGGCAGCCACGGAAGCTCCGCGCCCCGGAGCCGCGGCGCCCCGCGAGACGCTCGATCGCGAGGAGCAGCTCATCCGGGACTCGGTCCTGCGGATGGGCAGCCTGGTCGAGGCCGCCATCCGCCAGGCCAGCCGGGCGCTGACCGCCCACGACACGGCCCTGGCGATGGACGTCATCACGGGCGACGCGATCATCAACGAGGCGCAGCGTGGCGTGTCGCGGCTCATCGCGGTGACCATCGCGACCCAGCAGCCGGTGGCCCGCGACCTGCGCTACCTGTTGACCCTCGACCATGTCACCTACGAACTCGAGCGGATGGGCGATCACGCCTCGTCGCTCGCCAAGCAGACCCTGAAGCTCGCCCCGGAGCCACCGCTCGAGGGCTACGTCTACCTTCCCGAGATGGCCGAGCGCGGCGCGCTGCTCATCCATGGCGTGCTGCGCGCGCTCGTGGATGCCGACGCGGCCGGCGCCCGCGAGATCGCGGTGCAGGATGACGAGATCGATCGGCTCTACCACGCGACCTTCGATCAGGTGCTCGAGTTGATGCGCCAGGATCCCGCCAACGTGGAGCGTGGCACACGGATCATCATCGCCTCGCACTACCTGGAACGGATCGGCGACCGCGCCACCAACATCGCGGAGGATGTCGTCTACCTCGTCACCGGCGACGTGGAGGACCTCAACCCGTGAGCAAGCTGCCGATCCGGGTCCTGTTCGTCTGTACCGGGAACTCGGCACGGAGCGTGATGGCCGAGGCCCTGTTGCGCCAAAGGGGAGGCCCGGATTTCGAGGTCACCAGCGCCGGCACCGAGCCGCGCGGGATCAATCCGCTCACCCTGGCCACGCTGGCTGCGGCCGGCATCGATGCCTCCTGGGCGCGCTCGAAATCGGTCACCGAGTTCCTCGGCCAGCGCTTCGATTATGTGGTCACGGTGTGCGACCAGGCCCGCCAGGTCTGCCCGGTGTTCCCGGGTGTCCACCACCCGCTCCACTGGGGGTACGAGGACCCGGCCGAAGCCACCGGGACCGAGCAGGAACGGCTGGCCGTCTTCCGGCGGGTCTTCATCCAGCTCGGCGAGCGGATCGGCCAGTTCATCCCGCTGGCCCTGCGCGCGCGAGACGAGGCGGCCGCGACAGCCGACGCCTGACCGGGCTACGCTCGCGGCGACATGACCGAGCTGTATCTCCTGCGCCATGCGCACGCCGGCAATCCCGCGACATGGGATGGCCCCGACGAGCGGCGGCCACTGTCGGACAAAGGCGAAGGGCAGGCGGACCGGCTCGGTCGCTTCCTGGCCGGAATCGGGTTCCAGCCCGACGCCATCATCACGTCACCCAAGGTTCGCGCCGCGCAGACCGCCGAGATCGTCGGGGGCCGCCTCGCCGTTCCGGTGCGTGTCGACGATCGGCTTGCGGGCGACCTTGGGCTCGCCGAACTGGAGGGCGTCCTGCGTGACGCGGGCGATCCCAACCGGCCGGTGATCGTGGGCCACGATCCCGACTTCAGCGAGCTCGTCGCCATCCTGTGCGGCGCCTCACCGGGGCCGCTGCGAAAGGGCGCATTCGTCCGGATCGACGTGGGGCGGCCCCTTCAGCCCGGCGAAGGGACGCTGCGCTGGCTCGTGCCGCCGGACCTGCTCAGGCCCGAGCGTTGACCGACGATCCCCGAGTCGCCAGCAGCTCGCCGACCGAGATCAGTCCGCCGGGCACCAGGCTGCGGGCGAGCGCCCCTAGGCGCTCGGTGGTCGACGGGTCCAGGCGATAGAAGATCCACTGGCCGCGCCGCTCGGCGGTCACGATGCCGGCCTCGCGCAGGACGCGGAGATGATGCGACACGGTTGGCTGGCCGACGTCGCAGCAGCTCGTGAAGTCGCAGGCGCACGTCTCGGCCTCGCTGGCCAGTTGGCGCACGATCGCCAGCCGGGTCGGATCGGCAAGGGCGGCGAGAAGCCGGACGTCGGGGTCGAGACTGGTGGAGCTTGCTCTGCTCATGCCGCCATCATATCGTCAACTTTCGATATTGACAACTATCAATCTGGCTGCTATATTGACCGACGTCAATACATCAGCACGACCCAAGGAGCAGCCGGAACCATGAACGACAACTCGACCATCTCATGGATGATCATGGGTGGACCTCGCTACGATGAGCACAGTCAGGCCGAGCTCGACCAGCGGCGAGCGCTCGAAGAGCAGCACCGGCAGGCGACGCTGGCGCGTTCCAACGAACGTTCCGGCGGATGGCTGACCCGGCTCGTCGGGTTCGTCGACAGCTGGACCGCCCGGCCTTCGAAGGCACTGACCGCCGATTTCTGCAGCGTCGAATCCTGCCTCGCAGGCTGACCGAGAGGACACCGATGACCACGCTCGAATCCCTCCCCGCCGACACGATCGTCGACGAGGTCCGCGCCCGTTACGCCGAAGCCGCTCGAGCGGTCCTGGACCGCTCGCCGGAGCCGTCGGCGGCCGCCGCGGCCTGCTGCTCGACGTCGGGTGAGGAGGTCTTCGGCTCCATCGAGTACGACGAGCTGGAGCGAGCGTCGCTCCCCGACGCCGCCGTCCTCGCCAGCCTGGGTTGCGGCAATCCCACGGCGGTTGCGGAGCTGAAGGACGGGGAAACCGTGCTCGACCTCGGGTCGGGAGGCGGGATCGACATCCTGCTGTCGGCCCGGCGGGTCGGACCGACCGGTTTCGCCTACGGCCTGGACATGACCGACGAGATGCTCGAGCTGGCGCGTCGCAACGCGGCCGAGGCTGGGGCATCCAACGTCGAGTTCCTCAAGGGTCGGATCGAGGCGATCCCGTTGCCCGACGAATCCGTCGACGTCGTCATCAGCAACTGCGTCATCAACCTGTCGACGGACAAGGCCTCCGTCCTCGCGGAGATCGCGCGCGTCCTGCGCCCGGGCGGGCGGATGGGCGTCAGCGACGTCGTCGCCGACGATGAGCTGAGCCCTGCCGAACGAGCCAGTCGGGGCAGCTTCGCCGGCTGCATCGCGGGCGCGCTCTCGTTCGCCGAGTATCGGGCCGGCCTCGACGCCGTCGGGCTGGTCGATATCGAGGTGAACCCGACGAACTCGGCAGCCGACGGGCTCCACAGCGCCATCATCCGCGCGTCCAAGCCGGCCGGCTGGAGCGCGAGCATGATCCGCCCCGTCAGCCTTCCGATCCCGGCCGCCGGGTTGCCGGTGCTCGCCGATTCAACGTGCTGCGGCGGATCCGGCTGCTGTTGAATCCTGGCCGTCGCCTGACGACGGTTCGTCGCCCTCCTCGGCGCTGACCGGGAACGGCAGGGCGATCGGGTCGGTCGCGTGCCGGCTCCGGCCAGCCGCATCGAAGCGATCGAGCCCGAGCTCGCCTACGTCGATCAGGCCGGTGGCCAGGATAGGACGGCGCTGGCGGTTGGTGGCGCGGCGTCGCGCCGGGTGACGTTCGGCGGAGGCTCGAGCGCGGGGCCGCCTCAGCCGTCGAGCGCCGCCGCCTCGACGCAGACGGCGACCGCTCCGAGCGCGGCGAGCCGGTCGAAGGTCGAACGCCGGCGGACGGTCCAGGCTGCCACCTCGAGCCCCGCGTCCCTGGCCCGCCTGACGGCCTCCGCATCCAGCGCGTGCCATTCGACGGCGACGCCGCGGCAGCCGAGGGCCATGGCCGCGGTGACGGTCGAGTCGTCGAGGGCCGGCGCGTTGAGCCAGCGTCGCCATGCCGGCGCTCGGTGGGCGACCCCCTCGAGCGCGCGGGGCTCGAACGACGAGACGACGGCGTTGTGCAGTTCGGGGCCGCGGGCCGCAGCGAGCACCTCGACCAGCGCGTGCCCGACGTCGACCTTCAGCTCGACGTCGAGGAACGGGCGACGCCCCACCGACTCGAGCACGTCGGCCAGCGTCGGCACGCCGAGGTCCCCGAGCCTCTCGGCACTGAGCGCGTCGACTCGCTCGGGTCGGCCCTGGACGCGCTCCAGCGTCGGGTCATGGCAGACCACCGGGACGCCATCGCCCGACACCCGGACGTCGAACTCGAGCCCGTCACAGGCGGCTCGGCCGAGCGCAGCCCGGAAGGCCGCGATGGTGTTCTCGGGGGCGACTCGCCAGTCGCCGCGGTGGGCCAGCCGGAGCGTCCGGACCATCATCTAGCCGACCTCGAGCCGCCCGGAAATCCCCAGGTGATCGCTCGGGAAGAGGGTCGGGTCCTCCGCATCCGGGCGGTCGAACGCGAGCCTGGCCGAGGCGACCCGCACGGCGCCGCGCACCCAGATGTAGTCGAGGCAGGCGGGGTCGCCGTCGGTGTCGATGGCCGGTGCCTGGAGCCCGGATGGCCAGGTCACCGCCGGGTCCTGGCCGTTGGCCTCCGCGTACGCCGACCGGAAGCCGGCCGTGCGCATCCGCTCCGCGGCCGGCTCCCCGGGGTGGGCGTTGAAGTCGCCCATGACGAGCTGGGCCTCCGCGGCCGGCGACGCCGCGATCCATTCGAGCAGCCGGCCGGCTTGTTCGTCGCGCTCGGCGGCTCCGGCGACCTCGTGATGCAGGTGGGTGACGACCACCAGGACGCGGCTCCCGCCCGCCAGGCTCACCGTCGCCCGCAGCGCCGAGCGGTTGAGCCCCAACTCGAGCCGATCGACGTCCTCCGCCGCCAGCGGCTCACGGACCAGCAGGCTGTTGCCGTACTCCGGCCGGCCGGCCCAGGCGCGCAGCGCCGCGTACCTCCCCTCCCCGGCTGCCCCGATCAGGCGGTCCTGCTGCATCGGGTAGACGACTTCCTGGAGGCCCAGCAGGTCCGGCTGGAGGGCGCTCATGTCCGCCAGCAGGAGGCCCAGCCGCTCGTCCCAGCGGTCGGCCAGGTTCCGGATGTTGAGGGTCGCGACGTGCAGCAGGTCCATCTCGGCTCCCATCGTGGGTTGGGGGTGTCAGCCCGGCTCGGGGGCGATCGGCAGCGCGAACGAGAACGTCGAGCCGACCCCCTCGGTCGACTCCACCCAGATGGTGCCACCGTGCTGCTCGACGACGTGGCGGGCGATGGCCAGCCCGAGACCGGTGCCGCCGGCTTCACCGCGAACCCGCGCCCGATCGACCTTGTAGAAGCGCTCGAAGATGCGGGCCTGGGCAGCCCGTGGGATTCCGACCCCATGATCGGCGACCGAGGTGACCACCCGCCCAGCCTCGGCACGCACCGTCACCGTCACGTCGCCGCCGTCCGGGCTGAACTTCACGGCGTTGTGGAGCAGGTTGACGAGGACCTGGCCGAGCCGTTCCTCGTCGCCCTGGACGGCCGGCACCGTCCGAGGCAGGTCCACCCGCAGGGCAACCCCCTGGCGGTCGGCGAACAGGCGGAGCCGCTCGACCGACTCCTTCGCGATCTGGCCGACGTCGAGCAGGTTGACGGCGCCGATCGAGCCGCCGCTCTCGATCCGCGAGAGGTCGAGCAGCTCGCTGACCATCTGGACCAGGTGCCCGGTCTCGACCTCGATCTTGCCGATCCGATCGCGCATCCTGGACGGGATGGCCGAGCCGGCCGCCTCCGCCTCGCGGGTCAACGTCTCGGCCAGCAGGCTGACGGTGGTCAGCGGGGTCCGCAGCTCGTGCGACAGGTTGTCGATGAACTCGGCCCGGATCTGCTGCAGGCGGCGCAGCTCTGAGACGTCCTCGATGATCAGCCAGGCGCCGCCGGAGGACGATCGCCGGCCACGGACCAGCAGGCGCCCCCGATCGGAGTCGGCGCGGGCGACCTCGCCGACCGAGGATCCCTGATCGAGCGCCGTTCGGGCGATCGACTCGACCTGGGCGTCGATGAACGCCTCGATCACCGAGCGCCCGATCAGGCTGCCCGGCTGGCGGTCGAGGAACCCGTGGGCGGCCGCATTCGCGGCCACGATCCGCATCGCCGGGTCGATCGTGATCACGCCCTGGACGAGCGACTCGAGCAGCGTGTCGTTGTCGTGGCGGTCGGCTGCCCGCTCCCCGGCGACCCGATCGGCCTGCTCACGCAGCGTCGTCACGGCGGCAACCGGATCGGCGACCGGAGCCGCACCCAGCGCGCGGCGGACTTGGGCGATCGTTCGCCGGGCACGCCACGCGGCGGCCGCGGCGATCAGGAGCGCGATCACGACTCCGATCGCGACCAGCCACGGCTCCACGGCGCGAGCATGGCACAGGCGGCGCGGCGCCGTTCAGCGCGCGATCAGGTCGGCCGCCGAACCCGCGCCGCTGGCCGGTCGTCCGGCACCAGGTCCGGTCGCCACGGCGCCGTGAGGGCCGCGAAGGTCGTCGGCGAGAACGCGTGGCGCAGGACCAGCAAGTGCGCCAGGCGGGCCGCGGCGCGGCGCGCGCGGGTTACGACCGCGTCGTCGGGCGTGGAACCGGGAACCGCCGCGGCCGCGTCGCGGGCGGCCAGCGTCGATGACACGCGGAGCGCCTCGTCGTCCTCGGCCGAGACCCCCGGCGGCCACGGCTCCTCGCCCAGCCGCTCGCGGGTTCCACCCGCCGACAGCCTCGCCACGCCGCGCGAATCGAGCGCGCGCAGCCGGCCCAGCAGCGCGTCGACCGCGGGCCCATTCGGGCCGTAGCGCGGCTGTCCGATGGCGGCATCCCAGCCGCGGGTCAGCCGCTCGCGCGTCCGCTCGCGGAACGGTTCGCTGAGGAGATCGTCGAGGAAGGACCCGAGTACCAGCTCGGCGGCGTACGCGTCGAGCACGTCGCGCGTGCCCGACCGTCCGAGGATGCCCGGCGAGAGTCGCCGCTCGATCTCGGTCTCGACCAGCTCCAGCGCGATTCGGCGATCGGCCGGCAGGAACCGCCGGATCGTGGCTCCGAAGGCGATCGGCGCCGGGTCGGCTGCGGCCAGGCGGTCCAGCTCGTCGGCGTTCAGGGACGAGACCCGTTCCAGGAACCGGGCGATCGCCTCGGCTGGGTCCGCCCTCCGGCGGACCACGGTTTGGGCAGCGCCGGGCGCCTCGGCATCGCTCGCATGGCCGGCCCATCCGCGGCCACGGTGCTCGGCCCGAATCCGGTTCGGGGCCAGGCCGCGCTCCCGGTCATAGCGAGCCCGCAGGCCGGCATCGCTCAGCCAGTCGTGGGCGACGTTGATCCGCTTCGCCCGCTCCAGGCCATCCGGCCCGGCAACGTCCGGATGGTGGAGTCGCAGCAGCCCCCGCCAGGCAATCTCGATCGCCTCCGGGCTGGCGTCGTGCGGCACCTCCAGCTGGGCGTAGAGATCGTCGTGCGGGACGGCGTGGCGAGTGGGCATGTGCGCCGCCTCAGGCGCCGCCGATCATCGCCTCGACGTCCTCGATCGAGCGCGTCGAACGCTCGCCGGTCACACGCTCGGTCACCTCGATGCCGCCGGCAGCCAGCGAACGGGGACTCACCGTGAGGATCCAGGGCATCCCCAGGAGCTCGGCGTCGGTGAACTTGACGCCCGCTGACTCGTCCCGGTCGTCCCACAGGATCTCGCGTCCGGTCGCGATCGAGAAGTCGTGGATCCGCTCGGACACCTCGGTGACCCGCGGCTCACGGGCCCCGCCGATGGACACCAGGTGCGCCGCGTACGGCGCGACCTCCGCCGGCCAGACGATCCCCTTCTCGTCGTGGTGCGCCTCGACGATGCACGCGACGTTGCGCCCGACGCCGATCCCGTACGAGCCCATGACGATCTTGTGGGCGGTCCCGTCCTCACCGAGGTAGGACGCCCCCGCCGCGTCGCTGTACTTCGTCCCGAGCTTGAAGATGTTGCCGACCTCGATCCCGTTTCGCAGGATCACCGGTTGGCCGCAGGTCGGACACGGGTCCCCTTCCTGGGCATTCGTCAGGTCGGCCACGATGTCGGCCGTGAAGTCACGGCCGTGGTTGACGTTGCGGTAGTGGAAGCCTTCACGGTTCGCCCCCGCGACCAGGTTGGCCGAGCGCGCGACGAGGTCGTCGATGACCACGACGGTCTCGTGGGCGCCGATCGGGGAGCCGTAGCCGGGCTCCATCCCGGCCGCCTTGATCTCCTCGACCGTGGCCGGTCGCATCCCTCCCGCGGCATTGACCGCGTTGACCAGCTTCGTCTCGTTGACCTCGTGATCCCCGCGCACGATGGCGGTGACCAGCCGCCCGTCGCCGGTCATGAAGAACGCGGCCTTGGCCGTGCGCTCCGGGCCGATCCCGAGATACGCGGCGAGCGAGGCGATCGTGGTCGTGCCGGGAGTGGCGACCTCCTCGAGGGGCCGTGCTGCCTCGGGCTCAGGGTCCGGGTGCGGAATCACGGCCACCTGGCGGTTGGCGGCATACCCGCACGCCTCGCACAGGACCAGCACATCCTCGCCGGCCGGGTTGAGGACCATGAATTCGTGCGCCTGCGAGCCGCCCATCATCCCGACATCGGAGGCGACCGCGATCGTCTCGAGCCCCAGTCGCTCGAAGATCCGGACGTAGGCGCCGTGCTGCGCCCAGTAGCTGGCGTCGAGGCCCGCCTCGTCGCGGTCGATGCTGTAGGCGTCCTTCATCACGAACTCGCGAACGCGGAGCAGGCCGCCGCGTGCTCGCGGCTCGTCGCGCCACTTGGTCTGGAAGTGATAGACCATCATCGGCAGCTGGCGGTACGAGCGGACGATGTCGGCGAGGAGCAGGCCGACGACCTCCTCGTGGGTCATGGCCAGGACCATGTCCCGCCCGTTGCGGTCCTTGAACCGCGCGAGCTCCGGACCGATGGCGTCGTAGCGGCCGCTTGCCCGCCAGACGTCGGCGGGATGGACGACCGGCATCTCCATCTCCTGGCAACCGATCCGGTTCATCTCCTCGCGGATGACCTGCTCGACGCGCTTGTTCACGCGGAAGCCCAGCGGCAGGAGCGAGTAGATCCCGGAACCGAGCTGGCGGACATAGCCGGCCCGTAGCAACAGGCGATGCGACGGCATCTCCGCTTCGGCGGGGTCGTCACGGAGCGTGGTGAAGAAGAGCTTCGAGAGGCGCATCCGCGAAGGATAGCGGGGGCGGCCCCCCCAGGACGGCATCGCCGAGTCACAGCGGGACCGCCGGCCCGCCAGGGTGTGCCCAGCGCAAGGCGCCGCCGAGCACGCGAGCGAGCGCACCCTCAGGTGCGTGAGTGAGCGAGCGGAGGCGGCAACGCCGCGCTAGGACGCCATGGCGGGCCGGCCGCACGGCTACCATCGATGGCGAATGCAAGGCGCCACCCTGTTGCTCATCGTCGTCGTCCTGCTGGCCGTCGCGTTCGACTACAGCAACGGATTCCACGACACGGCGAATGCCATCGCCACCTCGGTTGCGACCCGCGCCCTCCATCCGCGCCAGGCGATCGTGATGGCGGCCGCGTTCAACTTCATCGGCGCCTTTGCCGGGACCGCCGTCGCCAAGACGATCGGTTCCGGCCTGGTCCAGGAGGAGACCACGACCCAGGCCGTGGTCATCGCCGCCCTGCTCGGGGCGATCGCCTGGAACCTCGTGACCTGGTCGGTCGGGCTCCCCAGCTCGAGCAGCCATGCGCTCATCGGCGGCCTGCTCGGCGCGACCCTCGTGGCCTCCGGGGCCGGGGCGTTCAAGGTGGGCGGGATCGTCGGCAAGGTGATCGTCCCGATGATCCTCTCGCCGCTGCTCGGGTTCGTCGGTGCGTTTGGGTTGATGCTGGCCATCTATTGGGTCTTCCGGAACGCCAGTCGCCGGCCGCTCGGGCGGTTCTTCCGGCGCGCCCAGGTGCTGTCGGCCGGCTTCATGGCCTTCTCCCATGGCTCGAACGACGCCCAGAAGACGATGGGCGTGATCACCCTGGCGCTCTTCTCGGCCGGGGTCATCCCCGATGTGAGCGTGCCGGTCTGGGTGATCCTGATCTCGGCCAGCGCACTCTCGCTCGGGACGGCGATCGGCGGCTGGCGCATCATGAGAACCATGGGCCGTCGCGTCGCCGATCTCGAACCGGTCCATGGCTTTGCTGCCGAGACGACGTCGGCCACGATCCTCTTCGCGACCGCCCATTTCGGGATCCCGGTCTCGACTACCCACGTCATCTCCAGCGCGATCATGGGCGTTGGATCGAGCCGCGGACCACGCGGCGTGCGCTGGAACGTCGCCGGCAACATCGCACTCGCCTGGGTCGTGACGATTCCCGCCGCCGCCGGCGTGGCCGTGCTCGCATGGATCGTGTTGCACCTCGTGGGGCTCGGATGACCCCGTTCAGGACAGCGCAGCCGGAGGCTCCTCGATGACGTTCCGCATGCTCCCAAAGGACGTGAGGTTCTTCGACCTGTTCGTCGAGGATGGCGAGAACCTGGAGCTGGCCGCTGGGCGCCTGCATGAGATGGTCGATCGATTCGATCGCCTCGATGAGCGAGTCACCGAGATCCAGGCGCTCGAGAAGCGGGGCGACGAGATCGATCACGAGATCAATCGACGCCTCCAGGACGCCTTCGTCACGCCATTCGACCGCGAAGACATCCATGAGCTGTCAAGCCGCCTCGATGACGTGCTCGATGGGATCCAGGCAATCGCCGAGACGATGGTGATCTACGGCGTGACGAGGCCGACCGACGAGTGTCGGCGGCTTGCCGCGATCATCGCCGAGCAATCCGTCGAGCTGCGTGCCGCATTGCGAGGACTCGACGGGCTGAAGGGCCTCGATCCGCACCTGAAGACCGTCCACGACCTCGAGCACGAGGCGGACGGCCTGTCACGGGCCGCGGTCGCGCGACTCTTCCGCGAGGCCGGCGATCCGCTCGAGGTGATCAAGTGGCGCGACTTGTACGCCGTGCTGGAGAACACGATCGACGCCGCCGAGGATGCCGGCGAGGTCATCGAGCGGATGAACCACAAGTCGAGCTGAGCGGGACTGCCGCGCTGGGTCAGGCGCCGTTCCCCGCCAGGAGGCTGGCCCAGGGCGGCAGGCTCGCGCCTCGTCCCAGCTCGAGCCAGCGAATGGCGTAGGCGGCCCGGATCGGGCCCAGCGCCAAGGGTCGGGCCCGTTCCAGGCCGAGAGTCTGGAACGCCTCTCGTCCGAACGATGCGGTCAGGCTCCGCCGGTTGCGCAACGGCGCGAGGTGGCAGCGGATCAGCTCCACTTCGCGGGCGAACGCCGCGTCTGCCCACGGGGCCGGGCGCCGGCGTCGGTCGCGCAGCCCGCGCCGCAGCCGAAGGGCGTCCAGCGCCAGTGCCCGGCTGGGCTCCGGCGCTGGACCGGGAGCGGAGGCGCCGCCCGGCGGGAGGAGGTCCCCGGGCGCGAAGGAACCACCGACCGTTGCCTCGCGGCCGGGCCCACGGACCACGGTCCGGTGGGGCTCGGGTTCGCGAACGAGCGTCGGCATGGTCGACACGATGGCCGACCCAGATCAACGGACGCTTATCGCCCGGTCAACGCTCACGACGGACGGCGGAAGACGTAGCCCACGCCTCGCACCGTGTGGATGAAGGCAGGATGGCCCGGATCCGTCTCGATCCGGCTGCGCAGCCAGTGCACGTGCACGTCCACGGTCCGCGTCTCGCCGCCATAGTCGTAGCCCCAGACGTGCTCGAGCAGCTGGTCCCGGGTGAAGACCTGGCCAGGGTGGCGGATCAGGAAGGCCAGCAGCTCGAACGCCTTGGGCTTGATCGGCAGGACCTCGCCGTCGCGCAGCAGCCGGTGGCCGCCAAGGTCGGCCTGGACCGCGCCCAGGTCGATGACCGCCGGCGGCCCGTCGATCGCGACGGCCTGCTCGGAGCGGCGGAACAGTGCCCGGATCCGGGCCGACAGCTCGCGCAGGCTGAACGGCTTGGTCACGTAGTCGTCGGCGCCGAGCTCGAGGCCCACCACCTTGTCCAGCTCCGAGTCCTTGGCCGTGAGCATCACGATCGGCACTCCGGACTCGGCCCGGATGATCCGGCAGACCTCGATCCCGGATAGCTCGGGCAGCATCAGGTCCAGCAGGACGAGGTCCGGGCGCTCGGCGCGGAAGCGGGTCAGCGCCTCACGGCCATCGGCCGCCGAGACGACCCGGAATCCGTCCGCCTCGAGCGCGTCGACCAGGGTCTCGCGCAGGGTCGGCTCGTCGTCAACGACGAGGATCGTGCGGGCCATCACGCCTCAGGATAGCGACGGATGTTAACGGTTCGTTCGCGGATGCCCCGTCGAATCAGGCGTTCGCCAGGGCCTCCAGCGCTCGATCGATTCGCTCGAGGGTCCGGTCGCGCCCGAGGGCCACGATCGTATCGAACAGCGGCGGCGTGGCCGTCCGACCGGTGATCGCGACGCGGATCGCCATGAACAGGTCGCCGACCTTCCAGCCGCGGGTTTCAGCCAGCGCCCGAAGCGGCGGCTCGAGCTCGTCGGCCTCGAAGGTGACCTCGCCGACGGCCGCGATCGTGGATCGAGCGGCGGCCAGGCCGTCGCGGGCGGTAGCAGCGTCCCAGCGCTTCGGCACCAGCACGGCCGGGTCGATCGGGACCGATCGCACCCACAGGAACCCGGCCAGCTCGCCGATCGCGCCGAGGGTAGGCAGCCGCTCGCGGACCACGGGCAGCAGGGCCCGAAGTTCGCCGTCGGACGGCAGCCAGTCGATCCGGCCGGCGACCTGCTCGGCCTCGATGAACGGCCGCAGCCGATCGATCAGGTCGTCGGGCTCCAGCCGGCGGATCCACTGGCCGTTGAGCCACTCGAGCCGCTCGCGATCGAAGACGGCGCCGCCCTTGTGCACCGCCTCGAGGTCGAACCGCTCGACGATCTCGTCGATCGAGAGGATCTCCTCCTCGGTGCCGGTCGCCCAGCCGAGGAGGGCCAGGTAGTTGACCAGCGCCTCGCGGATGAACCCCACCGCGATGTAGTCGGAAACGGCCGTCTGGCTCTTGCGCTTGCTCATCTTGGTCCGGTCCGGGTTCAGGATCAACGGCAGGTGCGCGAAGCGCGGCTCCGGGTAGCCCAATGCCCGGAAGAGCAGGACGTGCTTGGGGGTGTTGGACAGGTGGTCCTCACCGCGGATGACGTGGCTGATCTCCATCGCCGCATCGTCGACCACCACGGTGAAGTGGTAGAGCGGCAGGCCGTCGGCACGGACGATGACGAAGTCGCCACCGAGATTCGCCACGTCGATCTCCACCCGGCCCCGGACCACGTCATCGAAGGCGACCAGCCCGGTCCCGACCCGGAATCGGAGCGCGCCCCGCCGGCCCTCGGCCTCACGCGCGGCTCGCTCATCGGCGGTCAGCTGCGCGCACCGGCCGACGTAGCGCGGCGGGGTCCTGGCCTCCTCCTGGACCCTCCGATCCGCGTCGAGCTCGTCGGGCGTGCAGTAGCACGGGTAGGCCATGTCGGCGGCCAGCAGGCGCGCGGCAGCCGCGGCGTACTTCGGCAGGCGCTGCATCTGGCGGTATGGGGCGTGGGGCCCGCGGGCGGCCTCGCCGGCAACCTCGGGGCCCTCGTCCCAGTTCAGTCCCAACCAGTGGAGCCCGTCGAGGATGTCCTTCTCATAGGCGATCGAGCTGCGCGCCTGGTCGGTGTCCTCGAGGCGGAGGACGAAGGTCCCGCCGGTGTGGCGGGCGTATAGGTAGTTGAACAGCGCGGTCCGCGCCGTCCCGATGTGGAGCGGGCCGGTCGGGCTCGGCGCGATCCGAACTCGCGGCGCGTGAGCGCTGTCGGATGCGCTTCCGGTCGCGGTCACCGGCTCGGGACCACGTGGAACAGCGCGGGATCCGCCTCGCCGGGCAGCGCCCGGATGAGCCCGGCCGGCCGGAGCCCGAGCGTGGCGCGACCTCGGGGTCCGTCCAGGGTCAACGAGTCGAGCGATTCGCTGCGGGCGAGGATGTTGACGTGGGCACCGGGCGTCAGGGCCCGCGCCTCGAGATACGACAGGAGCCCGGCGTCCTCCTCGGCCGCCTCGGTGATCCGGTAGATCGTCGCTCGCTGGCCCGCCTCGATCTCGCTCAGCCGGATGCCGGCGGGCCGGCGGCGCGCGGTCTCGGCATCGATCGGGTTGCCGTGCGGGCAGGTCTCTGGGTGCCCGAGCATCTCGTCGAGGCGGGCCTCGACCCGCGGCGAGATCGCGCCCTGGAGCCGCTGCGCCTCGTCGTCCGACTCGGCCCAGCCGAGGCCGATCACCGAGGTGAGCAGCCACTCGAGCAACGCATGGCGACGGAAGATGGCGTCGGCGACCGCCCGGCCAGCGGGGCCGAGTCGGAGATCCCGTCCCTCCGCGTGGACGACCAGGCCGTCCGCGACCAGGCGGCGGAACATCTCGCTCGCGGCCTGGGTGGTGACGCCGAGGTGCCGCGCGATCTGGGCGGCGGTCACCCGCCCGCCATCGTCCACGCCCGCGGCCACGCGTAGCGCGAGCAGGTATTCCTGGGCGGCGGCGGACAGGTCCCGCGGGTCGTGATGTCGAGGCATGCCCTCAGGATACGGGACCGGCTCCCGACGAAGCCGATCGGACCCGCTGCGCGACGGCGACGACCAATCCGCCGACCCACGCGAGGAGCAGGACGACACCGAGCGAGGCCCGGCGGGAGTCCTCGTCGGCGGCGCTGCCGGTCGCCGACAGGACGAGGGTGGCCGCCACGGCCGCCGCCAGGAGCCCGAGCGCGGCACCCGCCGCGAGCGAGGCCACGACCGGAAGCAGCAGCAGGGCCACAAGCGCTCCGCCCTGGGCGACCAGGATCAGGGGATCGGTCGCCGGGTCGCAGGTCGCCGCGAACCGGCCGCAGCCGGTCAGCTCGCCGACCAGCCAGCCGATGCCAAGCGCGATCGGGACCCACCCGATGAACGCCCGCATGACCCGGCCGCGGAGGCCGCCGGCATGCGGATCGATCAAGGCCCGAGCGAGATCGGCGGCGGCCCGGGCCGGATCCGGAACGGGCCCAGGCGGCATCCATGGTTGCTCGCCGGCCGGTCCGCTGGTGTCCGACCGTGCCGGCTGGTCGGCGGCTCCCTTGCTCGGCCCGGCGGTCGAGTCCCACCACGAGCTGGTGGCGTGGACGGGATCCGGTGCAGCCCCGTGTCGAGCGGATGGCCCCGACGCGCCGCGGCGATTGGCGGCCGACGCCGCGGCCTCGGCCTCGGCCGTTGCACCGATTGGCGTCTCGGCATCGCGGGCCGTGGTGTCGGCACTCGCCGACCCGCTCGCGCCCGGCGTCGGTCGAGCGGCCGAGGCCCGCCTCGCCCGGGCCTGATACTCGGGGCCATGCTTGCGAGGGTCGGCGTACTCCTTGGGGTTGATCGTCCAGTACGTGCCACTCGTGGTCCCGTACCAGCTCGCGCCGCCCCAGTCGGGCTCGAACGGGCCGGCGTCGGCCCCGTCGTACGAGGTGGACCCGAGCGTGGCCTTGCCGCGTGGTCCCCTCGCCTCTGGCCCGGCAGCATCGGCTGGATCCGCGGGACCGCCGGGATCTCCCGCCGCGTCCCCCGCCCGGGCTCGGTTCTGCGCGCCAGGGCGCTCCCCGTCATCGTCGGTCGGGCGGCGTCGCCCCCGCGGTCGCCCACCGTAGGCGCGTCGGGTCGCCTCGGCCCGATCGGGGTCGGCCGCGGAAGACCGTCGGGACGATGTCGCCGGGCCGCGGGCCTGGCCCCTCGCGCCCGGAGCCGGCCCGTCGCCGGCCAGTTGCTCATAGGCCGCCTGGATCGCCAGGAATCGCGGCAGCGCC
>JBGPIH010000023.1:0-26286 GCA_041484785.1 Candidatus Limnocylindria bacterium
ATGGTTCCTCATCGCCGGCGCCAGCTTCGCGGCGCTCGTGATCCTGGGCATGCTCGCGGAGGTGTTCGGGGTCGATTCACGGGACGGATTCGCCGGATAACCTGGCGCGTCCCCGCTTGGCCCGCAACCGTGACAAGATCCGTTCATGCCGCTCACCGGAGACTACAAGCCGAGCACAGCCGCCTGGGCACGCAAACAGGCTGAGCTGTTCGAGAGCACTGGCGGCACGCAGGGCGGCGATCTCCGCGGTCATCCGATCGTCGTCTTGACGTCGGTCGGCGCGAAGACCGGCTATCTGCGCAAGACCGCGCTGATGCGCGTCGAACACGACGGCGTCTACGCGGTAGTCGCGTCCCTCGGCGGCGCCCCGAGACATCCGCTCTGGTACCACAACCTCAAGAAGCACCCGCACGTCGAACTGCAGGATGGCCCGACCCGGCGTGACTACGCGGCGCGCGAGGTCACGGGCGACGAGAAGACGGCCTGGTGGGAGCGCGCCGTCGCGGCGTGGCCGGACTATGAGAACTACCAGGCGAAGACGGATCGCCAGATCCCGGTCTTCGTGCTCGAGGGCGCCTGACGGTTACGCCTTGGCGGGCTCCATTCGCTCGACGAATCCGGCGCGCCAGGCAGGGGCCTCGAACGGGTTGGCGAAGTACTCCGTCATCCGTGCGACCTTGCCGTCACGCAGCTCCCCGACGCCGACATAGCTGACCGGGATGCCGTCGCCATAGTCGATCGTGCCCTCGATGACGAAGAGGTCAGCGCCCCCGAGCATCCGGCCGTACTTGAAGGTCGGGCTCGTCCCCGACATCTCCGGATAGCTCTCCGCCATCCGGATCGAGGCGGCCTTCGTCAGGCGCTCGCCGGACTGCGGCCATTCCTCGACGAAGTCGTCGGTGGCGTATTCCTGGATGAGCCCCGTCATCGCACCGAAGTCGCCGGCCTTGAGGACCGCCTCGAACTTCGCCGCCATCTCCCTCGTGTCGCCCATCTCCGATTGCCCTCCTGCGCTGCATGAGCGCCCAGATTGGACCACCGCGCCGGTGAGGGCAAGGGGTTTCATCTGCCGGCACGGCGGTCAGGGAGCCGCCTCCGCTGCGCCGAGCAGCCAGTCCACGGCGGCGTCGACGTGAGTCTGGGCGGTGTTGAGGATCGGCACGTCGGCGTAGGTCGGCTCGGTCAGGATCAGGGCGAGCTCCGTCCCGCCGAGGATGACGCCGTCGATCGCGTCACGGTCGCGCATGGTGGCGATCAGCGCGACGAGCCGTTCGCGGCTGTCGTCGCGGAACTCGCCCAGGACGAGCTCGCCGAGGTAGATACCGTGGACGACCGCCTGCTCAGCCGGCGTCGGGACAACGATCGCCAGGCCGGCGGGCTCGAACCGATCCGGGTAGAGCCGCGATTGCATGACAAAGCGCGTGCCGATGAGGCCGAGGCGCCGGCGGCCGGCGGAGACGGCTGCATCGCGGGCGGCATCGACGATGTGGATGAGCGGCATCGGCGATGGCGGGTCGATCTCCTCGAACGCCAGGTGCATCGCGTTCGAGGCCAGGAGGGCAGCGCCGCACCCCGCTGCCGCGAGCTCCCCGAGGATCGCGCCGATCTCACGACCGACCGCGGCGAACTCACCCTCGCCAAGCAGCCGGATCACGCGGCCGGCCTCGACGCTGTCGATGATCACCCGCGGGTAGCTGCCGTCCGGCCGGCGGCGGCGCCAGGTCGCGACGAGCGAGCGGTAGTAGTCGATCGTCGACTCGGGACCGGTGCCGCCGACGATCCCGAGCACGCGTTCGGTGGTCGCCGACCGCGTCGTCACCCCGGGTCTCCCTCTGCGGCGGCCCACGGCGATCGTGCCATCCAGCCGGCGAGGCCGGTTCGATACAGCAGCCGGGCGCTCTGGCAGGACGGGCGGATCGCAGCCTCGCGACTGATGGCCAGCAGGAAGTGGCGATCGAAGGCCCGGCGCGGGAAATCGCGCATGACCCGTGGCCGGACCGCGTCCACCAGCGGGTAGCCGTCGCCACGGACGTCCAGCGACGTCGCTCGATCGAGCAGGACCGCCTCGACCCCGTCCTCCAGGGTCACCGACGGCTGCATGTGGAGGATGATCGCGATCGCGACTCGCTCGGCGTCTCCGGCCGCCAGACCGTGCCGCTCGAGGAACCGGCGCGCGATCTCGGCGCCCTCGACCTCGAAGCACATCGTGTTCCTGGGAACCCGGGTCAGGCCGAGATCGTGCATGAGCGACGCGTTCCACAGGATCTGCCGGTCGAAGGCCCAGCCCTTCCCTATCGCGATCGCCGCGCCCCAGCAGTAAACCCGGACCGAGTGGGTCAGCAGGTAGTCCGGGAGGGCGGAGTGGGCCCAGCGCCAAGTGGCCGACGAGACGTCGTCCTGGGGAACGGCGATGCCGGCGATCTGGCGCGGGAGTGCCGGCCGGGCCTTCCTCGCGTCCCTCGCACTCGTGGGCAGCGGACTACGTCCAGGCGATCGTAGCGAGGCTCACCGGGGCGGTCACGCCCTTGACCGTGGCCGTCCGCGCCTCCACGGTCCTGACGTCCCCCGCCTCGGCGAGCGTGTCGGCGGTCGCGAGGATCTCGCCTGCGCCGGCGAGCGCGGCGACCCGTGCAGCCAGGTGCACGCCGATCCCGCTGTAGTCGGTTCCGCGCCGATTGGCCTCGGCGGTATGGAGGCCGATCCGCACCGACAGCGCGAACCCGGTGCTGGCGCGGTGGTCGACCAGGGCGCGCTGGATGGAGGTCGCGCAGTCGACGCCGCGACGCGCCGAGTCGAACGCCACGAAGAAGCCATCTCCTGTGGAGTTGACGATCTCCCCTCCCCCACCGGCCACCTGGCTGCGGAGCATGTCGTCGTGCCAGCGCAGGAGCCGCTCCCAGGCCTGATCGCCGAGGGCCTCGGCCAGGGTCGTGGAGCCCACGATGTCGGTGAACATGAACGTCTTGCGGGTGGTCAGCGGGCCGCTCCGCCGGTCCTCGGCGTCCCGGAGCTCGCGCTCGGCGGCCTCGATGTCGATCCTGGCGCCAAGGCGGCGGAACTCGTCCAGGGCCGCTTGGAGCTCGAGATCGGCGTCGTCCTCGTCCTGGGCCGCGCGGAGCGCACGCGACAGGACCGCCCTCGCCCGCGCCACCTCGTACGGCGCGCCCACCTCGCGCCAGCCCTTGATGGCCGCACGCAGCTCCCGGGCCGCCCCGGTCGCGTCGCCCTCGGCCACCAGCACCCGCCCGAGGGCCACCTGGCGACCGGCTTCGAGCGCGGGCGACGGATACCCCGCGACGATTTCGGCCAGCGCGTCCACGGCGCTCCGAGCCAATGCCAGGTCGCCGGCCGCGATCGCGATCTCGACCTGCGCCGGAAGGAGTCGGGCCCGGGCCCAGCGATCCCAGGTCTCCTCGGCCACGGCCACGTTGATCGCGGTCGTCGCGGCCTTGATCTTGCCCTCGGCCAGCCGGACGAGCGCCAGCGCGGGTTGCGGCGATCGACCGCGAGCGTGGGCCTCGCGCAGGGCCGCCTCGGCGCCTTCGAAGTCGCCCTTGAGCCGGCGGATGTCGCCGATCGCGTAGAACCCGTCGGCCTGCGGAGGGATGGCGTTGTAGGCTCCGAGCTCGCTGGTCGCCCGTTCGAGCTCCTGCTCGGCCCGCTCCCAGGCCCCCTCGACCGCCGCCACCTCGGCGCGATGGACCCGGCAGACGCCCGGGAACCCAGAGAGCGATTGCCGGTCGCAGTATTTCTCCGTCGCCTCGATCCACTCGCTCGCCCGGCGGTAGTCCGTGAGGTCGCGGCACGCCCCGATCATCCGGCAGGCGGTGACGCCGGTCGTGAACGGCGACAGCTCGCCGCTGACGGCCGAGATCGAGGCCTCCTCCATCAGGGCGAATCCGTCGGTCGTCGCGCCCGAGGCGATCTTGAGCGCTCCGAGGTTCGTCAGGGCGTAGGCCTTCAAGTCGGCGTCCGTGCCGCGTGTCCCGATCTCCACCGCTCGTTCCGCCAGGGCGAGAGCCGCCTCGACGTCGCCGGTCGCTCCCGCGGCCTCGCTCCGCACGAGCGCCAGGTAGCCGTGGACGTACGTGTCACCCTCCTCGCCGATGATCCGCTCCGCACGGCGGGTCCAGGCCGAGGCGATCGAATGCTTGCCCGCGTAGCCGTACTTGCGGGCGATGTCCAGGGCGAGATAGGCGGCCCTGGCGTCGTTGCCCTCGGCCTCGAGCGCCTTGAACGCGCGTTCCTTGACCTCCAGCTCGAGGTCGGCATGGGCGGCGAAGAAAGCGGCGAGCGCGAGTGCCTCGAGGTCGGCGCCCGACAGCCGGCCGGCGCGATCCGCCTTCGAGAGTTGCTCGAAGGCCTCCGGCCACGCGTGGCGGGCAAGTGCGGCGCGGCCCACGCGCAGGGGATCGGCGCCCGGCTCGGCGGTCTGGGACGCGACCTCACTCACCGGGGCATTGTGCCACCGGAACGGGGAACGTCGGAATGCGACGCGTGGCGCCGGTTCCGATGGCTCGACGCCCGTCCGGTGACGTGCCCCGCTGGTCGAGTCGTGTATCTTCATCCTGGGACCCAACGGGGCCGGCGCCGACGGCCCTCTTGGTCCGGTTGAGCGCGCGGCTGCCGGATGTGTTTGGGGTCCCAGCGAGCGAGATAGCCATGCGACCCCACGCCGCCCGCCGCCCCCGTCACGCCGTCGCCTCAGGCCGGGTTGGCTGGACCCTGCTCTCCGCCGCCCTGGTGGCCGGTCTCGTCTGGCTGCCGCAGCCCCAGGCGGTCTTCGCCGGCACCCTGACGACCGCCGCCTGTGACGGGGTGCGGATTCGGACGGGTCCCTCCACGAGTGACCCGACAGCGGCGACCGTCAGCGCCGGCACGCAGGTCAGCGTGGAGGCGACGGTCACCGGGGGCCCGTGGAGCGTGACCTGCGCCGGCAGCACCGTCTCGGGCGATGGCTGGCTCCAGATCAGTCAGCTGAACGGCCAGAGTGTGGCGACTCTCTTCGGCGTCCCGTACGCGTACTCGGCGGTGGGGTTGTTCGCGCCCGTCGCGGTCCCCACGCCCACGCCGACCCCAACACCGACTCCGGACCCGGCCGCGACGCCCGACCCATTCGCCACTCCGACGCCGACGCCCGACCCATTCGCCACTCCGACGCCGACGCCCGACCCATTCGCCACTCCGACGCCGACGCCCGACCCATTCGCCACTCCCACGCCGACGCCCACCCCGACTCCGACCCCCACGCCATTCCTGCCGGTCACCGAAGGGATCGACGTCAGCCATTGGCAGAAGACCATCGATTGGCCCTCCGTTGCCGCGGCCGGCAAGCGCTTCGCTTACATGAAGGCGTCCGAGGGGACGACGCTCGCGGATGAGACCTACGCCACCAATCGAGCCGGAGCAAAGTCCGTTGGCTTGTACGTCGGCGCCTATCATTTCGCCCGGCCGGACCGGACCCCGGGCGATGCGATCGCCGAGGCGGATTACTTCCTCGCCATGTCGCAACTCGCCGCCGGCGATCTCCTTCCGGTGCTCGACCTGGAGACCTCGGGCGGGCTGTCGCCGATTGAGCTCCAGGAATGGACGAAGAGCTACCTCGGGCGGATCTACGAGCGGACCGGCGCCCAGGGCATGATCTATGTATCGCCGACCTTCTGGCACAACTCGATGGGTGATACGACCTGGTTCGCGGAAAACGGCTACCGGATTCTGTGGGTCTCCCACTGGACAGGCGGATCTCCGCCGACGGTCCCTGCCGGCAACTGGGGCGGCGTCGGGTGGACGTTCTGGCAGTACACGTCGAGCGGCGTCGTCCCCGGGATCACCACCCGTGCTGATCTCGACCGCTTCAACGGCCTCGACCTCTCGCCAGTCGTCCTGGCAAACGGGGTGATCAACCCGGTCGGGCAGGCTCCAACGCTCACGATCACGCCGTCAGCCAGCCTGGTCACCTGGGGCGAGACGCTCCTGATCAAGGCGAGCTTCGGTCCGGCAGGAGCCGCCCGTGCCTTCGCGCTGCAGCGCGCCACCGACGGTGTCTCCTGGTCAACGATCACGACGTTGTCGACCGACGCGGATGGCAACGCCTCGTTCTCCTACCGGCCGCCCAACAGCGTCTCGTTCAATGGCGCCTTCGAGGGAGCATCCGACCTCGCGCCGGTGACCAGCAATACCGTCCGGGTCTCCGTCCGCCAGACGGTGCTCCTGCGCCCTACGGCCAACGGGGCGACCCGGGTCGTGAGCCGCGGTCGGAGGGTCACGTTCACGACGACGGTCCGGCCGAGCCCCTTCGACTTGCCGAGGGCCAAGGTGTCGTTCGTGTTCTATCGGCGCGTCGGCAGTCACTGGACGTTGTTCAGGACGCGGGACGTTTACGTCAACGCTGCCGGACTCGCGTCGTACACGTGGACCTTCTCGACGCGAGGTGAGTGGTACGTCCGCTCGTTCGCGAACGCTACGCCGTTCAACGCGATCAGCGCTCGCAGCCCGGTCGAACGCTACAGCGTTCGGTAATCGGTAGGTCGAGCCACGAGTGCCCGTCGGCGGTGGGCCTCGGCGGGGCTCCGTCAGTGCAGCTCCCAGCTCGTCGCTGAGAGCGAGGCCGGCTGCCCTGGACCGTTGCATGGCGGCAGCTCATCGCCGGTCGTCAGCGGTAGATCCTGGATGTCTACGGCGTCGCCGGCCAGGGCAAGGCGGAAATGCAGTGGCAGATTCACCGCCTGGTTGCACCAATTGCCGAGCACGAGCGAGAAGCCGACCGATCCGCCGGGCGCGATCAACGGCCCCGTTCCCGCCTGCGGGGGCGCGTTGTCCACGAGGACCGTCCCGGCCTGATCGACGAGCGCGATGGTCGGGCCGGCCGGAAGCAGGCAGGCAGCCGCGCCTCGATTCTCGAGGACGACGTCGGATCCGCGGCTGCCCGCGGCGCCGCCCCACGGCCCGCCGGTAGCCTGGATGTCGGTGCCCCTGCACGCGGCCGCGACTGCGGATCCGCTCGGCAGGGCGCTGGACGGCGCGGGCGTCGACGATGGGCTCGCGCTTGCGGAGACCGACGGGCTCGGGCTTGGCGGGTTCCCACAGGCGCTCACGAAGGCTGCGGCGAGCACGGCCAGCGCCACGATGGCGGATGGCGCGGGGCGCCTGGCATGAGCGATCGCGGATGTGATCAGGCGGCTCCATCGTGGCGCGAGTCCGCCGATCGTACATCTGATGCAGAATCGCACCCTCGGCGATGCTGCTCACGCCGTCACGCCGCTTTGGAGAGGCCATGCAACCCTGGTTCGGCCTGCACCTGCCCAACTACACGTTCCCGGGCAGTCCGCCCGAGCGACTGTTCGACCGCGTCGTCGAGCAGGCCCGGGTCGCCGAGAGCGCTGGGTTCAGCCTCGTCACGGTGATGGATCACCTGTACCAGATCCGGGGCGTCGGCCCGGTCACGGACCCGATGCTCGAGGCCTGGTCGACCCTCGCGGCGATTGCCCGCGAGACGACGAGGGTGCGCCTGGGAACGCTCGTCACCGGCGTGACCTACCGCAACCCCGCGCTCCTCGCGAAGACGGCGACGACCCTGGACGTCATCTCCGGCGGCCGGGCGATCCTGGGGCTCGGGGCGGCATGGAACGAGGAGGAGCACACGGGCTACGGCTTCGAGTTCCCGCCGGTTCGAGAACGGATGGACCGCCTCGACGAGGCGCTGACGATCATCCGGGCGATGTTCACCGAAGACCGGCCGAGCTTCGAGGGGCGCCATTACCGGATCAACGAGGCACTCAACGTGCCGCGGCCGATCCAGCCGGGGGGTCCGCGCGTCCTGGTCGGCGGGGGCGGCGAGCAGCGCACGCTGAAGATCGCGGCGAAGCACGCCGACATGACCCACTGGTTCCCGCTCGGCCTCGACGTGCTGCGCCACAAGAACGACGTCCTCGTGGGCTACTGCGAGGCGATCGGCCGGGATCCGTCGACCATCGAACGGACGATGGCAACGCCGGTCGTCGTGGCAGGCACGGAAGTCGAGGCGAAGGCCTTCCTCGCGCAACTGCCGCCCGAGCGACGGCCACACGTGAAGATCGGAACGCCGGACCAGATGGCGGAAGCGCTTCGGCCGTACCTGGACGCCGGATTCACCGGCTTCACGTTCAACAACTCGACCTACCGGACGCCCGAGGCGATCGGCCAGGTGGGCGAGCTGCTCCGGTTGATCGGAGGCGCTCGCTAGGCCCGACCGCGCACCAGGTCGATCAGGCGGCCGAGCACCCGCTCGCCGTCGGCTCGCAGGCCATTGTGCTCGAACTCGTCGGTCTCCCAGGTCCGCAGCCCGCGGATCGTGGCGGCCGTCTCGACGGCGAAGTCGCGCTCCACGTAGAGGTCGTTGGCGTAGATCGTGGCCGCGACCGGGACTTCGTTGCGGCGCAGCCGATCGGCGTCGTAGAGCCGCGGCCAGACGTGCTCGGCGAGGAGCTCGGCAGCCGCGCGCTGCGGCCGGAGGCCCGCGTAGTCCTGCCACATCCAGGGGAAGACGTGCTCGGCCGTGAAGTAGCCCTCCTCCTCGATTTCGGCGGGCAGGAGCCGATGCGCCGACCAACGCGTCGCCACCCCATCCGCGTACGAGGACTCGTGGAGCGTGGCGTAGATCGGGTTCCGGCCGAACCGGACGCCGGCCTCGGCGTCGTGCAGGAAGGCAAGCGAGCCGAAGGGCAGCTCGATCACGTGGTGGAGCAGCTCGAACCCCGCGCTGTCGCCGAGCCACATCCCGAGCTGGCGGAAGCGTCGCCCGGTCAGGCGCTCACCTGTCGGCAACAGCACCTCCTCCTCGTCCAGCCGGCGGAGGATCTCGCGGACCCGCGCCCGATCGTCCGGGTACCGCTCGAAGTAGCGCCGGTTCTTGTCGATCAACCGCCGGTACGTCGCGCCGTAGATGTCGTCGACTGGCCGGCCAATGGGCGACAGCCCGCCGGTGAGGAACGCCTCGCGGAGCCCCTCAGGGGCAATCGACAGGTAGGCCATCGAGGTGAACCCGCCGAAACTCTGGCCGAGCACGCTCCACCGTTCGACGCCCAGCTCCTGGCGAATGAGCTCGGCGTCGCGAACGATCGAGTCGGCACGGAAGCGGGACAGGAACGTGGCTTGCTCGTCCGGGGTGCTGCCCGGGATCTGCGAGCCGACGGGCGTCGACCGCCCCGTTCCCCGCTGGTCGAGCAATAGCACCCGGTAGTCCGCGATGGCACGCTTCATCCAGCCCGTTGGTGGGCTCGTCGGGCGGACCGCCTCGAACCCGGGGCCACCTTGGAGGAAGACGAGGTACGGGCGGTCGGTCCCGTCAGGGGCGGCCACCTCCCGGGTGAAAACCCCGATGCTGGGCCCGTCGGGCTGGGCGTGATCGAGCGGGACGACGTGTTCGCGCTCGGTCAGCATGGCGCCGGGGACGCGGTAGCTCATGTTGGCAGGTACCTCGGGACCCGAGCTCGTCGGGCGCACATGGATGGGATGCGATCGTACGTCCATTCGCGTGCCGCGCGCCGCTCCCTGACGTCCCTGCCGGCGACCGGTCTAGCGCCAGAGCGCTTCGTACGGGTGTTCGCCCACGAGCGGCCTGGCCAGCGCGAACCTGGAGAGCGCGAAGGGCGTGATATCGACCGTCGACGGGTGGCCGTCGAGGATCCACTCGGCGAGGGAGGCACCGACCGCCGGCGCGATCTTGAATCCCGTTCCGGAGAAGCCGCACGCCAGCCATAGCCCATCGGGACCCTCGCCACGCACCGGCCCCAGGATCGCCCGCTGGTCGGGCGTCATGCCGTCCTGACCACCGTGAGCCGTGCGGAACGTGCCGGCGGCCATCCATGGCAGGCGCTGGCAGACCCGCTCGACCATGGCCTCCACGGTTGTCTCGGCGAGCGCTTCCATTGGCCGGTCCGGCGAGCCACCGATGATGTTGCCGGCCTCCAGGCCCACGAGCAGCAGCTCGCGGCCCTCCGGGCGGAAGTAGACCTCCAGGGCGTGGTCGATCACGATCGGCAGGTCCGCAGTGCGGCCCTCAGGGAGCCCGAAGTACGCCGTGTCGTGACGCCACGCCTTGACCGGGACCGCGACGCCGGCCGTCGCGGCGAGCTCGGCCGACCACGCCCCGCCTGCGATGACCACGACCGGTGCCTCGAAGCGCCCACGGTCGGTGTCCACGCCGGCGACCCGGTCGCCGTCGAGCGCGAGCGCCATCACCCGGCAGCCGCCGACGAACCGCGTCCCGGCCCGGCGGGCTGCCGCCAGGAAGCCCGCGGCCGTGCCCGTTGGATCCGCGTAGCCCGACTGGGGCTCGTAGGCGGCGGCGACGATGTCGTCGGTCACGATGCCCGGCACCAGGCGCGACACCTCGGCTGAGCCAACCACGCTGGTCGGGATCCCCATCCGCTGCTGGGCCGCGACGTTCGCCTGGAGCGCGCCGGCCTCCGACGCCGGCACGAGCTGGAGGAACCCCGTCCGCACGAACCCGGCATCGCCCTCCCCCACCCGATCGGCCCACTCGGCGAAGTACGGGTGGGAGACCCATGCCAGGCGCGCCTCCAGTTCGAGGTCGTAGTGCATCCGCACGAACCCCGACGAGCGACCGGTCGCCCCGGCCGCGACGGCCGTGCGCTCCACGACGAGCACGCTTGCCCCGCGGCCGGCGAGGTGGAACGCAAGGCTCGCGCCATGCACGCCGGCACCCACGACGATGACGTCCGCCGCCGCAACCGAGGGATTCACGCCGCCGAGCCGCCGGCACAGATGTAGCGCTCCATGAACGCGTTCCGGAACGCCCCGGATGGGTCGTGCCGCTCGAGGAGCGCCGCGAACTGCGGCAACTTCTCGTAGGAGGACCGGAGCGCGTCGGGCGACATCGTGAACAGTTTGCCCCAATGCGGACGCGGGTCGAACGCCGCCAGGACACCTTCGATGATCGGAAGGACCCGGCGGACGCCATCCCAGTCGTGCTGCCACGTGAAGTGGATCGCGACCGAGTCCCGACCATAGGCCGTGCTCATCCAGAGCTGGTCGGCCGCGATCGTCCGAACCTCGGAGACCTGCACCAGCGTCGCGAACCGGTCCCTGATCAGATCGAGCGCCTGGAGCGCATCGGCGGCATGACGCCGCGGGATCAGGTACTCGGTCTGGAGCTCGGCTCCGCTGCTCGGCGTGTGGTCCATCCGGAAATGCGGCAGCCGCTCATGCCACGGACCGGCGATTCCGAGCTGTTCCGTGCTTGCCGCCGCCGACATCCGGCGGATCGGGTTCAGCGCGACCCGGGCCAGCGGCGCACCGACGAGGGCGGGTGACGGTTCGAGGTCGTCATCGTCGAGCACCCGGCGCTTGAGCCAGACCTGCTCGAAGACGGGCGCCCGCCATTCGGTGAAGAGGCTCACGCTGTCCGCGCTCGAGCTGATCTCGTCGAAATGAGCGAGGACCCTGGCCAGCGGCAGGTCCTCGTACACGTCCTGGCGCATCCGGTAGGTCGGCTGGAGGTCGAGGGTCAGTGACGTGACCACGCCGAGGCCACCGAGCGACACCACGGCGCCGTTGAAGGCCTCGGGGTCGCGATCGCGCGCGAACACCGCGATCTCGCCGTCCGCCTTGACGAGCTCGAGGGCCGCGACCGCGGTCGCGAGATTACCGCTGCGGTTTCCCGAGCCGTGGGTCGCCGTCGAACAGGCGCCCGCCACGGAGATGTGCGGGAGCGACGCCAGGTTGTGCAGGGCGAACCCGGCCGCGTCGAGTGGCCCGCACAGCTCGCCGTAGCGGACCCCTCCATCCACCCTGACCGTGCTGGCCGCCCGGTCCAGGTCAAAGACCCGAGGCATCCGGGCCAGCGAGACGAGATCGCCGGTGGTGTCGGCGATGTCGTTGAACGAGTGGCGGGAGCCGAGCACCCGCAGTGACGGGGTCTTCCGGACGATCTCCTGGAGCTGCTCGACCGACGCCGGCTCATGGAGCCGCGCGGCGACGTAGGCGCGGTTCGCCGCCCAGTTCGTCAGGCCGGCGACCCGCTCGCTGTGGATCCTCACCTGGCGAGGGTAGCGCGGCGGAGGCACTTGCCGTGCGTGCGATGATCCGCGCATGGTCGAGTATGGGAACGGCGTCGGTCAGGTCGCCGGGAAGGCCGCCGGCGGGACGGGCGGTGGCGGCCAGTCGGTCGACGTCGGGGCATCCATCGGTCATTTCGTGAGCGACTCGGTGCAAACGCTCTCGACTATGCCGCCCGCCTATCTCGTCATCGGCTTCGTGATCGTGGTCCTCGGCTTGATGCTGCTGAAGCGAGCGTTCTGAGCGCCCGACGCGGCTCCCCGGCGGCCGACCGTCGCCGCGATCAGGCCTCCCGAGCCAACCCGTCGAGCACGCGGGCGAGCTCGGCCGGGCGAGTCAGGAACGGCGAGTGCGCACCATCGATCTCGACGGCCTCGACGCCGAGGCGCTCGCGGGCGGCCGAACGGGCCCAGTCCGGGTTCAGCGCGCGGTCGCCGCGACACACGATAGAACGGCTCTCGACTTCGGGCCAGGCGTCGAGCGGGGTGATCTCGTTCATCACGCGGTATGACTGAGGGCGCAGGCGTTGGGTCGCCCAGGCCGACAGGTCGGGCGGCGCGTCGTGAAAGAACAGCTCCGTTGCGGTATTCGGCCCCACCATCCAGACGTCGTTGCCCATGTCCGTCCATTCGGCCGTCGTGGGCGGAACGCGACCGTCGATGGCTTCAGACGCTCGCTGATCCGCCGCGCTCTTGCCGGGCATCGCCAGGAATGCCGCCAGGAAGATGAGCCGGCGGACCGGCCTCCGGGCGGCGACGACCGGGATCACGAGGCCCGCCATCGAGTGACCGACGAGGACGGGCTCGCTGTCGGGATCGAGCGCGTCGTCGACCGCCTTGGCGTATGCCGCCGCCCCGGCTGCCGGGTCGGAGATCGGCAGGTCCATCGTGATCACGCGGTGCCCCAGCCGCTCGAGCTCCGGTGTCAGGAACTCCCAGCACCATTGACCGTGATAGGAACCGTGGACGAGGGCGATATCCATTGCCGGCGCTCCTTCCTGTTGCGGAAGGATCGCACGACTCGGTCAGGCGACAAGTGCCGTTTCGAACGGCTCGATGACGAGATCGGACAGGTAGGCCGGTGCGAGGTCGGCGTTCACGAGCACGTCGAGGAAGATGGCGGACCACAGCATGGACTCCTCGCCGATCATGATCCAGCGCGGACTGACCCAGTTCTGGCCCTGCGCGTTCATGACCTCCCAGAACGTCCCGTCGCGCTCGATCCAGTCGACGTAGCGCGCCGATTCGCTCGCGGCCAGGCCCGGATTCACGGTCCGCAGCACCTGGAGATACATCGCGCCCAGGCTCGTCCAGACCGTGCTGCCCTGGTAGTCGGGCAGGACGTGGCGAGTCAGCCAGACCTCGCGCTCCGGCCGCCGGCTGGTCTCGTAGCGCAGCGGGTAGGGGTCGCAGAAGCCGTTGGCGTCCAGGTACGCGAGGGCCGACGCGACGGCATCCGGGTCGCCGATGACCCCGGCGTAGAACGGCCAGATGTTCGCCTCTCCCGAGACGGTCTCATCGCCGAGCGCATCGCGGAAGTGGTCGTCCACCCAGAAGTGCTCGAACAGCAGCCTCCCGTAGTCGCCGTCGAAGTGGCGCTCGAATGGCGAGCTGAACCAGGCGGTTTCCTCGATCGTCTTCGCGAGCAGGGCCACCATCGTGTTGCCGTAGGCGTTCGAGCGGTTGACGACCGTGTCGCGGTGGGCGCTGAACTTGCGATCCGACCGGACGAGCCCCGTGAACGGGTCCACGACCGTCTTGTAGTAGTGGGCGATCTCGGCCTCGAGCCACGGGCGATGGCGCTCGATCAGGTCGGTCGCATCGGCGGCGCGCATGGCTGCCAGGAAGAGCGGCAGGGAGTCGACGCCGTACTCGTACACGTCGCCCGGGCGATCGAAGTAGTGGATGGTGGTCGTGATGTGGCGGCGCCGCCTGGCCCACACGTCCAGCGCGTAGGCCAGCGAGTCGCGGACGCGCTCGCCGTGCCCCAGGCGGACGAGCGACGGCACCGAGAACGACAGGTCGCGAGTCCAGAACATGTCGAAGTGCCCGGGGCTCGCGGTGAACGTCCGGCCGTTCCAGCAGGCCTCGATGCAGGCGCGGACGATCGACGGGGCGTCGCCGAGGTGGCGCTTGTGGCCGCGGAACTGGCGGCGGAGGCGGACGCCGGCGTTGTGCACGTACTCGGCGATGACCGCCGGAGCGAACCACGGTGCGAGGGCCACGACGACTCCACGAGTTGCGGCGGGAGGGCTTCCCGATGCGCCCGGGGTGTGTGGCCGGACCGATGCTCAGGTTGCGCCGGTGACGGCAACCGTGCGACCCCTCGATGGTACCGGCCATTCCGGCGATCGCGACGAGCGCGAGTCTCCGGCCGGCCGATCCCGAGCCCGTCGCGCTGCGGGCCGGAGCGACGGTGGCCGACGTTGCCGACTCCGTCCACCACGACCTCGGCGCGACCTTCAGCGGTGCCCTCGTGTGGGGACCGTCGGCGAGGTTCGACGGTCAGCGGGTGGGACGCGACCACCCGATCCCGGATGGCGACGTGGTCGAGGTCGTGACCTGACGAGGGCCCCGACCAGCACACGGTCGCCTGTCATGGCTCGTCGCCCACGAGCTCGGTATCGAGCAGCTCCATCAGCAGGCCGTCCCGCCAGGTTCCATCCGGGAAGCGTTGATACTGGCGCAGCCGGCCAACGGTCCGGAACCCGACCTTCGCGTAGGCTCGAATGGCCTGCTCGTTGTCGGCTGCCGGGTCGATCGTGAGGCGATGGTGTCCGTCGTGGTCGATGAGATGACGGGCGACGGCCCGGATCGCGTCGGGACCCAGGCCGCGACCGTGCGCCGCCGGGTCCAGGAAAAGGTCGATGCTGGCGTGGCGGAAGTCCGGCGCCGGCTCCTCGGTCACCTGGATGAGGCCGACCAACCGGGAGTCGACGTCGATCCCGTATACCGTCACGTTCGGTTCGTCCACCATGAACTCCGCCTGCACGCGGGCCAGGTCGTAGCCGGTCCACCAACGGGCCACCTCGGGCGTCGCCAGGATCGCGGCGAGCCGCGCGGCGTCGTCAGGAACCAGGGGCCGGAGGGTGACCCGCCTGCCCCGGATCTGCGTCTCCCCATGCGGGTTCGTCGGCTGCATCGCGCCAGCTTGACGGCTGTTGCGTCGACACGTCGGCTGCCTACACTTCGGCCGTGGCCGAGGTGAATCGAGAGGAGCAATGGCGGGCTCTCCTGACCGGTGAGCATGCGGGCCTGCGGTCGCTCCGTCGGACCTTCCAGAACCTGCCTTCGCCGCCGCGCTGCAAGATGTGCCTGGCCCCGTTCGGAGGCGTCGGAGGCTTCCTGCTCAGGCCGTGGTGGGGGCCGTGGGAGCGCAACTCGCAGCTGTGCAAGAGCTGCCTCGGGACCCTGATCAAGACCGGGGTTGGCGGCGCAGAGGTGCCGGTGTCGCTGCTGTTCGCCGACATTCGAGGCTCGACCGGGCTCGGCGAGCGCCTCCGGCCGGCCGAGTTCTCCGCGCTGCTCAACGCCTTCTATCGACTGGCGGCCGACGCGATCACGTCGAATGAAGGGATCGTCGACAAGTTCGTCGGCGACGAAGCCATCGGGTTGTTCCTGCCGGCGTTCGCCGGCGGGGCGCACCCGGTGAAGGCCATCCGGGCCGGGCGCGCGCTCCTCGAGGCCGTCAGCCGGAGCGACGCCTCGAGCCACGGCCCGATCCCGGTCGGGGCCGGCGTGCACACCGGCGTGGCATATGTCGGAACCTTCGGCTCGAGTGAGCAGATCTCCGATTTCACCGCCCTCGGCGATGCCGTCAACACGACGGCGAGGCTGGCCTCACTGGCGGCCGCCGGCGAGTTGCTGGTCTCGGTCGCGGCGGCCGATCTCGGCACGCTCGACGCGGCGGGCCTCGAACGGCGAACGGTCGACGTTCGCGGTCGAGCGTCGGGCCTGGAGGTCTACTCGATCAGGATGCCGGCGTAGCCGTCAGAGCGCCTTCCCGAGTTGGGACGTGTCGCGCCGCTCGTACCCGAGCGCCTGCCACAAGGCGAGCGCCGGCGCGTTGCCGTTCGCGACGATGACCAGGCATCGCGGACACCCGAGGCCGCGCATCGCGTCCTCGACCGCGCGGACAAGGGCCGATCCCTCGCCGGTTCGCTACTCCAATGCGTCGCGGAGCGCGGACTCGGCCTCGCTGTCGAGCGTCGTCTGGATGACGTCGCCGCGGAACTGACGGAGCGCGGCCATGGTCGCGTCGGCGTTCGATGCCTTGACGACCAGGAAGAGCGCCGATCGACCCGGCCTGAGCGTTCCGGCGACCTCGCTGACGAACGCGTCGCTGACCCCCCGATCGAGCGCCCGCCCGACGAGCGCGCCGAGGGCACCGCCAAGGGCGATCCCGGCGAGCGGGAAGGCGAAGGTGAGCAACCCGCCGATCACGGCACCGACGGCCGCGGCCGTCTCGGTCGTCCCGCTGATCTCGTTCTTGACATGCGCGGTGCCGTCCGGGTCACGCTCCACGATCGCGGTGTCCTCGAAGCGGACCTGGCCCTCGCGCTCGAGGGCGCGGAGACTGGCCATCGCGGTGCGGGCATCATCGAAATGATCGAAGGCGATGACGATCAGCTGGTTCACCCGCGACCTCCTGCCGGCTTCGTTCCGAGCCAAGCGTACGCCCACGTGTCGTTTCCCGGGTATGGTGGCCATCTCGAACATGCGGGAGGCAGCCGGATGCGAATTGCGATCGTGGGGGCGGGTAACGTCGGACGAGGCCTGGGGACGGCCTTCAGCAGGGCCGGCCATGTCGTCGTCTTCGGCGTGCGCGATCCCGACAGCGACAAGTGCCGCCAGGCGCTCGCGGCGGCGCCGGGTTCGAGCGCGGCGTCGCCTGGGGCAGCCGTGGTCGGTGCGGACGTCGTGGTCTTCGCACTCCGCTGGGATCGGGTTGCCGACGCCGTGTCGCAGCTGCCCTCCCTTGCCGGCCGGGTCGTGATCGACGCGATGAACCGCCTCAGCGGCGACCCGGCTCGAAGCACCACCCAGGACCTGCTCGATCTCCTGCCCGGCGCGCGGATCGTCAAGGCCTTCAACACGATCGGCTTCGAGAACCTCACGACCGCAGCCGATCGGCGGATCCGCGCGGCGATGTTCGTGGCCGGCGACGACGTGGAAGCCAAGCGCGTCGCGATGGACCTGGCCGCCTCGATCGGGTTCGAGCCCGAGGATGCCGGCGGGATCGGCAACGCCAAGCCGCTCGAGGAGATGGTCAAGGTCTGGCTCGCCATGACCGTGCGGCACGGACGGACGGTTGGATTCGCGATCTCCGAGAGCTAGGCAGGCTAGGCGCGCGGCGGCCGGACCGGGTGACCGGCCTGCCGACCATCCGTTATCGTGCCTTCGATGGGCGTGGTGGTGGACGGAGAGGGCGTTCGCCTGCGAGATGTCGAGCTAGCCGATGCAGATCTGCTCGACAGTTGGGGGACTGCCGAGGCGAGGGGCTCCTTCAACGACTTCGGCCTGCCGCACAGGCCGGCCGACCGCGAGGCCCTGGCCAGGGGCCCCATGCGGAGCGAGCGCAACGGCGAGCTGATCGTGGAACGGACGGCCGATGGGCGCCCGATCGGGACGGTGAGCTGGCACCTCGAGCGCTATGGGCCCAACGAGGAGTCCGGAGCGTGGAACATCGGGGTCGCGCTCATCCCCGAAGGGCGAGGCCACGGTTACGGCGCCGAGGCGCAGCGGCTCGTCTGCGACTTCCTGTTCGCCACGACCCCGGTCCATCGAGTGGAGGCCTCCACGGACGTCGAGAACCTCGCCGAGCAGCGGTCGCTCGAGAAGGCCGGCTTCATCCGCGAAGGCATCCTGCGCGGCGTGCAGTATCGAGCCGGGGCATGGCACGATCTCGTCAACTACGCCCGACTCCGTGATGACTGAGCGCTGCTACGGGGTCGACTGCCGATCCTGGCGTACCCTCCGCAGGTGCCCGACGACCATTCCGAGCTGATCCGCCCGCCGACTCCGTCCGAACGCGCCGACCCGCGCCTGATGCACGCGGCCAACCGCGAGGCCTGGGATGAGGCGGCCGAACGGTACGAAGGCTGGCTGGCCGAAGCCATCGCGCTGATCCGCTCGGGCGGCACGAACCTGTTCGGGGCGGAGGTCGAGCTGATCGGAGACCTGCACGGACGGTGCCGGCGAGCGATCCACCTCCAGTGCGCCGCCGGGCGCGACACCCTGTCGCTGTGGAACCTCGGCGCCGACGAGGTCGTGGGTGTGGACTTCAGTCCACGGATGCTCCGCCTGGCCGCGCGGCTGGCGGACGCGACGGGTGCCCCCGCCCGGTGGATCGAATCCGACGTCCTCGACACGCCGCACGAGCTCGACGGCAGCGCCGATCTCGTCTACACGGGTCGTGGTTCGATCATCTGGCTGCACGACCTCGACGCGTGGGCGGCGGTGATCGAGCGGCTCCTCGCCCCGGCCGGTCGCTTCGTCCTGTTCGAGGGTCACCCCGCGGAGTGGCTCTTCGACGCCGACGAGGATGGCCACTGGATCGCCACCGGGTACGACTACTTCGGGGGCGCCGAGGCGTCGAAGGGCTGGGCACCCGAATACATCGATCGGCTCTCGACCGAGGACGCCGATCAGCCCTGGAAGTTCGCCAGGGCGTGGACTCTGGGCGAGGTCATCACCGCGCTGCTCGGCGCGAACCTGCGGCTCGAGCGCGTGACCGAGCACCCGATCGATTGGTGGGGCGGCCACGCGGATGTTCGCGCCGAGGAGCGCGGACGGGTGCCTCTGTCGTTCTCGGTCGTCGGCAAGCGCGCCGGCTAGCGCGCGACGGGCGGTTGGTCGACCGAGACCCAGCGACGATCCAGGGCGACCTGGATGACCGTGGAGCGATCGGCGGCCAGGGCAGCCCGCAGGGCGGGCTCGAAGTCCGCGTCGCGCTCGACCCGGACGCCGCGTGCGCCGCAGGCCCGGGCGACCGCCGCGAAATCGAGCGGCCCAAGCTCGGTGCCGACGCCGATCCCCGTTCCGCGCCGCTCCTGCCACATCCGGATTGTCCCGTACCGTTCGTTGTCGAAGGCCACGACCACCACCCGCGCGCCCACGCGAATGCTCGTCTCGAGCTCGGCCATGGTCATTCCGAGGCCACCGTCCCCAACCAGCGCGACGACCGCCCGATCGCGATGGACGAGCGCGGCCGTGATCGCGGCCGGGAGCCCGTAGCCCATGGCGCCGGACGTCGAGCCGAGGAACGTCCCGGGCCGGCGGAAGCGGAACCCGCGTCCCGCCCAGCCGGCGAAGTTGCCGGCGTCGGTGGTCAGGATCGCGTCGTCGGGGAGGACCCGGCGCAGGGTCGTGACCGTTCGACCGGGATGGACGCCGGGCCCGTCCCATGGGTCCGCGTCAACGACGCTTGCCTCCTCCCAGGCCGCGCGATCGCGGGCGTTGTTGGCTTGTCGCATCGCGACCATCTCCGCATCGAGGACGGCCCGACCGACGAGCCGCTCGTTGGCGGCTCGCAGGAAGGCCTTCGCGTCGGCGGCCACGCTGATCTCGGGCGCGGGCAGGCTCCTGGCTCGTCCGGGTTCGAGGTCGACGTGCGCCCAGCGGAGGTCCGCACGCGGGATCGCATAACCGTAGGTCGTCGGCTCATTGAGGCGCGAGCCGATCACGACGAGGGCGTCCGCGGCATCGAGGCGCTCGCGGACGGTGCTCGCCGCCCCGAGACCGGCCATGCCGAGGTAGAGCGGGTGGTCGTTCGAGATGACGTCGGGTCGGCGCCAAGCGGCGATCACCGGGACCTGGAGCAGCTCCGCGAAGCGGGTCAGCTCGGTCGAGGTCCGGGCGCGAAGGATGCCGGCCCCGGCCAGGATGACCGGGCGTTGCGCCGAGGCCAGCAGCTCCATGACGGAGCGAATCGCCTCGTCGGTTGCGCGCGGCGCAGCGATTCGCCCAGCGTCGACCCGAGCCTCGTCGGGCATCGTCTCGTCGAGCAGGTCTTCCGGGAGCGACAGGAACGCCGGACCCGGACGACCGCCGAGGGCCTGGCGGATCGCCTCCGAGACCATGGTGGCGACGTCGCTGCCCACGTGAGGCTCTCCTGCCCACTTCGCGAGCCTGCCGAGACTGGCCACCTGGTCGATCTCCTGGAAGGCCTCGCGACCGAGGAGGGTCCGTTCGACCTGGCCGACCACGGCGAACATCGGAGTTGAGTTCTGGCGTGCCGTGTGGATCCCGATCGCGAGGTTGGACCCACCGACCGCGCGAGTGCCCAGACAGAGGGCGGGCCGGCCGGTGAGCTGCCCATGCGCCTCGGCCATGAACGACGCCGGGCCCTCGTGGCGGGTCGCGATCACCCGGATCCCGGCCGCCTCGAGGGCGTCAAGCAGCCCGAGGAACGACTCGCCGGCTACGGTGAAGGCATAGCGCACGCCGGCGGCGCGAAGCGCGTCGGCGACGAACCGGCCAACCGTCCGCGGCCCGACCGCGACGGCGGGTTCCGTGTCCGCCGTGGGCTCGACTTCGATCAACGGTTCCGCCGGCGGGGCCGGCTCCAGTCGGGGCTCGGTTGCCACCTCCGGTTCGAGCGCAACATCAACCTCGATCGGGGTCTCGACGTCGACCTCGACCGGGGTCTCGACGTCCAGGGGCACCTCGAGTTCAGGCTCGGCGTGGGCTTCGGCTTCCGGAGTTGCCCCGGATTCCGCCGTCCCGGGTGCCGCCATCTCAAGCTCGGGCGGCGCCTCCGGCTCGCGCGGCGTTTCCGGCTCCGTGCCGGCTGCCGAGTCGGGTTCGGGCTCGGTCGCTATCGACCATGTCGTCATGACGTCTGCTGTCTCTTGCTGCGGTTCGGCGTCGAGCTCGCTCATGGCGGCTGCGCTCCTTCAACTGGAGGGCCCCTGGGCGGGGCGAATCAGCGGTAGTTCTCGAACTGGAGAGGCACCGGCTCGTCGAGCTCGCGCAGGCGCGCGATGACCCGTTGCAGGTCGTCCCGGCTCTTGCCCGATACGCGGACGGCGTCACCCTGGATCTGCGACTTCACCTTCGGGAACTCGTCCCGAATCAGTTTGGTGATCTTCCTGGCGACCGGCTCCGAGAGCCCGCGACGGAGGCCGATCCGCTGGCGGACCTTGTTCCCACCGGCTTCCTCGACCTTGCCCCAATCGAAGATCTTCAGCGAGAGACTGCGCCGGATCGCCTTGGATTCGATCAGGTCCTTGACCGCGCTGGCTCGATGCTCGTCGTTGGTGACCAGGATGAGCTCGTCCTTCGCCTGCGTCAGGTCCACGGTCACGCCCTTGAAGTCGAACCGCGTCCCGACTTCGCGACGGACCTGGTCGAGCGCATTGCGCAGCTCCTGCTCATCGAAGTCGCTCACGACGTCGAATGACTGATCGCCTGCCATCGATCCTCCCTTCCCCTACCCGGCCGAACCGGGTGCGAGCATCCACCACTCGCGGAATCGGCTGATCCGGCCGTCCGGAGCGATCTCGGCGGTGATGAAGCCGGCCGAGCGGATCAGCTGCCCGTCGCTCCGACCGACCCATGTCGCGCGCCACGCTGCAAGCACCGTCGGGCCCGAGACCCAGTGACGCTCCACCGTGAACTCCACGTCCCGTTGGGTCGCCGCCGAGTCGAGGAGGAACCTCCGGAGGGCGTTGTGGCCGACCAGCGGAGCACCGAACGGATCTCCATGGTACTCGGCATCATCGGTGAAGAGCGCGACCCAGGCGTCGCCGTCGAAGGTCCGCCACGCCTCGCCGTACGCCTCGAGCAGGTCGCCGGCGGCCGCGTAGTCGATCATCCGCGTTCCTCGTTCCGCCGGAGCAGTCGGTCGCCGATCCGGTAGGTCGCGCCACCGCCCATGACCAGGACCACGTCGCCGGCCCGGACCTCGCCGGCGAGGCGATCCGCGGTAGCCTCGACGGAGCCCGGCGCCAGGACCGTGACCTCCGGGCGCAGCGCGGCCGTCACCCGGGCGAGGCCGGCGGCGGAGGCGATCGTCGTGTCGGGGTCGCGGCCCGGCCAGATGTCCGCGATGGCGACCGCGTCGGCGCCGGCGAGCGCGCTGGCCAGCTCGCCGAGCATCGCCGCCGTCCGGTGGAAGGTGAGCGGCTCGAGGACGGCCCAGACGCGGCGCCCGGGCTCACGCTGCCGGACGGCCGCGAGCGTCTCGCGGATCGCCGTTGGGTGGTGGCCGTAGTCGTCGTAGACGGCCACGCGGGCGACCTCGCCCTTGCGCTCGAGGCGGCGACCCACGCCCGCAAACGAGGCCAGCGCCGAGGCGATCGTGGGCGGTGGCAGTCCGAGCACGCTTGCCGCGGCGGCGACCGCCAGCGCGTTTGCCGCGTTGTGCCGGCCGGCCGTCGTCAACCGCGTCGCGACCGGCCCGGCAAGCGGGTCCAGGCCGTGGATCTCTACGGTCGTCGAGTCAGGGTCGCTCGCGGTGACGCGTCCGAGCAGGGCGGATGCCGGTCCGGCGGCCGTGGCGTACCGCTCGGCGATCGCCCGCGCGTAGCCGCCCAGGCGTTGCGGCGCCTGGTCGACGAGGGCGTAGGCCACGATCGAGCCCGGCCAGTCGCCGAGCCGGGCGGCGACCGCTTCGACGCCCGGTTCGCCGACGTTGGCGGCGAGCGTCGCGCCGATCGGGGCGCGGCGCAGCCAGGCTTCAAGGGCACGACCGACCGCCGCCTGGTCGGCGAAGACGTCGGGGTGGTCCCATTCGGCACTGGTCACGATCGCGATGTCCGGACGGTACGGATCGAAGTTGTTCGCGTACTCGTCCGCCTCCACGACGAACGCCGCTCCCCTCCCCCGTCGAGCGGTGGCGGGCGGGCCGCCGGTCAGGGCCGACGGCATGAGCGCCCCGACGAACGCCGCGGGATCCTGTCCGGCCTCGACCAGCACGTGGACCAGCCAGCCGGCCGTGGTGCTCTTGCCGTGCGTGCCGGCAACGCCGACCAGCGTCCGACCCACGGCCGCATCGGCGACGACCTGCTGCCACGGCTCGACCGCGATCCCGAGCGATCGAGCCGCGGCGAGCTCGGGCTGGTCCGGATCGATCGCCGTCAGGGCCTTCGTGACGGCGAGGCGATCGGGCCGAGGCAGCGCCGTTACGTGGCCAACGGCGTGCTCCTGGGCGATGGCGATGCCGGCGGCTTCCAGCGCGGCCGTGTAGGTGGACGGTGCGCCCGGGTCGCAGGCCGTGACGAGGGCCCCGGCAGCCGCGGCCAGGAGGGCCGCCGCGCTCGCGCCGGCGCCGGCCGCGCCGACGACGTGGATCCGTTCGCCGGGGCGGATCGGGCGGGCGTCGCGGACTCGGGCGAGACCGGCGCCGACGCGGTCGGCGGAGCTCGTCACGCGCGGTCCGCGGTCGTCTGTATCCGCTCGAGGGCCAACTCGAGGGCAGCCTGGGCGCTGGATCGCTTGTTCTCGTCGCGGGACCCCGTCCACAGGTAGCGCTTCACGACCACGCCACTGGGGTCGGCGACCGCGACGTAGGTCAGCCCGACCGGCTTCGCCGGGCTGCCACCATCGGGTCCGGCGATCCCGGTCACCGAGAGCGCGATCTCGGCTCCGGTGCGCTCGCGCCCGCCGGCCGCCATCGCCATCGCGGTCTGCGCCGAGACCGCGCCGTGTGCGTGCAGGACGTCGGGCGGGACACCGACCATCGCCTGCTTGGATTCGTCCGAGTAGGTCACGAACCCGCCCAGGTAGTAGGCGCTCGAGCCGGGAGTCTCCGTGATCAGGTGCCCGACCAGCCCACCGGTGCACGACTCCACGGTGGCGATCCGTGCTCCGACGGCACGGCAGCGCTCACCCAGGCGTGCCGCCAGGCTGACGAGCGGGTCGTCCGCCATCGGGCCTACCTCCGCTGCGTCTTGACCGGCGGGTCCGGGGGCGCGAACAGCCAGGTTTCGGGGATGCCGGCCCGACCAAGCGCCCCGAGCGGCGTGCCGTTCAAGGTGAAGTAGGTATTCCCGGACGAGCCGGACCTCACCTCGACCGACTGGAGGCCGGCAAAGGTCAGGGTCTTGCCGCTCGAGATCACCGCGCCCGCGACGCCAAGTCCGGGATCCAGCACGCCATCCACCCAGACCTTGAGCCAGGCGCGACCGCCCTTGACCGAGACGACCAGGTTGACCCCCTTGTAGACGACCGTGACGTTGCGGGTCAGGGCGGCCGTCTTGCCTTGCGGGCTGGCCGCGGTGACGGTGATCGACCAGCGTCCGGCGGTCAGCTCGAACGGCGTGTTGAAGCTGCCGTCATCGGCCACCGGGACGGTCACCGGGTCCGGCGGTGTCGGCGGTGTCAGTGTCGGCGGCGGCGACGTCGTCGCACCGTCGACCGCCGACGGGGCGGACGATCCGACGTAGGCGGCACTGACCACGACCGAGTCGGCGTTGGTCGCGTGGCCGGCCACAGGGATCGCGCCGTTCTCGTACGACGCCCCGTCGGCCGGCTGGTCGACGGTCAGGGTGGGCGCCTCGATCACGAGGAACGGGACCGTGATGAACAGGCGGATCGTCTCCTCGGAGCGTTTCCCGGTGTCCGGATCCAGCGCGGTCACGTCGAACTGGTTGCGCCCGCGGCGCAGGTCGACGTCGGCCGACCAGGTCCCGTCCGGTCCGGCGGTGACCTGGTAGGGGTCTCGCCCCGGCGTGGCGATCGAGACGGTCCCGCCGGCCAGGGTGGTGCCTCGCAAGGTGTAGCTCGACGTGGACTCGTCCACGTCGATGACCGTCGGCGACGGATCGGTGACCGAGATCGTGGGCGGCTTGGCGAAGCGCAGGACCTGGATCCCGAGGTACGCCCCGAAGGCGAGGACGACGACGGTGAGCAGGGCGACGACCACGACGCCCGGCGAGAAGGTGAGGCCCTGCCGGGGCGCGGCGATCGGGCGCGGTACCGTGATCACCGGCGTCACGTCCCTGGCATCGCCGCGCTCTCGCCGCCAGTGCTCGAGGACGTCGTCCGGATCGAGTCCGAGGTAGAGGGCGTAGTTGCGCAGGAACCCTTTCGTGTAGACGGCGCCCGGCAGGTCCTTGTAGTCGCCGCGTTCCAGCGCACCCAGGTACCGGGCCCGGATCTTCGTATCGCGCTCGGCTCGATAGAGATCGACGCCCTTGCGCTCCCGCGCCGCGTACAGCCGCTCAGGCAGGCTCGGGGCAGGCTCGGCCGTCAGCCCGCGGCCGGCTTCCGAGCGGTCGCCGGAGACCGCCCGCTTCAACTGCTCCCGGGTCGTCATCAGTCATCCCCATCGAGTCCAACGTCCGAGCCGCCGGACGGCGCCGGCTCGTCCCGGCGAAGGACCTGTCGCGCGTTCGAACCGTCGAACGCCCCGATGTACCCGCGGGCCTCCAGTTGATCGATCATCCGGGCGGCTCGCGCATAGCCGACCTTGAGGCGACGCTGGAGAAGCGACGCGGAAGCCCGATCGTACTCCCGAATGACTTCGACGGCCTCGTGGAGCAATCGATCGGCATCCTCGTCCGCGAGGTCGTCCACGCTGGCGGTGCCCTCGTCGCCGGTGTCGATGATCGCCAGGTCGTAGTGCGGGTCCTCGATCTGGCCCTTCCAGTGATCGACAACGCGCGCGATCTCGGCGTCCGACACGAAGACGCCCTGCAGGCGCATCGGGCGGGGCAGATCCGCTGGCTGGTAGAGCATGTCGCCGCGGCCGATCAGGTCTTCCGCTCCGGGCGCGTCGATGATCGTGCGGGAGTCGATCTGCGACGCCATGGCGAAGGCGATCCGGCTCGGGAAGTTGGCCTTGATCAGGCCGGTGACGACGTTGACGCTCGGGCGCTGGGTGGCCAGGACCATGTGGATGCCGGTCGCGCGGGCCTTCTGGGCGAGCCGAACGATCGGGTCCTCCACGTTCCTGCCCTCGCGCATCATCAGGTCGGCCAGCTCGTCGACGATGATCACGATGTAGGGCATCCGGTCCTCGGGATCGACCCGTGTCTCGTTGTACCCGCGGACGTTGCGAGCCGACGCGCCGGCGAGGCGCCGGTAGCGGGCCTCCATCTCGTTGACCGCCCACTTGAGCGCGGCCTTGGCCCGCTCGGGTTCGGTGATGACCGGCACGAGCAGGTGGGGCAGGCCGTTGTAGGCGGCCAGCTCGACCCGCTTCAAGTCGACCAGGACCAGCTTCACCTCGTCGGGGGTGGCACCCATCAGCAGGCTCGTGATCAGCGCGTTCACGCACACGCTC
>JBGPIH010000024.1:0-26022 GCA_041484785.1 Candidatus Limnocylindria bacterium
GGAGATGGACACCCTGGTCGACGAGGGCGTCCCGGATTTCAAGCTGTTCACCGCGTATCCGGGCGTGTTCTACAGCGACGACGGGGCGATCTTGCGGGCGATGCAGCGGACCGCCGGCAACGGCGGGTTGATCATGATGCACGCCGAGAACGGGATGGCGATCGACGTCGTGGCCAGGCAGCTGGCCGAGTCCGGAAAGACGGACCCGTACTACCACGGCATCGCCCGCTACCCGGTCTTCGAGGGCGAAGCCACCAACCGGGTGATCCGCCTGGCCGAGGCCGCCGGGGCGCCCGTCTACATCGTCCACCTGTCGGGCCGGGAGGCGCTCAACGAGGTGCAGGCAGCGCGCGATCGCGGCTCTCGCGTCTTCGCCGAGACCTGCCCCCAGTACCTGTTCCTCTCGCTCGACGATCTGGGCAACGGCTTCGAGGGCGCCAAGTTCGTGTGCTCGCCGCCGCTTCGTCCCAAGGACCACTGGGACGACCTGTGGAACGGCCTGATCAAGGACGACCTGCAGCTCGTCGCCACGGACCACTGCCCATTCGACTTCCACGGCCAGAAGGAGCTGGGCCGGGGTGACTTCCGCAAGGTCCCCAACGGACTGCCAGGCGTGGAGGACCGGGTCGACCTGCTCCACGACGGCGGGGTGGTCGGCGGCCGGATCTCGAGGGAGCGCTGGGTCGAGATCATCTCGACCGCGCCGGCCAAGATGTTCGGCCTCTATCCGCGCAAGGGCGCGGTGGCGGTCGGCTCGGACGCCGACCTGCTGGTCTACGACCCGAACCGGAAGCGGACGATCTCGGCCGCCCACCACCACATGGACGTCGACTACTCGTGCTACGAGGGTCGGATCGTCCAGGGCGCCAGCGACATCGTCATGTCGCGCGGATCGGTCATCGTTCGCGACGGGGACTTCACCGGGCGCCCCGGCTATGGCCGCTACCTCAAGCGGTCGGCCGCGGACCACGTCCGGCTCAGCTGATCCGATGGTGACACCGGCAGCCGTCCGGACGATGCGGATCCCGTCCGACGTGGGTCGGCTGGCGGAGGTCCGCACCATGGTCCGGTCGACGGCCCTGGCGGCCGGCGCCGATCAAGCGTTCGTCGACGACCTGGTCCAGGCCGTTGACGAGACGGCGACCAACGCGATCGTCCATGGTCACGCCGGCCGGCCCGGGTGGGTCGAGGTCGGCGTGGCCAGTGAGGGCGATCGGCTTGTCGTCACGATCGAGGACGACGCACCGCCCTTCGATCCCACGACCGTTCCCGTGCCGGACCTGGGCGTGCCACCCGAACGCCGGCGGCCCGGCGGCATGGGCGTCCACCTCACCAGGCTGTGCGTCGACGAGATCACCCATCGACCACGACCCGGGGGCGGCAACATACTGACCCTGGTTCGCAGACTGGAACCTGTCGGGAAGGAGGACCGGTAGATGGCCCTGGAGACCTCTGTCGAACAGGCGATGGGACGGGTGCCGATCACGGTGCTCACGCTCGACGGCGAGCTGGACGCATCCAACTTCACGGCCCTGGTCGAGACCGTCCGGGACCTGTACGCCGCGGGCAGCCGGCATCTTCTCCTGGACCTGACGAACCTGCGGTTCATGGCCAGCTCAGGCCTCGTCGCCCTCCATTCGATCGTGCGCCTGATGCACGGCGAGCCGCCGCCGGATCCCGAGGCCGGTTGGGGTGCCCTGCATTCGCTCGGCCAGGACGTCGCCGAGGGTTCCACCCAGACCGAGGTCCAGCTATGCGGCGCCCAGCCGGCGGTCGAGCGCGTGCTCGCCAGGACAGGCCTGACCCGCCTCTTCCTCACTCACCCGGATCGGGCGGCGGCGGTGGCGGCGTTCTGATCCGGTCGGGTCGACCGAATCCAGGTCCGCCGAGCCGCGGATGGACCGGCTGACGGCGCTCGCCGCGGAGCGACTGGCGAGCGTCCTCGCGCCGTTCGCGGGCCCGGACTCCCGGCTGGCCGTCCGCCTGGAGGACCGCGCGGGGGTGCTGCTCGCCGGCACCCCCGGGAACGCCACGGAGCGGGCCGTCAGCCACGACATCCGGTTGGACGGTCGTGTCGCCGGGCGCCTCGTCGCGGCCGGGCCCCCGAGCGACGTGCCGGAGATCCAGGCGGCGATCGGCGCCCTCGCCGCCGCGATCCAGGCGTTGCTGGCCGAGTCGACCGCACGCCATGCCGCCGAGTCCGCGCTGGCATCCGCGAACACGGCGGCCGACGCTCGGACGCGCCGGCTGGACGACGAGCTGGTCCTGGGCCGCCGCCTCCAGCGCAGTTTCGTCGCGATCGTTCCGCCGGACGTCCCGGGCTATGACCTCGCCACCCACTACGAACCGGCAACCGAGGTCGGTGGCGACTTCTTCGACCTGTTTCGGCTTGCACGGCGGGGCCGGCCGTTGAGCGTCGTCGTTGCCGACGTCACGGGCAAGGGCGTGGCCGCCGCCCTCTTGATGGCGTTCGCTCGGCCGCTCCTCCACGCCGCGGTCGACCATGCCAGCGGGCCAGCCGATGCGCTCGAACGCACCAACCGGGTCCTGGTCGAGGAACGTCGGTCGCCGCTGTTCATCACCGCCTTGTGCGCCACGCTGGCCCTGCCAACCGGACGGCTGCGACTCGCCAACGCCGGCCACGAGCCGCCCTGGATCATCCCGGGCGACGGCTCCCCGATCCGGTCGATCGAGGCCGAGGGACCCCTCCTCGGGGCGTTCGGCTCGCTCGGTCTGTTCGAGACCGAGACCGAGCTCGGCGCCGGGGACGTCGTGCTCTTCTACACCGACGGCGTGACCGACGCGCGAGCGGCGTCGGGCGAACGCTTCGAGGAGGATCGACTGCTCGCAGCGATCGAGGCCGCCCGCGGCGGCGTCCAGGCGGGGCGTGGAACCGCCGCCGAGATCGTCGAGTCGATCCGGGCGGCGGTCACGGCCTTCCAGGCCGGCGTGGCACCGGCGGATGACGTCACGATCGTGGCCATCGGCCGGCGGGCACTCGCGCCGCGGCGGCGCCCCGGCCGGCCGCTCGCATCGAGCTAGATTGCCGAACTAGCGCGTGCGCGGGAAGCCGAGATCGATCTTGCTGGTTCCCGGATCGGGCCAGCGCGACGTGACGATCTTGGCCCTCGTGTAGAACTGGATCCCTTCGGGGCCGTACATGTGCAGGTCGCCGAACAGCGAGCTCTTCCAGCCGCCGAAGCTGTAATAGGCGACCGGGACCGGGATCGGGACATTGATCCCGACCATCCCGGCATTGACCTCGAACTGGAACTGGCGGGCCGCTCCGCCGTCGCGCGTGAAGATCGCCGTCCCGTTCCCGTACGCGTTGTCGTTGATCAGCTTGACCGCTTCGGCATAGGTCTTGACCCGGACGACGGTGACCACCGGGCCGAAGATCTCGTCCTTGTAGGCATCCATCGACGGGGTGACGTGGTCGATCAGCGAGACGCCCAGGAAGAAGCCATCCGAGTCCCTGTAGAGCGGATGGTCGCGGCCGTCGGCCACGACCGTGGCGCCCTGCGCGGGGCCGCTGTCGAGATAGGAGGCCACCTTGTCGCGATGCTGGCGGGTGACCAGCGGACCCATCTCGGCCGTGGGGTCGCTCCCGGGGCCCACCTTGACCTTGGGCAACCGGACCTTGATCGCCTCGACCAGGGGATCGGCCACCGAACCCACCGCGACGATCGTCGCAATGGCCATGCAGCGCTCGCCGGCCGAGCCGTAGCCGGCCGAGATGGCCGCATCGGCGGCCATCTCGATGTCGGCATCGGGCAGCACGATCATGTGGTTCTTGGCGCCGCCGAGGGCCTGGACACGCTTGCCTGCCTTGGTCCCGGTCTCGTAGATGTAGCGGGCGATCGGCGTCGAGCCGACGAACGAGACGGCCGCGATGTCGGGATGGGCGAGGATCGCATCGACCGCGACCTTGTCGCCGTGGACGACGTTGAAGACGCCGTCCGGGACACCCGCGTCGGCGAGCAGCTGGGCCATGAAGTTGGCGGCCGATGGGTCCTTCTCGGACGGCTTGAGGATGAACGTGTTGCCGGTCGCGATGGCCGTCGCGAACATCCACATGGGGACCATCGCCGGGAAGTTGAATGGCGTGATTCCGGCGACCACGCCGAGCGGCTGGCGGATCTGGTAGACGTCGACGCCGGTGCTCGCCTGCTCGGTGAAGCCGCCCTTGATCAGGCTCGGGATCGAGCACGCGAACTCCAGGTTCTCGAGACCCCTGGCGATCTCGCCGAGCGCATCGCTCGGCACCTTGCCGTGTTCCGCGGTCAGGTGGGCGGCCAGCTCCACCCGATGGGCCTCGACCAGGTTGCGGATCTTGAACATGATGTCCGTCCGCTTCGAAAGCGAGGTCGCGCGCCAGGCCGGGAACGCGGCCCGGGCTTCGGCGACCGCGGCCCCGACTTCGGCCTCGGAGGCGAAGTCCACGTACTTGGTCAGCTGGCCGGTGGCCGGATCGTAGACCGGGCCTTCGCGCCCGGACGTTCCGGCGACGAGCTGTCCGCCGACCCAATGGCTGACCCGTCCGGGAGTGGGTGCCTGCGCGGCGCGGGCAGCGGATTCGGCGACCTGTGTCATCGGAGGACCTCTTCGTCGTGACCCCCGCCGATCGGGCGGGGCATGGCTCGATAGCGAGCCATCACGATACTCCCTCGGCGCGGGGCGCCTTCCGTGGCGGCCGGTTCAGAACCGCGGACGAATCTCCGGATCCGGCCCGTGCACCTCGGCCGCGCGCCGCGCCCGGGCTCGTGTCCGTGGGCCCACGGACGCGAGCCACAGGAACGCCAGGCCCGACGCGAGGACGATGCCCACGGCGATGAGCGCGCCGGCGTTCAAGCCGAGGGCCACGGTCGGATCTCTCCACGTGACGGAGATGGCAGCCCGCAGCAGCGCCCATGCGCCGAGGCCGACATAGAACGATCGGCCGTCGCGCCCGCCGAAGACGCCCGCCATCAGGATGAGCGTCAGCCCCGCCAGGACCATCAGCGTCGCGACCCCCTCATAGGCCTGCGATGGCAGGGACGGCAGCGCCGGCGCCAGCGACCCCCAGGGGCCGGGTCCGGCGTACGCCGTCGCCCAGGCCGCATCACTGGGCGCACCCTGGCCCGAGCCGGTCAGCACCATCGTCAGCTTGCCGGCCCCCAGGACGAACAGGACGGGCGCGGTCGCCACGTGCAGCCAACGGCCCACCGGCGCGCCCAGGAGCCGCGCCACGTAGCTTGCGGTCAGCAGGCCGCCGAGGACACCGAGCCCGAGCTCCAGGCTACCGACGGACGGATCGAAGAGCGCCCGCGGCGTCGACCCGTAGTAATCCCAATGGAGCAGGCCGTAGCCCAGCCGACCTCCGACCACCGCACCCGGGACGGCCCCGACCGCGATGAACGCGAGGTCATCGGCTCGCAGGCCGGCGCCCCGCGAAAGGAGCCCCGCGAGCAGGAGCGTCGCCATCAGCACGCCGGCGAGCGCGAGGACTCCCCAGCGCACGGCCAGGTCGCCGAACGGGTGCGCGATCGGATCGAACCCAAAGGTCAGGACGGCAATCGGCACGGCCCGGCGAGTGTATCGAAGCCGGCTCAGGCAAGCTTCTCGACGAGCTCCCTGACGGACGCCGCCGACCTGTCGAAGGCCGACTGCTCGTCGGCCGTCAGCTCGATCTCGAAGATGCGCTCCGCACCCCCTGCACCGAGCACGACCGGGACGCCGACGAACAGGCCGTCGGTCTTGAACTCGCCTTGAAGGTAGTACGCGCACGGCAGCACGCGCTTGCGGTCGAACAGGATCGACTCGACCATCTCGACGATCGAGGCGGCCGGCGCGTAATAGGCGGAGCCGGTCTTGAGCAGCGCAACGACCTCGGCGCCACCGTTGCGCGTTCGTTCGATGAGCTGTTCGATCCGCTCCGCGCTCAGCAGCTCCGTGATCGGGACGCCACCCACGGTCGAATAGCGCGGCAACGGCACCATCGTGTCGCCGTGGCCACCCAGGACGAAGGCGCGAACATCCCGGACCGAAACGCTCAGCTCCTGGGCGATGAAGCTCCTGAACCGGGCCGAGTCGAGGACACCGGCCATCCCGATCACCCGTTCGCGCGGAAACCCCGACGCCTGCATTGCCACGTGGCACATGGCGTCGAGCGGGTTCGTGACGACGATGATGATCGCGTCGGGCGAGACTGCCACGACCTGCTCGGTGACCGATCGGACGATGGCCGCGTTCTTGGCCAACAGGTCGTCCCGGCTCATGCCCGGCTGACGCGCCAGCCCGGACGTGATGACGACGATCTTCGCGCCCGCCGTATCGGCGTAGTCGTTCGTTCCGCAGATTTCGACGTCATAGCCGACGACCGGCGCGGCCTCCTGGAGGTCGAGCGCCTTGCCCTGCGGGAGGCCCGGCACGATGTCGACGAGGCAGACGTCGGCAAGGCCCGTTTCGATGATTCGCTGGGCGGTGGTGGCGCCCACATTGCCGGCGCCCACGACGGTGACCTTATGACGTGGCATCCGAGACAGGTCTCCTTTCGGGCTCGATCAGGGTCGGGCCATTCTAGGCGGGATGACCCGCGAACTCGACATCTGTCCATGGTCGGCCGGGACGTCGGGCGATGGCCGGAGTGGCACGGTTGCGACAGCCTTCAGACGTCGAGCCAAGGATGGGCTGGCGCATCCGGCCTGATCCCCGCCGCCGACCGGGTTCAGTCGAGTCGCGGACCGGCGGCCTGGATCAGGTCGCTGACCCCATCGGCATAGGCCCGGAAGTTGTCCGCGAACATGCGGGCCAGCTGGCGTGCCTGCCGGTCGTACGCGTCCGGATCGGACCATGTCGCCCGGGGATCCAGGAACCGGGACGGCACGTCCGGGCAACTCACCGGGACCTCCACCCCCACGATCGGATGGGTCCGGGTAGCGACCTTGGTGAGGCTGCCGTCCAGCGCGGCCCGCACCATCGCACGGGTATGGGCGATGTTCATCCGCTCCCCGACGCCGAACGGTCCGCCCGTCCAGCCGGTATTGACGAGCCAGACGGGGACGTCGTCGTGCTCGAGGCGATTGACCAGCATGTGGGCGTATTCGCCGGGATGGCGGGGCATGAACGGGGCACCGAAACAGGCCGAGAAGGTGGCCTTCGGCTCCTTGACCCCGACTTCGGTGCCGGCCAGCTTGGCGGTATAGCCACTGATGAAGTGATAGGCGGCCTGCTCGCGGGTCAGCCTGGCGATGGGCGGCAGCACGCCGAACGCGTCGGCGGTCAGGAACACGACAGCCCGCGGCGTGCCGGCCATCCCGGTCGGGTCGGCATTGCCGATGAACTCGAGCGGATACGCGCCGCGGGTGTTCTCGGTGAATCGCTCGGAGTCGAGATCGAGGGCGCGCGTTCGCGGATCGAGATCGACGTTCTCCAGGACGGTCCCGAAGCGCCGCGTGGTCTGGAAGATGTCGGGCTCGTACATCGGCGAGAGCCGGATCGTCTTGGCGTAGCAGCCGCCCTCGAAGTTGAAGGTGATGCCATCGCCCCAGCCGTGCTCGTCGTCGCCGATCAGGCTCCGCCTCGGGTCGGCCGAGAGGGTGGTCTTGCCCGTCCCGCTGAGCCCGAAGAAGACCGCTGCGTCCCCGTCCGCCCCAACGTTTATGGCCGAGTGCATCGGGAGCACACCCTCGTCCGGCATCAGGAAGTTCATCACGGTGAAGGCGGACTTCTTGATCTCGCCGGCGTACTCGGTCCCGACGATGATCACTTCCATCCGCCGCAGGTGGACGAGAATCGCGGTCCCGGTCCTGGTGCCCTCGGTCTCCGGGTCGGCCTGGAACGACGGGACGTTGATGATCGTGAAGTTCGGTTCGAAACCGGCCAGCTGGTCGGGCGTCGGCCGGCGGAACAGGTTGCGCGCGAAGATGCTGGCCCAGGCCGTCTCCGTGTAGACGCGCAGACGGCGCTGGTGGGCGGGCGCCGCGCCGATCAGGCAATCCTGGCTGTACAGGTCGCGGGTTCCCGCGTACTCGAGCAGGCGGGCCCGGAGCAGCTCGTAGTGGGCCTCGGAGATCGGACGGTTGACCGGACCCCACCAGACCTTGGCCTCGGAGCCGGGCTCCCAGACGATGAACTTGTCCTCCGGCGAGCGCCCGGTGTGCTTGCCGGTTCGGACGACGAGCGGCCCCTCGGCGGCCACCAGCCCCTCGCCGTGGCGGATCGCGTCCTCGTAGAGCTCCGCCGTCGGGAGATTGGCGCGGACCGTGCGACCCAGCGGGTGACGCGTCGCCGCGCGGGAAGGACTCGTGGTGGCCATCGACTTCGACTCCTGTAACGCAGGCGGTCACCCTGGGATCGACCGGCCGCGCGTGGCGCGGACCAGGCCCAGGGGCAGATCCGCGGGAGTCGGCTTTCGCAGTCGCGTTGCTCGGGATGCTACCACGCGATGTTGACAGTGGGTTGCGGGACGGTAGCGAACGGCCCGAAGCCCTGGCCGGCGGCTCACGTCAGGACGATGACGATCCGTTTCCTCGAGGCCGGGGCTCGTCCGGCTGGCCATACACCGTGGTGTAGCGGCGATGGAGCCGCTCGACGGCATCATCGGGCAGGAGGTCGGGGGTCCCAATCTGGAGGGCGGCCCAGACGGTCGCCGCGATGTCCTCGACCATCACCGCCGACTTGACCGCCGCCTCGGCGTTCCGACCCACCGTGAAGACCCCGTGGTTCTTGAGCAGGATCGCGCTCGACCGCCCGATCCCCTCGACGACGAGGGCGCCGATCGAGTCGTCGCCGATGAAGGCGAACTCGGCGCACGGGATCTCGCCGCCGAATTCGTCGCCCTGCGCCGTGAGGTAGACCGGGATCGATCGGCCGACCGCGGCGAACGCCGTGGCGTAGCGCGAGTGGGTGTGGACGACCCCGTTGACGTCCGGCCGATGCCGGTAGATGTAGAGGTGGCTGGCGGTGTCCGAGGATGGCTTGAGGGTGCCCTCGACGATCCGGCCATCGAGATCGACGACGACCATCCGCTCGGCGGTCAGCTCGCCATAGCGGATCCCGGAGGGCTTGATGGCGACCAGGCCGGTCTCGGGATCCCGCGAGCTGACGTTGCCGCCGGTCCAGACCGCCAGGCCGTTGCGGGGCAGCTCCTCGTGCAGGCTCACCAACTCCTGGCGCAGCGATTCGAGACGCACCTCAGGCCTCCACGGGAGCGCGTTCCGCGGGCGACGTAGCGGTCGGCGAAGTCGCGGCCGGCGCCACGGCCGCCCGGGACCCGGCCTCGGCGCGCAGTCGCCGCAGCGTCTTCATCAGGTCGTTCTCGCCACGTCCGAAGTAGTCGTGCAGCCGGAGGTACTCGCGGTAGAGCTGGTCGTAGGTCGCGACGTGCTCCGGGATCGGCTCGTAACCGAGGTCCTTGAGCCGGGCCATCGCCCGGGCGGCATCCTCGATCGAGCGATGCCCACCGGCCTCGATACCGGCCGCCACCGCCCCGAACATCGCCGCGCCGAGCGCCGGGGTCTGGTCCGAGGCGCTGAGCTTCAGCGGGCGGCCGGTGACGTCCGCATAGATCTGCATGATCATCGGGCTCTTCTCGGCCAGGCCGCCGCAGGCGACGATCTCGCGGATCGGGACGCCATGCGCCTCGAACGTCTCGATGATCACCCGGGTCCCGAAGGCGGTCGCCTCGACGAGCGCTCGGTAGATCTCCTCGGGCACCGTCGCCAGCGTCGCCCCGACGAGCAGGCCTCCGAGCTCGGCGTCGACCAGGACCGAGCGATTTCCGTTCCACCAGTCGAGTGCCAGCAAACCGGATTCGCCCGGCTGCAGTCGTGCCGCCTTCTCCTGCAGGAACGCGTGGATGTCGAGTCCGCGCGCCCGGGCCTCCGCCTGGTACGCCTCCGGCACGGCGTGCTCGACGAACCAGCTGAAGTGGTCGCCGACACACGATTGGCCGGCCTCGTACCCGAAGAAGCCGGGGATGACCCCGTCCTCGACATAGCCGCACATGCCCGGAACCGCCCGTTCCTCGCGCGACAGCACGACGTGGCAGGTCGAGGTTCCCATGATCATCACCATCCGCCCGGCATCGATGACCGTCGCGGCGGGAGTGGCGACGTGCGCGTCGACGTTGGCCACGGCGACGGCCGTCCCGGGGAGCAGGCCGGTCCAGGCCGCCGCCTCGTCGGAGACGCCACCGGCGCGTTCCCCCATGCTCCGAACGTCGCGGCGCATCTTCTCGTCGATGACGTTGGCCAGCCGAGGATCCAGCGCGGCGAAGTAGCTCGAGTCGGGGAAGCCGTCGCGCTTCGACCACATGGCCTTGTAGCCCGCCGTGCAGGCATTGCGCGTCTCGATCCCGGTCAGCCGCCAGACCACCCAGTCCGCGGCCTCGATCAGGCGGCCGGCGGCAGCGTAGACCTCGGGGGCCTCGTCGAGGATCTGGAGGGCCTTGGAGAAGAACCATTCCGACGAGATCCGCCCGCCATACCGATCGAGCCAGCCCTGGCGGGTCGCCCGGGCGACCGCGTTGATCCGGTCCGCCTCGGGCTGGGCCGCATGGTGCTTCCACAGCTTGACCCAGGCATGCGGATTGTGGCGGAGCTCCGGCAGGCTCGCGAGCGGCGTGCCGTCGCGCGTGACCGGCAGCATCGTGCAGGCGGTGAAGTCGATCCCGACGCCCACCACGTCCGAGGGATCCACCCCCGCCTGGCGCAGGACCGACGGGATGGCCTGGCGAAAGACCTCGAGGTAGTCCTCGGGGTCCTGGAGGGCCCAATCCGGCGGGAGTCGCACCTCGCGACCGGGCAGCGGCAGCCGCGCGTCGATCACGCCGTTGGCGTACGGATGTACCGCGGTCGCCACCTGCCGACCATCGACGACGTCGACCAGCACGGCGCGTCCCGACTCCGTTCCGAAGTCGACACCGATCGCGTACTTGACCATGCAGAGACCTCAGGCTTCGTCGAGCGCGCGTGCCAGGTCCGCGATCAGGTCCGTGGCGTCCTCGATCCCGACCGACAGCCGGATGAGCGCCGGATCGACCTCGAGCGGTGACCCAGCCACGGACAGGTGGGTCATCGCCGCCGGCAGCTCGATCAGCGACTCGACGCCACCGAGCGATTCGGCCAGCGTGAACAGGCGCGTCCCCTCCCCGATTGCGATGGCTCGCGCCGCGGGCGGTCGTCCGTGGCGTCCGCCGGCCGCCGGTACGAAGGAGACCATGCCTCCGCCGGAGCGCATCTGCACGCCGACCAGCCCGGCCGAGGGATGCGCGTGCGGGCCGCTGGCGAGCCCGGGATAGCGAACCGAGGCCACGTCAGCCCGCCCGGCCAGGAACCGCGCGACGGCCGTGGCGTTGGCCCCGTGGCGCTCCATCCGCAGGGGGAGCGTGCGCAGGCCGCGCAGCACCAGGAAGCAGTCGAGGGGGCCGGGAACGCCGCCCATCGCGTTCTGGAGAAAGCGCAGGCGCTCAGCGGCAGCTTCGTTCGACGTGACGGCGACCCCCAGGATCGTGTCCGAGTGGCCGGCCAGGTATTTGGTCGCCGAGTGGAAGACGATGTCCGCACCCAGGCTCAGGGGCCGTTGCAGCGCCGGCGAGGCGAACGTGTTGTCCACCACGACCAGCGGCTGGCGGCCACCCTGGGCCGCGCGCTTGCGCACGATCCCGACCGTGGCGGCAATGTCGACGAGCTTCAGGTGCGGGTTGGTCGGAGTCTCGAACCACACCAGCCGGGTCCGCTCCGAGAGGGCCTCCCAGAGCGCGTCCTGGCCCGAGGCGAGATCCACGTACCGGGAATCGATCCCCCTGGCTCGGTGGACCCGCTCGAGATAGCGGAACGTGCCGCCGTAGACGTCGTCGCCGACCACGATCTCGTCGCTCGGTTCGGCCAGCTCGGCGATCGCGGCGGTGGCGGCCGACCCCGAAGCGAAGGCTATCCCGTGGGTGCCGCCTTCGAGGGTCGCGACGGCGCGCTCGAGGCGCTCGCGGGTGGGGTTCTGTGAGCGTGCGTACTCGTACCCGCGCCGCGGCCGCGCGACGCCGTCCTGGGCGAAGGTCGACGTCTGGTAGATCGGCGGCGAGACCGCCCCGGTCAGCTCGTCGGGCTCGGCGCCGGCATGCACCGCGAGCGTATCGAAGGCGTCCTGACGATCGGCGTCGTGCACTGCGGCATCATGGCATTCGCGAGCCTAGGACGTGACGGTCCAGCCATCGAGCTCGAAGACGAGCTCCTCGCCGTCGATGTCGTCGATCTGGACCCCGGCCTGGTGGAACCCGAGACGCGAGATGACCGCGAGCGACGCCACGTTGCCCGGCGCGACGGCGGCACGGAAGCGGCGCACCCCGTGCTCGCGCGCGGCCCAGTCGAAGAGCGCGCGCACCACTTCGCCGGCGACCCCTTGCCGTCGATACTCGGGCTGGACGCGGTAGCCCACCTCGACCCGTCCATCGGCGTCGGGCGGCGCGTGGAACCCGACCGTGCCGACGAACCTGGTGATGCCGTCGGGCTCGGTCAGGACGATGGCCCGCCCGAGCCACGGTTGCGCCGCCGGATCGTCCTCGAGGTCGACGATCCTGAACTGGAGGAAGCTGTCGAGCTGGTCGGGCAGGTCGTCCGGGACGCCTGTCCCGATCTCCGCCGAGGCGGCGTCGAGGTCACGCGCGAGCAGCAGGCGCATGAAGCGCATGGACATCGAGACGAGCTCGAAGCGGGCGGTGCGAATGGGCGGGACGCGCATCCGCGCATGGTCGCATACAAACAAGTAACCTGATACATTCTCGTCGCACGTTTCACGCAGCGCCGCCGAGGATCCCCCCACGATGAGTACCGCCGCCCAGGACAGCCCGACGACCGCAATCGCCCCGATCTCGCTCCGCGAGCGGCTCCTCGCCTGGAAGGAAATCCTCGAGACCGCCAACCCGCCGAAGACCCGACCGCTCGACAGCGTCGGCAAGTGGCTCGTGATCACCCGTGCCGCGGTCTTCCCGATGACCATCTGGTCCGGGCTCATCGGTGGACTGCTGGCGGTCGAGGCGGCCCGAACCGCCGGCGGCGCCGCGGTCGACTGGGGCCTCTTCGCGGTCGCGGTCATCGGCCTCGTGCTGGCCCACGCGGCGAACAACATGATCAACGACTACTTCGACACCTCGAGCGGGATCGACACCGACGACTACGTCCGTGCCCTCTACGCTCCCCATCCCATCCTCTCCGGCTGGGTGACGAAGCGCCAGCTCGCCGCCGCGATCGTGCTGGTGAACACGATCGACGCGCTCCTCATGCTCTACCTCGCGTCCGTGCGCGGGCCGCTGATCGTCGCCTTCGCCCTGGGCGGACTCTTCGTCTCGGTCTTCTACGTCGCGCCGCCGATCCGGCTTAAGCACCGCGGCCTGGGCGAGCCCGGGGTCTTCATCGTCTGGGGCCCGTTGATGGTCGGGGGCACGTTCCTCGCCGCCACCGGGACGATCGAGCCGTGGGTGCTCCTGCTGTCGGTGCCGTATGCCCTGCTCGTGACCTCGGTCCTGTTCGGGAAGCACATCGACAAGATCGAGGCGGACCGCAAGCTCGACGTTCGGACCCTGCCGGTGATCCTCGGCGAAGCGCGGGCTCGGACCGTCGGCAGCTGGCTGATGATCGCGTTCTACCCGCTCGCGATCCTCGCCGCCGTCGTCGGGCTCGTCGGGCCGTGGGTCCTCCTCGTCGTCCTCGGGATCCCGCGCCTGCTGCAGGTGCTCGAGACCTTCGGCAAGCCGAAGCCGGCCGCCCCTCCGCCCGATTACCCGACCTGGCCGCTGTGGTTCGTCGGCTGGGCGTTCGTCCACAGCCGCCGCTCGGGCGGGCTGCTGACCCTTGGGCTGCTCCTCAACGCGTTGATCCCGATCAAGCTGCCCTGGCTCTAACGCCTGGTTCGGCCGGACCGGAGCGGGGCGGCAGGATCCGTCAGGCCGGCCCCGCCGGGCGATGGGCCAGGTATTCGAGGAAGTCCAGCTTGGTGACGACTCCGGCCGGGCGATCGCCACGGACCGCCACGAGGGCGGCGGCGCCGCCTGTCAGCAGCGCAAATGCCTCGTCGAGCGTCGCCGACGCGTCGACCAGGGGGAGGGGCGGATCCATCACCTCGCCGACCGTCCGGTTCACCACGGACGGATCGTGGAAGGCCCGGTCCAGGAGACCCTTCTCGCTGATCGACCCAACGAGGCCGACGACCGCGTCGCCTTCAGGGTCCTCGGAGACCGGGAGCTGGCTGATCCCGTAGGCCTGGAGCGTGGCGATCGCGTCGCCGACTCGCTCCGTGGTCCGGGCGACGACCACCGACGGCAGGTCGGGCGCGTGATGGCGATCGGCAAGCAGCTCGGCCACGCGGATCCTGGCGCCCGTGGTGGCGAGCAGCCCGTTCGCCCGCATCCACTCGTCGTTGTAGATCTTGGACAGGTAGTTCCGTCCGCTGTCGGGCAGGATCACGACCACGACGGCATTTGCTCCGCCTTCGTCCTGGGTCAGATCGCGGACCACCGCGCGAGCGGCCACCAGCGCGGTTCCGCACGAGCCGCCGGCTAGGATTCCCTCTTCGCGGGTGAGGCGGCGGGCCATCGCGAACGCGTCGCGGTCGCTGACCCGCACCCAGCGGTCGACGACCGAGGGGTCGTGCGTCCCCGGGAGGAAGTCCTCGCCGACCCCCTCGGTCAGGTACGGCCGGGGGCTGTCACCGGACAGGACACTCCCCTCGGGGTCGGCACCGATGACCTGGATCGCCGGGTTGCGCGCCTTGAGGGCATGGGCAACGCCGGAGATCGTGCCGCCCGTCCCGACGCTGGCCACGAGATGGGTGATCCGGCCGGCTGTCTGGTCCCAGATCTCGGGACCGGTCGTCCGCTCATGGGCGGCCGGGTTCTCGATGTTCCAGTACTGATCGGGCTTGAAGGCGCCCGGGATGTCGCGGGCGAGCCGGGCCGCCACGGAGTAGTAGCTCTCCGGCGATTCCGGAGCGACGTTGGTCGGGCAGAGCACGACCTCGGCACCGTACGCGCGCAGCAGCTGCTGCTTCTCGGAGGACTGCTTGTCGGCCATCACGAAGATGCAGCGGTAGCCCTTGAGCGCCGCGGCGATCGCCAGGCCGTGGCCGGTATTGCCGGACGTCGGCTCGATGATGGTGCCGCCTGGCTTGAGCAGACCGGCGCGCTCAGCGGCCTCGATCATCGGGAGCCCGATCCGGTCCTTCACCGAGCCGCCCGGGTTGAGCATCTCGAGCTTGGCCAGCAGCAGGGGTTGGCGGTCGGCCGGCCCGAGGTCCCGGGTCAACCGGCTGATCCGCACGAGCGGCGTCCCTCCGACCAGATCGAGGATCGTCTCCGCGTAGTGCATTCCGCCGAGGATAGTGCGCGACTTCATCGACCGGTTCAACCGTCGCGATCCAGACGTCCGGGCCGGAGCAGCAGCCAGGTGAGCCGGCGATGAAACCGTCGCGGGCGCTCGGGCGGATCGGCGGTCAGGCCGTGGAGCTCCACCACCACCGGGCCGAGGATTGCCGCCAGGGCCTCGCTCATCCGTCGAGCCACCGCCAGCTCCTCGCGGGAGCCTTCCGCCGGAAGCGGGTCGCCCGCGTCCAGGACGGCCAGGGCACGGACCGACGTCACCGGCAGGACCCGCGAGCCCATCCGGCGCCCGAGGTACAGCTCGTCCGTGCCGGCGATCGCCAGCGGCACGATCGGCGCGTCCGTTCGCAGGGCGATGACCGCCCAGCCCGTCCGGAATTCACCGATCCGACCGGGCGGCCCGCTGACCGTCCCCTCGGGCATCTGGACGAAGACGCCGCCATTGCCGATCACCGCTCGAGCCGAGGCGACGTGCTGCTCGATCCCGAGGCCTCCGCGCCAGACTGGCAGCAGGCCCCCGAGCCGGTGGATGAGGCGCTCACGCCAGCGCGATGTGAACGTGGATGGGGCGCTGCCCAGGAACCACGCTCGTGGCTCAACCGGCAGGGCATGGAGCACGACGAACGGATCCATCCAGCCGCGGTGCGCGGCGGCCACCAGGAGGTAGCCACCGCGCGGTAACTGCTCCTGCCCATCGGCGGCGATCCGGAACCGGAATCCGACGAACAGGACGAAGCGGGCAGCGACGCGCACGAGGCGATACAGCAGGGAGGCGGAGGACTCAGGGGCCCGCCCGAGCCAGGCGAGCCCCTCGGGGGGTCCGCCCCGGGCCGCGGCGAGCGCCTCAGGCGAGACGCGCGCCGGCGGTGGACGGCGCCGACCCGTGGCACCCGGACGGTCGGGCTCGCCCACCCTCAGGCGACCGTTGGGCCGGGCTCGAGATGCTCCTGATCCTCGCCCCCGGGTTCCGCTTCGGCGGGCGGTCGTCGGGAACCCCACCCGGTCGGCTCCGGGCGAGGCGGCGGGTCGTCGGACGGATGGCCGGACCGATGCCGCCAGACCAGGATGGCGAGCGCCGGAACGATGATCAGCACCGAGATGATCTGTGCGACGGGAACACCGAAGAACGTCCAGTTGTCGGCCTTGAAGGCTTCGACGACGAAGCGCACAGAGCCGTACCAGATGAAGAAGACCAGGAGGAGGTCGCCAGGCCGGAGCCGACCGGCGAACCGGCGCGCCAACCAGATCAGGGCGATCGCGCCGAGCAGGCCGGACAGGGACTCGTACAGGAACATCGGCTGGAAGTGCTGGCCGAGCGTCGCGGCCGGGTCCGACCCCGGGGGACACGGGTAACCCTGGGTCCGGTACTGGCACTGGATGGCGATCCCCCACGGCAGGTCCGTGGGAGCTCCATACAGCTCCTGGTTGAAGAAGTTGCCGAATCGGCCGATCGCCTGCATGACAAACAGTCCGGGCGCCACGGCGTCCGCCCAGCGCAGGAATGGCTGGCGCGTGCGCCTGGCATAGACGAAGGCCGCGACCGTGCCGGCGATGATCCCGCCGTACACGCCCAGGCCCGAGTAGGGTGGCTGGACGATCTTGAGCAGGTCGTCACGATAGAGCTGCCACTGGTCGATCACGTGGTACAGGCGTCCGCCGACGAGGGCCGCGATGGCGACGACGATCATCCCGTTGCCCAGAACGGCGGTGTCGAGCCCGTGCCAGCGCGCCTCGCGGTTGATGATCACGTACGCGACGGCCAGGCCCACGGCGTAGGCGATGCCGTACCAATGCAGGGTCAGCGGACCCAGCTGGAGCGCGATCGGGTTGGGTGTGAAGTCGATCATCCGCGGAAGTGTAACGGCGCTCCTCGCGGGAGCGGGTCCGTCCCGCCGGGAGCGGAGGCGGCCGGCAGACCGCTCCTATACTGGCCGCCGATGAACGCTGAATTCAACGTCTGGCTGCTAGTCGTCGGACTCATCGTCGGGGCCGGGCTGGTCTGGCTGGTGGTCATGGATTCGCGCAGGCACGAAGCCGAGATCGACGCCAAGGAACGGCCCCGAGAGGCCGCGTGGCTGTCGCTGGTCATGACCGAGGACGGATTCGACGTGAGTCCCGAAGCCGCCGAGCAGATGCTCCTCCTCCATCGTGCCTACCTGGGCGCCCCTCCGCCGGACGAGGTGCTGGACGTTGAACCGGTCGACGAGCCCGAGGCGAGCCCGGCGGCGCCGGCGGACTGACCGGCTCGGGTCAGAGGCCCCCGGCGAGGATCGGGGCCGTATCAGTCGCCGCACCGGCGGCATCGACCAGCGAGACGCCGAACCGGGCCCCGCCGGACAAGCCGGAGACCGCCGAAACCGGTCCGATCCAGTAGGCCAGGTCGCCACTGAAGAACATCTTGCCGACCCGCTCACGCTCGCCGGCTCGTTCGACCCAGCAGCGGTATTCCTGGCCGCTCGGCGGAAGGGTCAGCCCGGTCGTGACGACCACGAGCTCGGAGGTCGATGGCGAGAAGACGAGGGTCCCATTGAGGTTCGGGTTCGAAGCGGCGGTCAGGACGACATGCCTGGCGTCCGGCTCGGAGGTCACCCGCAGCGTCCCCGTCGTCACCTCCTGGAGGGCCCCGATCGTCTCGGTCTGTGCGGCCAGGCTCCTGTCGACCCGCCAGCCGACGACGAGCGACGTGGTCGCCACCGACAGGACGACAGCGGCGGCGATGGCGGCGATCCAGCCAACCGCGACGCGCCGGCCGCGCGGCGATCGCATTGGTCCCGCCGCCGGGATCGGCATGGGCACGGCGACCTCGGACGCGAGGCCGCCGGGCGCCGCGCCGGCCAGCGCCGGGACGCCGCGCGTGCGCCCGAGCGCGCGCACCGTCGCCAGCGTGCGTTCGCGCAGATCGGCGGGCGGCGTCTCCCGAACGGCTGCCCCGATGAGCTTCGAGGCGCGCTCCAGTCGGGCGAGCTCACCGGTGCAGGCCGGGCAGCCCGTGAGGTGCGCCGCGACGGCCTGGGCCGTAGGCGTATCGCCGGCCATCAACCGCTCGATTCCGGCCGGCTCGAGGGCCGCCAACTCCATCTGTTCGCGCGTTGCGTCGTGATCCATCGTGTCCTATCGATCCTGGCCGGTCCGTACCGGCACGGCATCCAGCTCGGCTGACGGGCCGAACTCCGCGCCGAGGGCTTCTCGAAGGCGCAGGAGCGCCCGCCGAGTCCTCGTCTTGACGGTTCCGAGCGGCCACGCGAGCCGCTCGGCGATCTCCGTCTGTGACAGCTCCTCCTGGTACGCCAGGAGGATCACCGTTCGTTCCGCGTCGGGCATCGCCGCCACGGCGGTCCGGATCGCGTCTCGCAGATCCGCGGCCGCGGCAGCTTCTTCCGGCCCAAGCGGCTGGACCGCGCCGGCCATGACCGTGCCGCCGGCCACGGCACGCTCCAGCGCCTGCGTCTCGTTCTCGTCGGGCACCGCCGAAGACGAAAGGGCAACGAGCTGGGGGCGCCGGCCCGCCGCTCGCAGGCGATCCACCGCCCGGTTCCGCCCGATCGTGTGCAGCCACGCGGCCAGCGACCCCATGCGCGCGTCGAACAGCTCGGCGCGATTCCACAAGGTGAGGAACGTCTCCTGCACGACTTCCTCGGCAACTCCTCGATCTGACGTCAGCCGGTATGCCGCCGCGAACACCGCGTCGCCGTACCGGTCATAGAGAATTCCCAGGGCCGCCTCCGAGCCCGCCGCCAGCTCGCGAACGAGGCCGGCATCGTCGGTGGCACCCTGGTGGCGCTCTGTCATCGACTACGCCTCGATCGAGCCATCGGTTTCACCCGCGCGGCCCGCCGCGCGGAGGGCTCGGCGTTCGAACGCGCTCGAGAGGACCACGTCCGTCTCGGTCGAGAAGACGCCGGGATTGGTCTGGAGGCGGTGGATGATCCGTTCGAGGTCGCTCGTGTCGACGACACGGATCTTCAGCAGGTAGTCCGCCTCACCGGCGATGTGGTGACACTCCTCCACCTCGGGAATGGCCGCGAAGTCCGCCGTCAGATCGTGTGCGCCGGTCCCGGGAGCCTGGGTCAGCCAGCTGAAGGCGAGGACCCCGTAGCCCAGCGCTTCGGGGGTGACCAGCGCGGTATAGCCTCGAATCAGGCCGCGGGATTCGAGCTTCTTCACTCGCTCATGGGCCGACGGGCCACTGATCCCGACTTCTGCCCCGAGCTCGGCGTAGGGGCGGCGCCCATCGGCCTGGAGCAGCTCGAGCAGCCGCAGGTCCGTTCGGTCCAGAGCCGGCCGAACAGGCACTTAGTCACACTCCATTAGGTCATAAGTCGTTGTCAGCATCGATTCGTTAGGCTATTATGGAATCCTAGGCACCTGAATGGGTGCCACCACAGCGGAGGATCACCCATGGTCATCGCGATCATCATCGGGCTCCTGGCGCTGTTTTCGCTGATCAGCTTCGCGCTGGGCACCGACGACTGGCGTCAGCGGGGGTACACCCCCAAGGACGAGGTCGTGTTCTGGATGCGGTTCGGGAGCCACTGAACCCACCAGCGCTACCTCTAGCCTACTCGACGAGGCCCCGGGACCGGGGCCTCGTTCGATTCCGGCTGGACGTCACCATGTCCCGGATTGGCGGAGGCGGGCCGGCCGGGCCAGCGAACCGGCCGGGAGGTGCGCCTCCAGGCAGGCTACGCCACCTCGGCCGACCAGCGCGTCATGGCGCGTGCCGGCGGGCAGCTCGAGGCGGTCACCGGCGGTCAGCTCGATCGTGTCGGCGGTCTCCGGAAGGCCGAACGTGATCGATCCACGCTCGACGGCGATGACCTTGTCGTAGCCGTGCTCGTGCGCGCCGTATCGATCGCCGGGGCCGTTGGCCCAGCTCGTCGGAGTCAGACCTTCGGTCCGGAGGCGTGCGACCAGGTCGTCTGCCATGTGGCGTCAGCCGGCTGCCGTGACCCCGATCAGCGAGCCGATCAGGTAGGTCACGATGGCGGCAGCCAGGCCGATCCCGAGCTGGCGGACGCCCGAGAAGACCAGGCCGCGACCGGTCAGCAGGCTGACCGCGGCACCGACCCCGAAGAGCGCGCCGAGACTCAGGCCCAGGCTCACCAGCAGTGCGGTCGTTCCACCGCCGAACAGGTACGGGATGACCGGGACGACGGCACCGATCGCGAACGCCACGAACGAGCCACCGGCCGCTCCCCAGGCGGAGCCGAGCTCGTCGGGATCGAGCCCGAGCTCCTCGCGGACCAGCAGGTCGAGCGCCGTCTCCGGGTCCCCGAAGATCCGATGGGCGATCGTCGCGGCCTCCTCCCGGGTGAAGCCCTTCGCTCGATACGAGGCGGCCAGCTCGGCTTCCTCTTCCTCGGGCATCGCCGCCATCTCGGCACGCTCGAGGGCGATCTGACGTTCGAACAGCTCGCGCTGGCTTTGCATCGAGATGTATTCGCCGGCGGCCATGCTGAAGGCTCCGGCGAGCAGGCCGGCGATCCCGGCAAGGAGAATGAAGCTGGGATGGCCGGCCGCCGCCCCCGCCACGCCCATGACCAGCGACAGGTTGCTGACCAGGCCGTCGCTGACCCCGAAGATCACCGCTCGCAGCGTCCCCGATCGCCCGCCGGCCCGATGCCAGGTCTCGCCCTTGCCGACTTCAGCTGCGCTCTTCGCCCGGCGGGCGATGGCCACGCCGTCCCGGCCCGGGTCGGCCATGCCGGCCGCACCAGCCCCGGAGCCGGCCGCACCGGCCCCGGACGCACCGGCCGCACCGGCCACGCCCGCGCCGCTCTTGAGCCGTTCCCAGATCTCCGCATGCTCCCGCTCGTCGGCGGCGATCGCAGCGACGTCCGGCGAGCTGCCCTGGGCCTCGTAGAGCGCCTCCTCGTCGCCTTCGAGCGCCTTGACGAGCTCGGCGACGGAGGCCGTCCCGAAGAGGCGAGCGGCCAGGATGATGAAACGGACGCGCATCCGCGGGCCACCGGCCGGCGGCACGGCGACCCCGAGCTCGGCCAGCCTGGACGCCCAGATGTCGGCGTGGCGACGCTCGTTCGAGGCGATCCGCCGGAAGGCGTCGGCCCGGTGCCGGTCCTTCTCGATGCCCGACAGGGCGTCGTACAGGACGATCGCGTCGCGCTCCAGCTTGAGGTTGTCGAGACTCAGCTCGACGTCGATCGGGGCCACCGCAGCATCCTAGGCCATCGTCGCCGCGTAAACTCCGGCCAATGGTCGCCATCCCGCCACCGCCGCTGCGCTACCTGGCCGCGGCCGACGTCCTCGCGGCAATGCCCGGCCTGGATGAGCGCCTGTCGCTCGCCGAGCGGACCATGACCGCGCTCGTCGCGGACGCGGAGCTGCCGGCCAAGATCGGGGTCCATCCGCGCGCTCCCGAATCGTTCCTCCATGCGATGCCCGCTCACCTGCGCGGCGCCGATCCCGAGGGTCGGGACGATCTCGTCGGGATGAAATGGGTCGCCGGGTACCCCGGGAACGGCGAGCTCGGCCTGCCGGCGATCCATGCCGTCGTGATCCTCAACGACGCCTCGACGGGACTGCCGACGGCCATCCTCGACGGTGGGCCGATCACCGCGCTGCGCACGGCTGCCGTGAGCGGGGTGGCGATCCGCCGGTTCGCCCCCCGGGTTGGCGGCCGATCGCCGCGGACCGCCCTGATCGGGGCCGGCGTGCAGGGACGGAGTCACCTGGCGGTGCTCGGGGGGACGTTGCCCGGCGTGCGACTCACCGTCTTCGATCGGAACCGGGAGCGTGCCGAGGCGCTCGTCCGTGAAGCCGAGGCAACGCCGGGGATCGCCGGAGCGCGGGTCGCCGTCGACGCGAGGTCTGCCGTCGCCGGTGCCGACGTCGTCGTGACGGCGGCATCCTTCGGGCCGATCCGACAGGTGATGACCACGGACTGGCTGGCGCCCGACGCCCTGGTCGTGGCGGTGGACTACGCGACATACTGCTCGGCCGAGGTCGCCCGCGATGCCGCGATCTTCGTGGTCGACCAGCGCGAGCAGTTCCTAGCCAATCGCGCGGCCGGGCTGTTCGAGGGCTACCCGGAACCGACGGCAACCCTGGGCGAGGCGCTGCTCGCCGCGACGCCTCGCCCATCCAGCGGCCGGGTCGTGGTCAGCCACCTCGGCGTCGGCCTCGCCGATGTCGTCTTCGGGGCGGCCATCGCCCGGCGCGCCGAGGCACTCGGCCTCGGGACCCTGCTGGCCCGCTGAGCCAGGCGCGCCGGGCACCTGCAACGGCCCGCGCCGGCCGCCACACTACGGTTCGGCAGGTCATCGGGCCGCGGGAGGGTCTGTGCGTATCGTCCGGGGCGTCCTCGTCCTCGCGCTCGTCGCGATCCTCGCCGTCGCCGTCGCCCTGGTTGGCCTGCTCGCGGTGGTCACGGGCCGGGCACTCCCGCAGGCAACCGGGACCGCGCGCGTGGCCGGGCTCGGTGCCTCCGTCAGCGTCGTTCGCGACGCGGCCGGGATCGCCCACATCACCGCCGATTCGACGCACGACCTCTTCTTCGCCCAGGGCTACGTTCACGCCAGCGAGCGGATGTGGCAGATGGAGGTCTGGCGGCACATCTCGTCGGGGCGCCTGTCCGAGCTCTTCGGCGAGAGCCAGCTCGACACCGACCGCTTCATCCGGACGCTCGGCTGGCGAGTCGCCGCCCAGCGTGACCTCGAGGCCTATTCGCCGGCCACCCGGGCCGTCCTCGATGCCTACACCGAGGGCGTCAACGCGTGGCTCGACGGCCACCGAGATTCGCTCGGCCTGGCGTTCCTGGCCAGCGGCGACACGCCCGAGCCCTGGACGGACCTCGACACGGTCGCCTGGGGCAAGGTCCAGGCCTGGAACCTCGGCGGCAACTTCGATTCCGAGGTGTTCCGGTACCTGGCGGACGCGGCACTGGGTGACCCGGCGCGGACGGATTCGCTCTTCCCGGCGTACCGGCCGGACGCCCCGGTCATCACGCCGAGCGGGCTGCCGGGGTCGGGCGGGGCAGGCGCGAAGCGGACCGCGATCGCGGCACCCAGGGTGGTCGCGGTGCCCGGCACGACCGCGACCGCCTCAGCGCCCGCGGCGCGGTCGACGTCCGCCGCACCGGCCGGGGCGACGACCCGGCGGCTCGATGCGGCCCAGTCCGCGGCCTGGCGATCGGTCGCCGGGCTCGGCCAGGAAGCCCTCCAGATCGCCGGGCTCGACGCCGCGGACGGACTCGCCTCGGACCATGGGATCGGCTCGAACAACTGGGTCGTCGCGCCATCGATGTCGGCGACGGGAGGCGCGCTGCTCGCCAACGACCCGCACCTCGGCATCTCGATGCCGTCGATCTGGTACATGAACGGTCTTCACTGTCGAACCCTCAGCGACGCCTGTCCCTATGACGTCGCGGGGGTCTCGTTCCCCGGCGTCCCCGGGGTGGTCCTCGGCCACAACGCACGGATCGCCTGGGGCGCGACGAATGTCGACCCGGACGTCCAGGACCTGGTGGTCGAGACCGTGGATCCGGCCAACCCGGCCAACTACCTCCACCTTGGCGCGTCCATCCCGTTTGACGTCCGCCACGAGCAGATCAAGGTCAAGGGGGAGGCCTCGGTGGACCTCGAGGTCCGCTCCACGATGCACGGGCCCATCCTCAACGGGGTGGAGGACAAGCTCGCCGACGCGCCGCCGATGGCGCTCCGCTGGACCGCCAACAGAGGGACGGATCGGACGCTCGAGGCGATCCTCGGCCTGAACACGGCGGCGAACTTCGACGGCTTCCGGGCGAGCCTGGCGCTCTACGGCGCCCCGGCGCAGAACTTCGTGTACGCCGACGTCGACGGCCACATCGGCTACCAGTTCCCGGGCTCCGTCCCGATCCGCTCGAACCCGGCCGATCGCGGGGATCGGCCGGTCCGGGGCGACGATGGCAGCGGTGAGTGGACCGGGAGCATCCCGTACGACGATCTGCCCTGGCAGCTCGATCCCCCCAACGGCTGGATCGTCAGTGCCAACAACGCCGCCGTCGACGGCGCTTACCCGTATTTCGTCGCCCAGGAGTGGGATCCCGGTTACCGGGCGCAGCGGATCATCGACCTGCTCAAGAGCCATGCCGGCGACGGGCTGACCGTCCAGGAGCTCCGCTCGATCCAGTTCGACAGCTCACCGCTGCGAGCCCACGACGTCGTGCCGCTGCTGAAGGGTGCGACGCCGACGACAGAGGATGGCCGCACGATCGCCGCCCGGATCTCCGGGTGGGACGGGGCGTGCGGGACCGACAGCATGGGTTGTGCCGCCTGGAACGCCTGGGAGTACCGCGTGCTGCGCGACATCTTCGATGACGATCTTGGGTCGTCGCTCGCCCGGGACTACGTCGGCAGTCCGTTCTCGTGGGTCCTGCTGCGCCAGCTCCTCGCCGATCCGACGAACCGCTGGTGGGACGACACGGCCACCACCGGCATCACCGAGGGGGCCGCCGCGATCGTCGCCCGCGCCATGGACGAAGCCGGTGCGGAGCTCCGCGCGGCGATCGGCAGCCCGGATCGCTGGTCATGGGGACGGCTCCACACGGCCACCTTCCGCGAAGCGACGCTGGGCATGAGCGGGATCGGACCGCTGGAGTGGTATTTCAACGACGGCCCGCACGCGGTTCCGGGGATGGCCGGAGCCATCGACAACACCTATTACCGGTTCACCGCGGCGTATCCGGACCCCGGGGATGCAGCCTACCGGCCGGTCGGCATCGATCACGTCTTCGACATGACCAACATGCCGAGCTATCGACTGACGATCGACATGAGCGATCTGGACGGCGCCCGGATCGTGATCACGACCGGCCAGTCAGGCAACCCGTTCGATCGCCACTACAACGACCAGATCGACCTCTGGTCGAGCGGCCGAACGGTCCCGCTTCCGTTCACCGCGGAGGCGATCGCGGCGGCGGCCGTCTCGACGCTCACCCTCGGCCCGTGACCGCGGGCGCGACGGCGCCCGGCAGGCCTACTCGTTGACCTCGAGCGGCCCGTCCGGGACCTCGATCAGGATCCGGCCGTCCTCGACGACTACCGGGTAGACGGCCAGCGGCGCCTGGGCGGGTGGATCGAGCGGCTCCCCGGACTCCAGGTCGAAACGCGACAGGTGGAGCGCACAGGTCAGCGTCCCGGCGGTCAGAAACCCACGATCGAGCTCGAAGTACTCGTGGCTGCAGATCCCCTGGACGGCCGACAGGCTGCCGCCGATGTTCACCACGAGGACCTGGTCCGTCCCGTCCGCCCAGGCCATCTTCATGGTGCCCTCAGGGACCTCGTCGACCGCGAGCAGGTCGATGCGTCTCACGCGGCGGCGACGGCCCCCACGCCGATCCCGGCGTCCCATTTGTCCTCGAGCCGCTCGCGCAGGCGATCCCGGGCATCGGCCAGCGGGACGCGCGCGACGACCGGTTCAAGGAACCCGAGCACGATGAACTTGCGGGCTTCGTCGGGCGGAATGCCGCGGCTCTCGAGGTAGAAGAGCTGGGTCTCGTCGATGGGTCCGACCGAGCTGGAATGCGCCGCCCGGCGGCAGTCGGGCTGATCGATCTCGAGCGAGGGGATCGCCACCGAGCGGGTGGCCTTCGACAGGTTCATCCCGAACTCGCCCAGGAAGCTGTCGGTCCCGACCGCGCTGCGATCGATCACGATCATCCCCTTCATGAACGA